>JBEGVG010000061.1:0-16686 GCA_041178445.1 Pseudomonadota bacterium | reverse complement strand
GGGCCAGAACGCCTTCTTCGCCTTTACCGTGGTGCCGCTGCTGGCGGGCGACTGGCGGCTGGCGCTGGGCTGTGTGTTCGTCGCGGGCATCCTGTTCGTGGCTCTCTCGGCCAGCCCGGCGCGTGAATGGCTGGTGAACGCCATCCCGCAAAGCCAGAAACGCGCCATCGGCGCCGGGATCGGTTTCTTTCTCGCCCTGATCGGCTTTCAGGGTGCGGGATGGGTGGTGGACAATCCCAGCACCCTGCTCCAGCCCGGCGACCTGTCCGATCCCAAGGCCCTGATCGCGGCCGGCGCCCTGCTGCTGATCGCGGCGCTGTGGGCGCGCAAGATACCCGGCGCGGTGCTGATCGGGATTCTGGCCGCCACCGCCTGCGCTCTTTTGCTGGGGCTGCAGCCGCTGCCGGAGCTGAGCGCGCCCCCGCCCTCCATCGCGCCCACTTTCCTGCAGCTGCATTTCCCCGGCGATGCCGCCGCCGGCGTGCTGACGGGCGTGGTGCTGACCTTCCTGTTCCTCAACCTGCTGGATGCGTCGGGCACGCTGACGGCGGTGGGGGCGCGGGCCGGGCTGATGGAGAACGGCAAGCTGAAGAATGGCCGCAAGGCGCTGGTGAGCGACGCCAGCGGCAGCCTGATCGGGGCTGTGCTGGGCACCTCGCCGGTCACCGCCTATATCGAAAGCGCGGCCGGGGTCGGCGGCAAGACCGGCCTGGTGGCGGTGACGGTGGCGGTGCTGTTCCTGGCCGCGCTGGTCACGGCGCTGGCGATCCCTTTCACCTTCTCCATCGCCGAAGGCATCGGCATGGGCTTCATCGCCTTTGCGGGGATCAAGCTGCTGACGGGACGGTGGCGGGAGGTAGGCCCCGGCGTGGCGATCATAGCCGTCGCTTTCACGGCGAAAGTGGCCTTCTCAGGCTGAGACGAAACCCAGTTTCTTGTAAAAGGTCATAGCGCCCTCGTTACCGGTCTCAACCTTCAACTCCACTCGTGACGCACCACGTTTTCGAAAGACGTGAAAACTTTGCAGCAACAAGGCCGTGGCAACACCCTGGCGGCGCCAGAATGGGTGAACCACCAGATCCTTCACATAACCGGACGTCCAGCATTGCGCCACGCCGATCAGTGTTCCGGCAGAAAATGCAGTGAAGCAGAGTGTGGGATCATATTCGCTGTCAGTGGAGATTCTCCCACCATTGCTCGAACTTGGGTACCGTGCCGCCGCCGCTCTCATAGCCCAGCGTCAGAAGTTCATGCACCAGCCGGGCATTGTCCGAGGTGAACGGAGCAGGATTTACATTCGGCGGCCAGGCAGGACTGGCGGGCGGTTCGTCCAATAATCGGCGCAAGCGCACATGATCCATTGGCCGGTTAAAGCTCCAGCCAGCCAAACCCGATAAAGGCGTAGAACAACGCCCACAGCACAAAGGCGATGCCGGTGGCCCAGAGCATTTTCTTCTTCAGCATGGGCTTCAGCGGCGCGCCGGTTTCGGGATCGCGCTCCGCCCCCAGCCCCACGGGCAAGAGGCAGAACAGCGCGATGAACCAGATCACCGCAAAAGCACTAATGAGAATGGATATATGGACGCCAGCCTCAAGCATGACCATGAGCCCTCAAAGTTCGGTTACCGGCGCGGCAGATGACGCTCATACCTCTGACACCAAGACGCGCGTAATCGGTTTCTTGCCCCACGCATCATGCGCGGCTCTGCGCGCGGCGCGGCGGATATTTTCCGCCAGATTGTCGGGGTCGCTGCCCTTGTTGCGGGCGATGGTGCCTTCGACGGCTTTCAGCACCGCCTCTTCCACCGCCTCGGGCATGCCTTCGCCCAGCACCACCGGATCGGCGGCGACGCGGCCCTTGTGATCCACCACCAGCGTCACCACCAGCAATCCGGCAAAACCCATGGCGCGGCGGTCCTTGGCTAGCCCATCGCCTTCCGCCACCAGAAGGCGGCCGTCCAGGTGAATGCGGCCCGCCGGCACTTCGTCGATCAGTTCGGGCCGCCCAGGGGCGAGGCGGAACATCTGGCCGTTTTCCGGCACCATGGCCTGGGGCACCTGCAGCTCGCGCGCCAGCCTGGCATGGGCCATCTGGTGGCGCATCTCACCATGTACCGGCAATGCGAGCTTGGGGCGGATCCAGCGATACATCTGGGCCAGCTCGTCACGGCAGGGATGGCCGCTGACATGAACGAAATGGTCTTCGGCGGTCAGCAGTTCGACGCCCCGGGCCGCCAGCTTGTTCTGCATTTCCCCGATGGCCAGCTCGTTGCCCGGAATGACACGGCTGGAAAAGATCACCGCATCGCCCTGCGCCAGCTGCACATGGGGATGATTGACGTCGGCGATGCGGGCCAGCGCGGCGCGCGGCTCGCCCTGGCTGCCGGTGCACAGATACAGGACCTTGTGCGCCGGCAGGTCGGCCACCTCGGTCTCGTCCAGCACGGTGGGAAAGTCTTTCAGATAGCCGGTTTCCCGCGCGGCGCTGACCATCTTCTGCATCGAACGGCCGACCAGGGCGATGCGCCGGCCATGCGCCTTGGCCGCGCGGGCCACGGTATCGAGCCGCGCGACATTCGACGCAAACCCAGTCACCGCGACCCTGCCCTTCAAGGTGCCGATCAGTTCGGTCAGGCTTTCGCGCACCTTGCTTTCCGAGCCCGAACTGCCGGGCACCAGCGCATTGGTGGAATCGCAGACCAGCGCCAGCACGCCTTCATTGCCGAGCTGCTCAAGGGCGGCCGCGTCGGTCGCCTCGCCCAGCATGGGATTGGGATCGATCTTCCAGTCGCCGGTATGGGCCACCACGCCCAGCGGCGTCCTGATCGCCAGCAGGTTGGGCTCCAGGATCGAATGGGTGATGGAGATGAAATCGAGCGTGAAGGGCCCCAGCGTCATCTGCCCGCCCACCGGCACTTCCTTGACATGGACCTTGGAGGACAGCCCCGCCTCGTCCAGCTTGCCGGTGATCAGCCGGGCTGTGAAGGGGGTGGCATAGATCGGGCAACGCAAGCTTGGCCACAAGGGCGCGATGGCGCCGATATGATCCTCATGCGCATGGGTGGCGATGATGCCCAGCACATTCTCCCGCTGCTCGGCCAGGAAGCGGATGTCGGGCATCAGCATATTCACGCCCGGCAAGCTGCCTTCGCGGCCGAACAGCACGCCGCAATCGACGATGATCCATTGCCGGTCATCGGGCGGGCCGAAGCCATAGGCATTGAAATTCATGCCGATCTCGCCCGAACCGCCAAGCGGCAGGAAGACCAATTCATCCTTATCGGAAAAGCGATCCATCAGGCCTTTTTCGCCTTTTGGGCGGCGTGGATCAGCATCAGTCCGCGCATGGTCAGGTCGGGATCGTAATGGTCAATCGCTTCGGTCTGGGCGTGAAACACATTGGCCAGGCCGCCGGTGGCCACCACCGTCATCGGCGCGCCGAATTCTTCCTTGATGCGCTTCACCAGTCCCTCGATCAGGCTGATATAGCCCCAGTAAAGGCCGGACTGCATCGCCGGAACCGTGTCTTTGCCGATAACGCTTTGCGCGCGCGAAATCGCAACCCGGGGCAGCATGGCCGCCGCGCTGTGCAAGGCCGCGGCGGACAGATTCACCCCCGGCGCGATCACGCCGCCTTCATAGTCGCCATTCGCCGTCACGATATCGAAGGTCGTGGCGGTGCCGAAATCCACCACGATCAGGGCGCCCTGGTAGCGTTCATGGGCCGCGATGGTGTTGACGAGCCGGTCGGCGCCGACGACTTCCGGCCGGTCGACATTGACCTTGATCCCAAGATCGAGTTCCGGATCACCCACGACCAACGGCTCGCACTTGAAGTATTTTCGGCAGAGCTGGCGCAGGTCGAACAGGGCAGCCGGCACCACCGTCGCGATGATCGCTTCTGAAATGTCGCTGAAGGCCAAGCCCTGAATCTGCAGCAGGGGCGAGAGGGTCCCGGCATATTCGTCGCCCGTGCGGGTCTTGTCGGTGATGGTGCGCCATTCGGCGCGAACCTCTTTTCCGTCATAGACGGAAAAAACGGTGTTGGTATTGCCGGCGTCGATGGCGAGCAGCATCAGAAAAACACCTCGCCCGCCGCGATCGCCGAAATCCGGCCCTGCTCGTTCAACAGCAGCGCGCCGCTGGCATCTATGCCTTCAAACACGCCATGGCGGGTCTCGTGGGGCAGCCGAGCGCGGATGGGAAGGCCCAGCCCGCCGGCCCGCGCCAGCCAGGCCGTGCGCAATGTCTCAAAACCGCCGCTCATCCAGTCAGCATACCAGTGGGCGAAGCGCGCGGCGAGCAGGGTCAGGGCCTCGTCCGGCGATGGCGGGGGCGCGAAATCCGCAAGCGCGGTGGCGGGGAATTCGGTTCCTTCGGGAGCAGCGGCCAGGTTGATACCGATACCCACGGCCAGCCAGCCTTCTCCGGATTCCAGCAGGATGCCGGCGGCCTTTTTGCCCTCGACCAGCACGTCATTGGGCCATTTGACGGTCACAGAGGCCTCGGGCGCGACATGCGATGCCACATCGGCCACAGAGAGCGCGGCGGCGAAGGACAGTTGCGCCACCGGACCGGGCGGTGCCTGCGGGCGCAACAACAGCGTGGCGGCGAGATTTCCAGGCAGGGTTTCCCAGCTGCGGCCGCGGCGGCCACGCCCGGCGGTCTGCCTTTCCGCGATGATCCACAAGGGATCCGCCTCGCCCTTTTCGGCAAGACGACGCGCTTCGCTGTTGGTGGAATCAAGCTCGGCGTGGCGCGCCAAGGCATAGCCTTGGGGCCAGGCGTTCAAGGAAGCAGCGCTTTGGCGGCAGCGTCGGCGGCATTGATCAGTGGCGACGGCGCCACCAGCAGCGCCAAGGTCACCGCGCCGGAGGCCAGCATGATCGCGGTCGAACCGAAGGCCCGCCCCTTGTCCAGCGCCGGCGCCGGTTCCTCAAAGAACATGATGGCGGTCAGGCGCAGGTAATAGACAAGGCCCACGGTGCTGGCCAGCACCCCGATCACCGACGGCCAGATCAAACCCGCCTCGATCGCCGACAGGAAGATGTAGAACTTGGCGATGAAGCCGGCCAGCGGCGGCAGGCCCGCCAGGCTGAGGAACAGCATCGAGAACAGCACCGCCAGTTTCAGGTCGGTGCGCGCGAGGCCAGCCAGATCGGAAATATTCTCCACCGACTTGCCTTCGCGGCGCATCGCCTGGATGCAGGCAAAGACGCCGATATTGGTGGCGACATAGACCGCCAGATAGATCAGCACCCCGCGCACGCCCAAAGTGGTACCCGCCGCCAGGCCCAGCAGCGCATAGCCCATGTGACCGATCGAGCTGTAGGCCATCAGGCGCTTGATGTTGGTCTGGCCGATGGCGGCCACCGCGCCCAGCACCATGGAAAGGACCGAGATGAAGATGATGATCTGGCGCCACTGGGTGATCAGCTCGGGGAACGGGATCAGGATGGCGCGCAGGAACAGGCACAGCGCCGCGACCTTGGCGGCGGTGGCGAAATAGGCGGTGACCGGCGTGGGAGCACCTTCATACACATCGGGCGTCCACATATGGAACGGCACGGCGGAGACCTTGAAGGCGAGGCCCGCGATCACGAAGACGATGCCGAAGATCACGCCCAGGCTCGCCCCATTGGCGGCGATGACCGAGGCGATGGCGGCGAATTCGACCGAACCGGTAAAGCCATAGATCAGCGAGATGCCATAGAGCAGCATGCCGGAGGACAGCGCACCCAGGACGAAATATTTCAGGCCTGCTTCGGTGGAGCGCAGATTGTCGCGGTTAAACGAGGCCAGCACATACAGCGCCAGGGATTGCAGCTCCAGCCCCATATAGAGCGACAGGAAGCTGCCCGACGACACCATCAGCATCATGCCCAGCGATGCGATCACCATCAGCACCGGCAGCTCAAAACGCGACAGGTTAAGGCGCGCGAAATATTCCTCGGCCAGCAGAATGCTAAGCGCCGCGCCCGCCAATATCAGCAACTTGGCAAAGCGCGAAAAACCGTCGGCGATGAAGGCGTTGTTGAAGGCGGTGGCCTGTTCCGGGCCCAGCAGGATAGCCACGCCCGCCGCCGCCAGAAGCGCGATAGCGCCCCAGCTGATCAGCGGCGCGGTCTTCTCGCCGCCGATCGCACCGGCCAGCAACAGCGCCATGGCGCCGACCGCCAGGATCAGTTCGGGAAGCAGAACCATCAGGTCAGCACATATATTCACTGTGCGGTTTCCTTCTGCACGATTGCCAATTTGGGCGCGTGATGCGCCGCCAACGCCGCCCTGTTGTCACTGATCAGCTTGGCCACAGCCGGGGTGGTGACGTCGAACACCGGCTTGGGATAGACGCCCAGCGCGATGGTGATGATCACCAGCGGCGCCAGCAGAGCGATCTCGCGCCCCGACAAGTCCTGGATGGTCTTGAGCGACGGCTTGACCAGTGCCCCGAACACGACACGGCGATAAAGCAGCAGCGCATAGGCGGCCGACAGGATCACGCCGGTGGCGGCAAAAATCGCGATCCAGCTATTGTGCAGGAAGGCACCCAGCATGGTGAGGAACTCTCCGACAAAACCGCTGGTGCCCGGCATACCGACATTGGCCAGGGTGAAGACCAGGAAAACGGCGGCATAGAGCGGCATGCGGTTGACCAATCCGCCATAGGCGGCGATCTCGCGGGTGTGGAGCCGGTCATAGACCACGCCGACACACAGGAACAACGCGCCCGATACCACGCCATGGCTGAGCATCTGGAAGATGCCGCCCTCGATGCCCTGATGGTTGACGGTGAAGATGCCCATGGTGACGAAGCCCATATGGGCAACGGACGAATAGGCGATCAGCTTCTTCATGTCCTCCTGCGCCAGGGCGACGAGCGAGGTGTAGATGATGGCGATCACGCTCATGGTGAAGACCATCGGCGCGAACATTTCGGTCGCCACCGGGAACATGGGCAGCGAGAAACGCAGGAAGCCGTAGCCGCCCATCTTGAGCAGGATGCCCGCCAGGATGACCGAACCGGCGGTGGGCGCTTCGACATGCGCGTCCGGCAACCAGGTATGGACCGGCCACATCGGCATCTTGACCGCGAAGCTGGCGAAGAAGGCCAGCCACAGCCAAGTCTGCATCTGGGGTGGGAAATTGGGATTGTCCAGCAGCGCCACGATGTCGGTGGTGCCGGCGTACCAGTACATACCCATGATCGCGAGCAGCATCAGCACCGAGCCGACAAAGGTGTAGAGGAAAAATTTGAAGCTGGCATAGACGCGCCGCTTGCCGCCCCACACCCCGATGATCAGGAACATGGGGATCAGGCCAGCCTCGAACAGCACATAGAACAGCACCAGATCGAGCGCGCAGAACACGCCGATCATCATGGTCTCCAGCACCAGGAAGGCGACCATATATTCGGCGACGCGGGTCTCGATCGATTGCCAGCTGGCCAGGATGCAGAAGGGCATCAGGCCCGCGGTCAGCACCACGAACAGCATGGAAATGCCGTCCACACCCATGTGATAGGAAATGCCGCCGCCCAGCCATTCCAGCTTTTCGACCATCTGGAAGCCGGGATTGGCATTGTCGAAACCGGCCCACATCGCCAGCGACAGCACGAATACCACAACCGTGGTGCCCAGCGCGATCCAGCGGGCGCTGTCGGGCTTTGGCATCAACAGGATGGCCAGCGCGCCCAGCAGCGGGACGAAGGTGCAAAGCGAAAGAATGGGCAGGCTCATGGCGCGCCTCCCTGGACGACGAACCATGTCGCCAGCGCAACCACGCCCAGCAGCATCGCCAATGCGTAGTGATAGAGATAGCCGGTCTGCAGCTTGACCGCACCACGGGTCGCATCGAGCACGCGCGCGGCAATGCCGTCCGGACCCAGCCCGTCGATCACCGTGCCGTCGCCGCGCTTCCACAGGAAGCGGCCCAGCTTCAGCGCCGGGCGCACGAAGATCAGGTCATACAGTTCGTCGAAGTACCACTTGTTGTAGAAGAACAGGTAGATCGGGCTCTGCTTGGCCTGGATCGCCGCCGCCAGCTTGGGGTGCAGGATGTAATAGTAATAGGCGATGAGGAAGCCGATGATGGTGACCACCAGCGGCGCGAACTCCACCCATAGCGGCAAATGGCCATGGCCTTCATGTACCACCAGCGATGCACGCCAGAAGCCAGCCGCGCCCTCGCCCAGGAAGTAATGGAAGAAGGCGCCGCCTGAGAACAGCGCGCCCAGCGCCAACACGCCCAGCGGCACCAGCATCACCAGCGGCGATTCATGCACTTCGCTGAGCTTGGGGGCATGATGCTCATGATGGCCATGGTCGTCATCCAAAGGTTCATCATGCGAATGATCGTCCGCCGGCTGATGGCCATGATCGGCCACGGCTGCATCGCCGCGATAGGGGCCGTGGAAAGTCAGCAGGAACTGGCGCCAGGCATAGAAGCTGGTCATGCCGGCGGCGAGCAGCAGCAACGTAAAGGCGTAGGAGCCGACCCCGGTATGGGCGGCGAAGGTAGAATTGATGATGGCGTCCTTGGAATAGAAGCCGGCAAAGCCGACATGCAGCAGCGGGATGCCCACGCCTGTCAGCGCCAGATTGCCGATCAGCATCATTGCCCAGGTGAAGGGAATGGCCTTAGCCAGGCCGCCCATTTTGCGCATGTCCTGCTCGTGATGCATGGCATGGATCACCGAGCCTGCCCCCAGGAACAGCAGCGCCTTGAAGAAGGCGTGGGTGAAGAGATGGAACATGGCGGCGTTGTAGGCGGCCACGCCCGCGGCGGCGAACATGTAGCCCAGCTGCGAGCAAGTTGAATAAGCGATCACCCGCTTGATGTCGTTCTGGAACAGGCCGACCGTGGCGGCGAAGAAGGCCGTGCTGGCGCCGACAATCGTGACGAATTGCAGCGCGAATGGCGACAGTTCGAACATGGGCGAGCAGCGGCAGACCAGGAACACGCCCGCCGTGACCATGGTGGCGGCATGGATCAGGGCGGAGACCGGAGTCGGGCCTTCCATCGCGTCCGGCAACCAGGTGTGCAGACCCAGCTGCGCCGACTTGCCCATCGCGCCCACGAACAGCAGCAGGCAGAGGGTGGTGAGAATGTCCGGATACATGCCGGCGAACTCAAAGGTCCTGCCGACCATGGACGGGGCCGCGGCAAAGACCTCGTCGAAATCCAGGGTGCCGAACACCGTCCAGATTCCGAAGATGCCCAGCGCGAAACCGAAGTCGCCGACCCGGTTGACGATAAAGGCCTTCATCGCGGCGGCATTGGCCGACGGCTTGGTGTACCAGAATCCGATCAGCAGGTAGGACGCCAGGCCCACCCCTTCCCAGCCGAAGAAGAGCTGCAGGAAGTTGTTCGAGGTCACCAGCATCAGCATGGCGAAGGTGAACAGCGACAGATACGAGAAGAACCGTGGCCGATGCGGATCTTCGTGCATGTAGCCGATGGAATAGAGATGCACCAGCGAGGAAACGCCTGTCACCACCACCAGCATCACCGCCGTAATGGTATCGACCCGCACGGTCCAGTCGGCCACGAAGCTGCCGGAATGAATCCAGGACAGGATCGGAATGATCTGTGTCTCGCCGCCGCCCAGCGCCACCTGGCCGAACGCCACCACCGACAGCGCCGCCGAGGCGAACAGCAAGCCGGTGGTCACCAGCTCGCTGGCGCGCGCGCCGATCACGCGGCCCATCAGGCCCGCGATCGCGCAGCCCAGAAGCGGCAGGAAGACGATGGCGGCGTACATGCTAGCCCTTCATCATGTTGACGTCCTCAACCGCGATGGTGCCGCGGTTGCGGAAATAGACGACCAGAATGGCCAGGCCGATGGCGGCTTCGGCGGCCGCCACGGTCAGGACGAACAGCGCGAAGACCTGGCCCACCAGATCGCCCAGATAGACCGAGAAGGCGACGAAATTGATGTTCACCGCCAAGAGGATCAGCTCGACCGACATCAGGATGATGATGATGTTCTTGCGATTGAGGAAAATGCCCAGCACCCCGATGGTGAACAGGATCGCGGCGACGGTGAGGTATTCGGTGAGGCCAATCATCAGGCACCCTCTCCCGGCTTGACGTCCACCATTTCCACCGCCGTGGCGGCGGTGCGGGCGTTCTGGTCTGAAATCACCTGGCGGCGCACGCCGGGACGCGAACGCAGGGTCAGCACGATGGCGCCGATCATGGCGACCAGCAGCACCAGGCCCGCGATCTGGAAGTAATAGACATAGTCTGTGTAGAGGATGCGACCCAACGCTTCGGTATTGGTGACGCCCGCCGGGGTGGCGCTGGCCAGCGCCGCCTGCGACGCCGGTTTCAGCACCCACACGCTGCCCGCCATCACCAGTTCCGCGACCAGGATCAGGCCGATCAACACGCCGAAGGGCAGATATTGCAGGCTGCCGCGCTTCAGTTCCGCGAAATCGACGTCAAGCATCATCACCACGAACAGGAATAGCACGGCGACGGCGCCGACATAGACCACGATCAGGATCATCGCCAGGAACTCCGCCCCCAGCAGCACAAACAGGCCTGCGGCGTTGAAGAAGGCCAGGATCAGGAACAGCACGGAATGCACGGGATTGCGCGCGGCAATGACCATGGCCGCGCTGGCAATCAGGATCGCCGAGAAGAAGTAGAAGGCTGTCGCTTCAAACATTCCGTTTCCCTGGGCCTAACGACCCATTTGCCTAACGATAAGGCGCGTCCAATTCCAGATTGCGGGCGATTTCCCGTTCCCAGCGATCGCCATTCGCGAGCAGCCGGTTCTTGTCGTAGTAAAGTTCTTCGCGTGTCTCGGTCGAGAATTCGAAATTTGGCCCTTCTACGATGGCATCCACCGGGCAGGCCTCCTGGCAGAAGCCGCAATAGATGCACTTCACCATGTCGATGTCATAGCGGGTGGTGCGGCGCGAACCGTCTTCGCGCGGCTCGGCTTCGATGGTGATGGCCTGGGCCGGGCAGATCGCCTCGCACAGCTTGCAGGCGATGCAGCGTTCTTCGCCATTGGCATAGCGGCGCAGCGCATGCTCGCCGCGGAAACGCGGCGACAGCGGACCCTTCTCAAAGGGATAGTTCAGCGTCGCCTTGGGGGCGAAGAAATAGCGCATGGTCAGAATGAAGCTCTGGATGAACTCCCAGAAGAAAATCTGACGCGCGGTGCGATCGAAATTCATGGCCATTCCTAGAGGTGCGGGCGAACGAAGAGCACCCAGCTCGCCGTCACCACCACCCACAAAAGCGACGTCGGCAGGAACACTTTCCAGCCCAGACGCATCAACTGGTCATAGCGGTAGCGCGGCACCATCGCCTTCACCATCGCGAACAGGAAGAAGAAGAAGCAGATCTTGATGAGGAACCAGAAAATTCCCGGAATGGCGTTCAGCGGCCAGATGTCCAGTGGCGGCAGCCAGCCGCCCAGGAACAGGATCGAGCACATCGCGCACATCAGGACGATGGCCAGATACTCGCCCAGGCAGAACAGCAGGAAGGGGGTGGAGGACTATTCCACGCAGAAGCCCGCCACCCGCTCGCTCTCCGCTTCCACAAGATCACAGGGCGGGCGGTTGGTTTCGGCCAGCGCCGAAACGAAGAAGATCGGCAGCATGGGGAACAGGATCGAAAAGACGTTCCAGCTCAGCATCGAGGCGCCGGCCTGGGCCTCCACGATCTTGGTCAGGTTCAAGGAACCCGCAAACAGCAGCACGGTGATGATGACAAAGCCGATGGAGACTTCATACGAAACCATCTGGGCCGCGGCGCGCAGGGCCGACAGGAAGGGATATTTCGAGTTCGACGCCCAGCCGGCCATGATGATGCCGTAGACGCCCAGCGACGACATGGCGAACAGATACAAGATGCCGACATTGATGTCGGCCACGACCCAGCCCTTGTCCAGCGGCACCACCGCCCAGCCGGCAAAGGCCAGAACTACCGTGACCAGCGGGGCCAACATGAAGACGACCTTGTTGGAGCCCGCAGGGATAATGACTTCCTTCAGCAGGAACTTGGTCAGGTCGGCAAAGGTCTGCAGCAGGCCGAAAGGCCCCACCACATTGGGACCACGGCGCATTTGCACCGCCGCCCAGATCTTGCGGTCGGCCAGCAGCAGATAGGCGATCAACACCAGCAGCACCACGTCGAAGATCAGGATCGACAGGAATTGGCTGACGAACCACGCGAAGGAGTGGTTCATGCCAAGGCCGGTGAAGAGGTCGGTGAACAGCATTATTCCGCCGCCATCTTGCTGGAGCCGGAAACAAATTTGCGGCTGCACTGCGCCATGGTCTCGCTGGCGCGCGCCACCGGGTTGGTCAGATAGTAATCGCCAATGCCCGGCGTCACCGGGGCACTCTCCAGCGTCCCGCTTTCGCCCACCGCGCCCCAGGTCGCCGCCGACGTATCGGCATGGACCGGCGCTGCATTGAGGTTGGCGAAATGCGGCGCCCGCTTTTCGATGGCGGCGATTAGCGCGGCGCGGTCGTCATAGGGAAGCTTCACGCCCAGCACTTCGGACAGCGCCCGCAGGATCGCCCAGTCTTCCTTGGCTTCGCCCGGCGGGAAGGTGGCGCGGCGGCCGCGCTGCACCCGGCCTTCGAAATTCACATACAGGCCGTCCTTTTCGGTATAGGCGGCGCCCGGCAGGATGACGTCGGCATGATGGGCGCCGGCATCACCGTGACTGCCCTGATAGACGATGAAGGCGCGGCCCAGATGGGCGACGTCGAACTCGTCGGCGCCCAAGAGATATATAAAGTCGATTTCGCCCTTCTGGGCGCCATCGACAATGCCGGCGACATCGCGGCCATTGGACCCCGGCACAAAGCCCAGGTCCAGCGCGGCGACGCGCGAGGCAGCGGTGTGCAGGATATTGAAACCGTTCCAGCCGCCCTCGGCCGCCGAACCCGCCGGGCCGATCATGCCGCTGTCGCCGGCGATCCTGGCCGCCAGCTTCAGAATGGCCGCGCCATCCTTGCGGGTCAGCGCGCCCGAACCCAGCACGATCATCGGACGCTTGGCGTCGTCCAGAACCTTTGCGAAGGCATGATTGCCGCTGGCGATCTGTTCCAGCACGGATATATCCGAACCCAGCTGCTCGACCGGGTATGTCAGGTCCACTGCTGGGCCGATATTGGCCACCTTCACATCGCTGGCCAGCCAGGCCTTGCGGATGCGTGCATTCAGCACCGGCGCGTCCCAGCGCGGGTTGGCGCCCACCAGAAGAATGGCGTCGGCGGCTTCCGCGCCCGCAATGGTGGAATTGAACAAATAGGTCTGGCGCGGACCCGCCTTGATCTTGGCGCCATCCTGGCGGCAATCGATATTGACGACGCGCAAGGCGCCCATCAGGTCCTTGAGCGCCTTGATTTCCTCGGCGGCGGCCAGATCACCAACGATGGCGGCCATGCGGTCGGGCGCGGTGCCCTTTACCTTGGCGGCGATCGCGGCAAAGGCTTCCGCCCAGCTGGCAGGCTTCAGCTTGCCGCCGGTGCGGATATAGGGCCGGTCGAGACGCTGGCGCGAAAGCCCGTCACAGGCATGGCGCGCCTTGTCGGAAATCCATTCCTCGTTGATCTCTTCGTTCAGGCGCGGCAGCACCCGCATCACCTGCGGACCACGGGTGTCGACACGGATGTTGCAGCCCTGCGCGTCCATCACGTCCACGCTTTCTGTCTTGCGCAGCTCCCAGGGGCGGGCATTGAAGGCATAGGGCTTGGAGGTGAGCGCGCCGACCGGGCAAAGGTCCACCACATTGCCGGAGAGTTCGGACGCGAACGCCTTTTCCAGATAAGTGGTGATTTCCATGTCCTCGCCGCGGCCCGTCGCGCCCAGGTCGGGCACACCCGCCACTTCGGTGGCAAAGCGCACGCAGCGGGTGCACTGGATGCAACGGGTCATGATGGTCTTGACCAGCGGGCCCATATACTTGTCTTCGACGGCGCGCTTGTTCTCGTTGAAGCGATGGAAGGCGGCGCGGCCATAGCCCATCGCCTGGTCCTGCAGGTCGCATTCGCCGCCCTGGTCGCAGATCGGGCAATCCAGCGGATGGTTGATCAGCAGAAATTCCATTACCCCTTCGCGCGCCTTGCGGGCGTAAGGGCTGGTGGTGTTGATCTTGGCCGGCGTGCCGTCCTTGTTGGGGAAGATATCCTTGACCTGCAGCGCGCAGGACGCCTGCGGCTTGGGCGCACCCACCCATTCCACCAAACACATGCGGCAATTGCCGGCGACGGACAGGCGCTCGTGGAAACAAAAGCGCGGAATTTCCGCACCCGCCTGCTCGCAGGCCTGCAGCAGGGTCAGCGTTTCTTCCGCTTCGATTTCCTTGCCGTCAACGATCAGCTTGCGCGTGGCCATGGCTTACTCCGCCGCCATTTTTGAGAAGTCGGCGATACGCTTTTCGATTTCGGGACGGAAATGCCGGATCAGCCCCTGGATCGGCCAGGCCGCCGCATCGCCCAAGGCGCAGATGGTGTGGCCTTCAATTTCCTTGCTGACTTCGTACAGCAGGTCGATTTCCGAAACCTTGGCGTCGCCCTTCACCATGCGGGTCATCACCCGCCACATCCAGCCGGTGCCTTCGCGGCAGGGCGTGCACTGGCCGCAGCTTTCATGCTTGTAGAAATAGGCCAGCCGCTGGATCGCCTTGATCACGTCGGTGGACTTGTCCATCACGATCACGGCCGCCGTGCCCAGGCCGGTCTGCACGGCTTTCAGGCTGTCGAAGTCCATCAATATGTCGTCGCAGGTGGCCTTGGGCATCAGCGGCACCGAGGCGCCGCCCGGAATGACAGCCAGAAGATTGTCCCAGCCGCCGCGCACGCCGCCAGCATGACGCTCGATCAGTTCGCGCAGCGGAATGCCCATTTCCTCTTCGACATTGCAGGGCTTGTTCACATGGCCCGAGATGCAGAACACCTTGGTGCCGGTATTGTTGGGACGGCCGATGCCGGCGAACCAGTCGGCGCCGCGGCGGATGATGGTGGGGGCCACCGCGATGCTCTCAACATTGTTGACGGTGGTGGGGCAGCCATAGAGGCCGACATTGGCCGGGAATGGCGGCTTGAGGCGCGGCTGGCCCTTCTTACCTTCGAGGCTTTCGAGCAGCGCGGTTTCCTCGCCGCAGATATAGGCCCCTGCCCCGTGATGGACATAGAGATCGAAATCCCAGCCATGGATGTTGTTCTTGCCGATCAGCCTGGCGGCATAGGCTTCATCGACGGCGCGCTGCAGCGCCTCGCGCTCGCGGATGAATTCGCCGCGCACATAGATGTAACAGGCATGGGCCCGCATCGCGAAGCTGGCGACCAGGCAGCCTTCGACCAGCGTGTGCGGATCGTGGCGCATGATGTCTCGATCCTTGCAGGTGCCCGGCTCGGACTCGTCGGCGTTCACCACCAGATAGTGTGGACGCTCCTTCACCTCCTTGGGCATGAAGGACCATTTCAGGCCGGTGGGGAAACCGGCGCCACCGCGGCCGCGCAGGCCGGACTTCTTCATGATGTCGATGATGCCATCCGGGCCCAGCGCCAGGATCGACTTGGTATTGTCCCACTGGCCGCGCTTCTTGGCGGCTTCAAGACCGGGGTCCTGCAGGCCGTAGAGATTGGTGAAAATGCGATCCTTGTCGGCGAGCATCAGGTGGCGGCTCCCGGCGGTTTCTGCTTGGGCGTTTCCCGGTCGCTGGCGGCCTTGGTCGGCTTCTTGGCATCGGCGTCGGTATTTGCGGGCTGCGGCGGGGCCGGCGGTTCGACCTTGTACTTGCCGATGATCGAACCGTCATACAGCGACGCATCGGTCAGGCTGGTCGCGCCGCCTTCGGGTTCGGATGATTTGCGATCATTCTGCGGGCCCGGCTTGAGCGCCTTGCCGGCGCGCAGATCGGCGATCATCTGTTCGGTGATCGGGCCGTCAATGTCTTCATAGAAATCGCTGCCGATCTGCAGCATCGGCGCGTTCACGCAGGCGCCCAGGCATTCCACTTCCATCCAGCTGAACTTGCCGTCCGCCGAAACCGTGTGGGGGTGGGGATGAATGTGCTTCTTGCAGGCCTCTACCACCGCGTCCGAGCCGCGCAACCAGCAGGGCGTGGTGGTGCAGACCTGCACCAGATGGGTGCCGACCGGCTGCAGGTTGAACATGGTGTAGAAGGTTGCCACTTCCAGCACGCGGATGAAGGGCATGTTCAGCATCTTGGCGATGCTCTCGATCATGGGGTACGAAACCCAGCCTTCCTGTTCCTGCCCGCGCCATAGCAGCGAGATCACCGCGCTGGCCTGGCGGCCCTGCGGATACTTCGCGATGGTCGCCTCAGCCCAGGCCGCATTCTCCGCGTTGAACGCGAAACTTGCGGGCTGGACGTCCGGCGGGGCGAGGCGGCGAAGCGACATGGTCCTACTTTGCGAAATCGACGCGGGCGATCAGCCCGTCGCGGAAGGTATAGATGGCGATGATCTCGAACTGCTCGCCGCCGGGTGCGCGGATCACCAGTTCGTGATCCACCACGGTATTGCCGACGGCAATGCGATTCAGAAGTTCAGCCTTGTTCTCAGGAAACTGGGCGAAGGCCTTGGCATAACGCGCCTTGATGGCCTCACGGCTGGTTTCGGTCGGCGTGCCGTTCAGGCCCGACACGACGCAATCTGCGCTGAAGTACGAAACGTACTTGTCGAG
>JBEGVG010000060.1:0-10976 GCA_041178445.1 Pseudomonadota bacterium | reverse complement strand
TGGCATCGCGATCAACTTGGCCATCTTGCGCAGATTTTGGGCGGTGGCGGCGAGGAGGAACTCGTCACGGGCGCCGCAGGGGCCTCGCAATCGCAATCGGCCAAGCCTGAGAATGCGTTTGAGATGGGCGAACAGCATCTCGACCTTCTTGCGCTCTCGGCGTGAGGTCAGGTAGGCGTCGGTCTTGGCAATATCGCGGGCCCTGTCGCGGGCGGCTTCGTGGATTGAGCGTGGCACTTTGCGCGCCGGGGCGTTCGGGCAGCACCGGGGCTTCAGCTCGCAGGCATCGCAATCATGTTTGCTGGCCCGATAGAGCAGCGCGGCATCATCGGTCAGTGTGCCAGTCGTGGTCATCGTCTTGCCAGCTGGGCAGACGTAGATGTCTGTCTCATGGTTGTAACAAAAGTCGTCCCGCGAGAACGTGCCGTCCTTCCGGCCGGACTTGTCGAACACCGGGATATGCGGCTCGATAGCGCGCTCATCCACCAGCCAGGCAAGCATCTCGGCCGAGCCATAACCCGTGTCGGCCGCCAGACGTGTGGGCCATGCGTCGAACCGGTCTGCAGTGCGGGTGATCATCGTCTTGGCCGCCGTGACCTCGGCCTGACGCACGGCGGTCGTGGCTTCCACGTCCATGATCACCGCATGCTTCAGATCGATCAGATAGTTGTCGGCATAGGCGTAGGTAGAAGGCAGGCCCGCCACTGGCGGCGGTCCAGCGGGCCGCAGGATCGGTTAGGGAGACGAACTTCGGCTCGACCGGGGTTGCGCCGCCAAACGCGGCATCATTGAGCACGGCCAGATACTGCGTGACCGCGCGATTTGAGTTCGGGTCCAGGTCGCCGGTTCCAGCTACACCGCGCTGACGGTGGGCGTCCGCGGCAATCACGCTGGCGTCAACCGCGAAGCCTTCGCCCCCCACCAGCCCCTCCGCCATGCAGCGTACGACTACGGTCTCAAACACCTGCCGCAGCAGATCGCTATCCCGGAACCGGCCATGACGGTTCTTGGAGAAGGTCGAATGGTCGGGGATATCCGCGTCCAGGCCTAACCGGCAGAACCAGCGGTAGGCCAGGTTGAGGTGGACTTCCTCGCACAAGCGCCGCTCGGAGCGGATACCAAAACAGTACCCCACCAGCAACATCCGGATCATCAGCTCCGGATCAATCGAAGGCCGACCCATCGCGCTGTAGTACGGCTCAAGGCGCGCCCGAACGCCCGAAAGATCGACGAACCGGTCAATCGACCGCAACATGTGATCACTCGGGACATGCCGTTCCAGGCTAAAGCCGTAGAACAGCGCCTCCTGCATCACAGTCCGTTCGCCCATCATCGCGCGCGTCTCCTGTCGTCAGGAGAAGTGAATCAGGACCCCAGAGCGGCTTCAAGCAGGACTTTTTCAACACAATCGGCGCAAAGCGGACATTGGGCTAACCGGGACGAATGACGCTTCGGGTGAAAAGCGGTCATTCGCCGGGAGCCGAAAAATCGTAACGTAGCCGGTCAGCAATGGGCTGATGAAGCGGCGGGAGGGTTGGCATGCAGGAGATCTGTATGCCCTCTGATCAGACCTTGCCCGCCCCCGATGGCCGCCCGTGGAATAAGGGCCAGCTAATCGGCCAGAAGCGTCCCCTCAAGCCTAAGGACGTATGGGCCATCCGCGTTAGACTGAACTTCATGGCAGCCGACGAGACGTGGCGCTCTTCGATCTAGCGATTGATAGCAAGCTTCGAGCCTGTGATTTGGTCCGTCTTAAGATTCAGGATGTTTATGTTGGATCACGCGCCCGCGAAAGAGCCACTATTATCCAGAAGAAGACCGGCCGCCCGGTGCAATTCGAAATCAGCCCGCAGACGCGTGCGGCACTCGAAGCACTGATTGGCTCAGCCAATAAAAGTGCCAGCGATTATCTCTTTCCCAGCAGGTTCCAGGCCAAGGATCATTTGTCGATCCGTCAGTACGCGCGATTGGTTCACAATTGGGTGGGAGCTGCCGGCCTAGACACTGTTGTATATGGCACCCATTCCATGCGTCGGACAAAGGCCGCCCAAATTTATCGAAAGACAGGCAATCTTCGCGCCGTGCAGCTCCTTCAATGGGCCGGTGGCTTTCTCGTACCTGGACTGACCGCTGTGAGTAATCTATCTCCTGACCAAAAATCAGCCGTGATTGCCCCAACTTACGGAGGGTGTTAGCACCCGGGCTACGGAGCGCCTTACAGGCATCCATCGCGACACCATCATGCGGTTAGGGGTGAAGGTCGGACAGGGCTGTACGGCCGTCCACGGCAAGCTGATGGTCAATTTGCATGTCAGCCGATGCGAGCTGGACGAGGTCTGGAGCTTCGTCAAAAAGAAGAAAAAGAACGTCCGGGCTGAAGACCCTGACACGGTCGGGGACCAGTTCATCTATTCTGCCATGGACTCGACGGGCAAGGCGATCCTGTCCTGGCTTGTGGGTAAGCGGAATTACCGCAACGCCCAGCGCCTGACCGATGACCTTCGCCACCGGGTCTTGGGAAACCCTGAAATCTCAACGGATGGCTACCTGCCTTACCTGAAGGCGGTAGACCTGTCGTTCGTTGGACAGGCTCCCCACGGCATCGTGGACAAGCAGACCGTTATCATCGCCAAGGGGCCCGACGCCGGCAATGACTATTACGCCAAGGAGACGCTGGTGCGGGTCGCACGGAACCCGGTTAACTTGGCTCCCAAGACGATTTCCACCAGCTTCATCGAGCGGCAGAACCTGACCCTGCGTATGTCCCAGCGTCGGCTAACCCGGCTCTCCAATGGCTTCTCCAAGAAGTACGAAAACCACTGTGCCGCGGTGGCGCTGTACGCCACCCATTACAATTTCTGCCGTGTCCATGAGACACTGCGGATCACCCCGGCCATGCAGCTGGGCATAACGGACCATGTTTGGGGCGTCACGGAGCTTGTTAACGCCGCGCTGAGCGATGGCGCTCAGGCTCAGGTGAAACGGGCTATGGCAGAGTTTCAGGTGATCCGGGGCGGCAAGCAATAACCGCCGTGGAGCTAACCGGTTGTCCTAACTCAGCTTTCGGGTGTCCTAAGTCAGCTGACATAGGACAGCACCGATCATTCTCACCGTACTGGAGCGGGCACCCGGGCTTTCCACCTAGCGATAGAAAGGCCGGGTCGTGAGCCAGCGGGGTCCGTAATGCGGTTCGGGCTGGCCCAGTTCGAGCGCGCCCAGGTCTGGAGCAGCGCCCGCAAACCCGTCATTGACGGTCGGGATGGGATCGCCCGCGTCCACCGCCTTGCCACCCGGTTTCAGGCGGAAGGTCAGGTCCATCGCATGATGGACCTGGTGCCGCTTGGCCGGGTCGGGCAGCGTCATGCTCTCGAAGGCGCCCAGATCAAGTTCGACGCCGTGCCGCTCCTGGCCGGTGGCGGCGCTGAGCGCGGCAAGGGTCGAGAAGACCGCAGTACCGCTCGGTGCCTGCCAGCGATACTGCTCGGTAGCGCCTGGATTGGGCCGGTAGCCGTTATAGTCGGAACTGAAGACGGTGTTCGCATTTACCCACCGCATCACGCCCTGGTTCGCGCCCCGGCCGATGAAGAGGTTGTTGCGATAGTGCATGTTGGAAGCCGCGCCTCCGTTCTGCTCCCCGATCAGCGTGTTGTGCCACATGAAGATGCCGGCGGGGTTGGCGTTGATCTTGAAGGCATTCGGAACATTGTAGGAAAGATTGCGAATGAAATAGACCGGCCCGCCGAAGACGGGCTGCGCACTGTAGCCGCTGTGCGGCGCGTTCACGCCCCGGTTCTTGTAGACGCGGATATTATGGACGCCGCCGTCGGTTTCCACGAAATCATCGCCGAACATATGAAGGTCGTTGCCATAGATATCGATCGATGAGGCACGGCGGTGCGGATCGCTGGGGGGCGTGCCATAGGTCGAGATGCCGATACCGTCATGGAAATAGGCAATCGCATTGTGGGCGATCACATGTCCTGGGCCATAGACCTTGATGGCGTAATAGCTGCGCATCTCGTGCGAGCCGTAGATGCCGGCGGCGCCACCGGCCTCGTCCGGCTGGCGGAACTGGCGGTTCCAGCCGACCAGCAGGTTGCGCGCCTCGGGGCGGCCCAGAAAGACATTGTCGGCAATGTAAAAGTCGCTCGACCCCGCATATTCGGTCCACACGCCAAAGCCGATATTCTCAAAGCGGCTGTTCTTGACGGTCAGTCCGACCGCGCCGCCTACCTCTTTCATGCCCGCGAAGATCGCGACGTCGGTGTCGCGGAAGGTGAGCCCATCAAAAATGTGATGCGTCGATGCTTGCACGTCGAACAGGCGGTGATTTCCCGCCCCATCAATAATGACCTCGCCGTCACCGGCCGCCTTGATGGTGATGGGCTTTTCCGCCGTGCCTTTCAGGGTCAGCCACATGGTGCCGTCAAACGGCGTCACCATCGGGTCGACGTAATTGAGGCGTTCGTTCCGGTAGATGCCGGCATGCATCAGGATGGTATCGCCGGGCTGGGCGCGGCGCTCCCACACCACGCTCCAGTCGCCCAAGCCCGCGCCGTAATATGCCTGCAACAGGCTGTTGAAGGCGGGCTGCTTGCGCTCGCCCTTGTAGCCGGGCGGATAGACGTGAAGGGTCCGCCCCCCCGCATAGGGCTGCGGTTCGACACGCGTCTTGGCGCGCACGATTTGTGTGGCTTGGCCCGAGACGCCTTCTGGATCGCTCAGCGTGAAGCGGGCCTCATATTCCGTGCCGGGCTGAAGGCCCAGGATGCTGCCGGCAAAGCCATCCGGGACGATGTAGCTGAGGTTTTCGACGTCGCGGAAAATGCGCTCGCCGCCGATACGCACCAGCGGCAACGCCTTGCGCCAGGCGGTTTCGCCCACAGGGCGAAACTCGACCGCGACGGTGGCATTGCGATTGGTATCGCCTTTGATCGCCCATTCGAAGCCCAGATTTTCCAGCGTCGGATGCTCGACCGTGAACCGGCCGGCTTCGGTGCGGCTCTGGGCCTGGGCGGGTACGGCCATGATGGCCAGGACAGCAAGCACGGCGCTTCCCATGGCGGAACGTATGATCCTGTTCGGCATATCGCCCTCCCCAGCTCTACCCATGACCGCCCCCCACTGCGTGGTCCGGCGCAAATGTTAGTTCAGTGATGGTGCTTGCACCAGTCGGCCCGCCGATGCTGCACTGCAATGCCTAAAGCGCGGCGATGATCGCCTGCGCCGCCGCCGGATTGCGCTCCTTGGCGCCGCTGATCACGAACAGGAAAACATCGTGCTTCTTTTTGGGTGCGGGCGGCGCCAGCAGCGGCAATTTTGGAGAATCGCCTTTGGCCCAGTCGGTTGCGCGCCCGGCCCACTTGGTCAGCGCGGCTTTGGGATAGCCCAGCTTTTCTTTCGCCTGGGTCCCCATGATGCGGGCATAGACGAAATCCGCCGTGATGTCGGCGATCAGCGGGTATTCGCTGTCGGCGCCAAAGACGATGGCCACGCTCCTTTCCAAGCCAGGTTCTATCAATTCGCTTGGTACAAAAAGAGCCAGGCAGGTCAGGTGTGTTCAACCGGATATTTGCCGAACTGGCGCGAAAGGGCGGTAAAGCTGACCGGCTGATGATCGACGCCACCCACCTCAAGGCTCACCGTACCGCTGCCACTCTGCTCAAAAAAGGGCTGTTCCCCGACGCATCGGGCGCACGAAGGGCGGCCTGAACTCCAAGCTGCATGCGGTATGTGATGGCGATGGCCGCCCACTGGTGATGCTGCTTAGCGAAGGTCAGATGAGCGACTACAAGGGTGCAGCCCTCATGCTTGATGCCTTGCCCCCCAGCCAAGGCCTTGCTCGGCGACAGAGGCTACGACGCCGGATGGTTCCGCGACGCCCTGGCCGAACGGGGTATTGTCGCCTGCATCCCGTCAAAGGCAAACCGCAAAATACCCATCGACCACGACCGAACTCTCTACCGCCAGCGCCACAAGATCGAGAACATGTTCGGCAAACTTAAAGACTGGCGACGCATTCACACCCGATACGACCGCTGCGCCCACACCTTCTTCTCCGCCATCTGCATCGCTGCAACAGTCATCTATTGGATCAATCAATGTGTCCTGACCCATAATCAATGACTTATAATACCTTTATTATTCCCACTCGATCGTACCCGGAGGCTTCGACGTGATGTCGTAGACCACCCGGTTGATGCCGCGCACCTCGTTGACGATGCGGGTCGCGGTGCGGGCAAGGAAGGCGTGCTCGAAGGGATAGTAGTCGGCGGTCATGCCGTCGGTGGAGGTGACAGCCCGTAGCGCGCAGACGTGATCATAGGTGCGCCCGTCCCCCATCACGCCCACGGTCTTTACGGGGAGCAGCACGGCAAAGGCCTGCCAGATCTGGTCGTAGAGGCCGGCCTTGCGAATCTCGTCGAGATAGATGACATCGGCCTGGCGCAGGATTTCCAGTTTCTCGTCGGTGATCTCGCCGGGGATGCGGATGGCCAGGCCCGGTCCGGGAAAAGGATGACGGCCGACGAAAGCCGGCGGCAGGCCGAGTTCGCGGCCCAGGGCGCGCACTTCGTCCTTGAACAGTTCGCGCAGGGGTTCGACCAGCTTCAGTTTCATGAAGTCCGGCAAGCCGCCGACATTGTGATGGCTCTTGATGGTGACGGACGGCCCGCCGGTGGCCGAAACGCTCTCAATCACGTCGGGATAGAGCGTGCCCTGGGCGAGGAATTCGGCGCCGCCGACCTTGTGGCTTTCCTTGTCGAAGACATCGATGAAGGCCGCGCCGATGATCTTGCGCTTCTGCTCCGGGTCGCTGATGCCCGCCAGCCGGCCTAAGAACATCTCCCGCGCATCGGCATGGATCAGCGGGATGTTGTAGTGGTTGCGGAACAGCGAGACGACTTCCTCGCTCTCGCCGCTGCGCATCAAGCCGGTATCGACAAAGATGCAGGTCAGTTGCTCGCCGATCGCTTCATGGATCAGCACGGCGGCGACGGACGAATCCACCCCGCCCGACAACCCGCAGATCACCTTGCCGGTACCGACCTGCTTCCTAATCTTTTCGACCATGGCGGCGCGGAAGGCGTGCATGTTCCATTCCGGCTCGATGCCGGCGATGGTGCGCACAAAATTGGCCAGCAGGGTGCTGCCGCGCGGGGTGTGCACCACTTCGGGATGGAACTGCACGCCATAGAAGCGGCGCGCCTCATCGGCGATCACCGCATAGGGGGAGGATTCCGATGTCGCCACCACCGAAAAGCCCGGCGGGATGGCGGTGATCTTGTCGCCATGGCTCATCCAGACCGGCTCGCTGCCGCTTTCGGCCAGGCCTTCCAGCAGCGGCGACTTGGTCTTCACATGAATGTCGGCGCGGCCGAATTCCTTGTTGGCATGGCTTTCGACCTTGCCCCCCAGCTGGGCGCACATCGTCATTTCGCCGTAGCAGATGCCCAGCACCGGCACGCCCATTTCGAATACGGATTGCGGCGCGCGCGGCGCGCCCTCTTCGTAGACGGAAGCCGGACCACCCGACAGGATGATCGCCTTGGGCTTTTTCGCCAGCGCTTCATCCGCCTTGTTGTAGGGCACGATCTCGCAATAGACGCCGGCTTCGCGCACGCGCCGGGCGATCAGCTGGGTCACCTGGCTGCCGAAATCCAGAACCAACACGCTCATGGAGCGGCGTTCGCCGTGGTGGCGGGCTTGGTCTTGTCCAGCGCCGCGATGGCACGGAGCGCCGCGGGGTACTGGGGGTCAATCTCCAGCGCCGCCTCGTAATAGTTGCGGGCATAGTCGGGCTGGCCGGCGGCGGCATGGATATCACCCAGCGCCACATAGGAGGTGGGCCGGGCCGGATCGGCGACGATGGCCGACTGGGCCAGGCGCAGCGCCAGTTCCACTTCGCCCTTGGCGGTGGCGGCGCGGGCCTGGGTCAGCAGGCTTTCGACGGTAACGGAGGCGGTCTGGGCAGGTTTGCTGGGGGCAGCAATAACATGGGCCGTCAGCAAAGCCAGGGCGGCCAGAACAGGAATCGCGCGGAGGATCATGGGCGCAACATAAGCCATTTTTGCCCGCCCGAGCCATGCGCCAAATAGGTCTCAGAGGCGCTGAAAACCGGCGCAGTAAAAGCCGTCGGTTCCGGTCCGCAAGGGACTGGCGCGGAAGTCCGGACCCAGGCCGGGGGGAGCATTGGAACCCCAGTTTTCCGCCAGATTCAGCGCCGAAAACCCCGGATGACGAAGCAGGAAGGCGGCGGCCCGGTCCTGGTTTTCGGACGGCAGAATGGAACAGGTGGCATAGATCAGGCGCCCGCCGGGGGCCACCAGCGCCGCCGCCTGGTCCAGCAGCCTGTCCTGGGTTTCCATCAGTACCGCCAGCCGGGCTGCCGTCATGCGCCAGCGCAGTTCGGGCTGACGCCGCCAGGTGCCGGTGCCGCTGCAGGGGGCATCGACGAACACCGCGTCGAATTCTCCCGACGGCTGACCATGATCGAGGGGAAGCGTCTTGATGATGGTGACGCCGGCGCGGGCCGCGCGTTTTTCCAGTTCGAACAGCGCCTCGCCGCGCGTGTCGCAGGCGACAATCTCCCCGCTATTGTTCATCGCCGCCGCGATGGCCAGGGACTTGCCGCCCGCCCCCGCCGCCAGATCAAGGATGCGCTGCCCCGGCTGCGCGCCGCACAGGAGCGAGGCGATCTGGGCCGCCTCGTCCTGGAATTCAAAGGCGCCGGATTCAAACAGTGCCGACTTGGAAAGATTGCCTGCCTCGCCCGCAATGCGGATGCTGTGCGGCGCATAGGGCGTGGGGGCGCAGAACAGGCCGTCCGCCGTCAATTGCGCGATCACGGCATCGCGCGATGACTTCAGCGTGTTGACGCGGATGTCGGTGGGGGCGCGGCCAATGAACGCCGCCATCTCCTCGGCCAGGTGATCTCCAAAGGCGCGGCGCAGGTCTTCTTCCAGCGCTTGGGGATATTCACCCTTCACCCAACCCGGCGCGGCAGGCGGCGCGGCGCCGATGACGCGCTGCTCGCTTTCGCTCAGCGGCGCGGGGCCGTACGTACCGCCGATGAACAATGCGCCGATATCCTCGCCCGCCTCGACCAGCGATGCGATCACCAGCGCGCGCGGTGTGTCCATGCCCATGCGGTGGGCATGACTGGCGCGATGGCGCTGGACCGAAAACACCTGTTCCGCGATGGCCCGGCGGTCCTTCGAGCCGGCGAAACGGCGGATGCGAAACCAGCTTTTCAAAAAGCGGTCGGTGGGCTGGCCGGTCTTTTCCAGCCCTTCCAGAATCTCGATGGCCATTTGCAGGCGGGCGGCGGGCGTCATTTTTTGAGGTAATCCAGGACGTTAGGGTGGGGAGGAGGCCCCACGCCCTTAAATCTAAAGTGAGGATTGCTCTTATAGAGTGTGTGCCGATCCGAAAGCCAATTTATGCCCCGCACCGCCTCCCCCGCCCTGATCTTTGCCCTGTTCGCGGGCCTTGCCGCCTTCGTGCTGGCGGCGTTCTCGCCGGGGCTGCTGAACGACAGCGACACCTATTGGCATATCCGCGCCGGGGAATGGATGCTCAGTCACGGCCAAGTGCTGCGCGCCGATGTCTTTTCCTATACCGTGGCGGGAACCCCCTGGCACACCCAGGAATGGCTGGCCGAGATCATCATGGCGCTGGGCTGGCGCGGCGGATGGCCGGGCGTGCATCTGCTGTTCGCCCTTGCCGCCGCACTGACCGCCGGCGTCACCGCCTATGCCGTGCGCAGCCGGGTGGATTTTCTTCCCGCGCTGGTCGCGGTGGTGCTGGGTCTGGCCTGTGTCACCGGCAGTCTTCTGGCGCGCCCGCACCTGTTGTCGTTGCCGCTGCTCGCATTGTGGACGGCGGGGCTGGTCGCGGCGCGCGAAGGAGATCGCACGCCGCCCTTGTGGATGATCGCGATCATCCCACTCTGGGCCAACCTGCATGGCAGCTTCGCTTTTGGGCTGGCGCTGGCTGGGGCATTGGGGATCGAAGCCGTGATCGAATCCCGCGTCCGCGTGAAAGCGGCGCTGCTATGGGACCTGTTCCTCGCTCTGGCCTGCGCCTCGGCGCTGCTGACGCCGTTCGGCATCGAAGGCCTGCTGTTTCCCTTCAAGCTGTCGGGGATGCAAAGCCTGGCCCATATCGGCGAATGGCAGCCGACCGATTTCGCGACGCTTTCGCCTTTCGCCATCGCGCTGCTGGCCGCATTGTTCGTATTCGGCAGCGGCAAGGTAACGGTGCCGCCCTTCCGCCTGGCGCTGGTCTTGGGGCTGGTCGCCATCGCCCTGACGCACAGCCGCCACCAGATGCTGCTGGGCATTGTCGCGCCCATGCTGCTGGCGCCCTCCCTGGCCAAAAGCTGGCCAGCCCGAGAAGAAAAAGACCAGCCTTTGTTCGCCGCGCTGGCGATGATCCTGCTGGCGGTCACGGCGGTATCGCGGCTGATGCTGCCGGTGACGCGCGGCGATGATCCGGTGACCCCGGCCACGGCGCTGGCGCATGTGCCGCGCTTTGTGCGGGAGATGCCGGTGCTGAACGACTATGCCTTTGGCGGCTATCTGATCTGGAACGGGGTGAAGCCCTTCGTGGACAGCCGCGCCGATCTGTATGGCGACATCTTCCTGCGCAACTATGCGGTGATGACCTCGCCCGACAAGGACGCGCTGGCAGCCAGCCTCACCTTCCATCATGTGCGCTGGACGATCTTCCCGCGCGAAGCGCCGGTGGCGAAACTGCTGGACGCGATGCCTGGCTGGCGTCGGCACTATGTGGACAAGCTTGCGGTAGTGCATATCCGTCAGGATATGCACCCTTGAAAAGACCGCACGTCCGCGACTAGGTCCTGTACTCATAAAGGGATTCCGTTGACGGGCGAACAGTGATTCATTCTCTCAGTTCTGGGAGGATAAGATGGCACGGTTCGATCTGAGCGATGTGGAATGGTCCCTGATCAA
>JBEGVG010000059.1:0-13665 GCA_041178445.1 Pseudomonadota bacterium | reverse complement strand
CTTTATGGGCACGACGCTTGGGTTGGGGCATGAAGGCCCGTCCGGCAAGCTGATGGGCCTGGCCGCTTATGGGCAGCCGAAATTCTTCGATCCCCGCTTTGTCGGAAACCAGTATGACTGGAAGGCCGCATCCCTCGATTCGCGCACATGGCTGGATCACTGTCTCCAGCAGGCGGGCGCGATGGGGTACAGCCTGGAACCCTTCGGATACCCTGCGCGAATTCTGGAGCCGATAAATGTCGATGTCGCGGCCAGTACCCAGAAACTGTTCGAGGAAATATACCTGCGCGCCGTCCAGACGCTGGGTGACGTCGTTTCGCGCATGGGACGGGCCAGCGACAATCTGTGCCTGTCGGGCGGTTGCGCGCTCAACTGCCCGTCGAACAGCCGGATCTTCCGCGAAAGCAGGTTTAAAAATATCTATATCGAGCCGGGCTGCGATGACAGCGGACTGGCGATCGGCGCCGCGGCCTGGCTTTACCACAATGTCCTGGACCGGCCGCTGCCGCCGCGAAACCAGGATGGATATGCCACGCCCTATCTGGGATTGCCGATAGCGCATGACGCCATTCTCGCGGCCCTCGACGCCGCCGGTGAAGCGATCGAATTTCGCGTCTGCGAAGACAGCGCGCTGGATGCGGCCCAGGATCTTGCGCAAGACCGGATCATCGGCTGGTTTGAAGGGCGCAGCGAGGTCGGGCCCCGCGCGCTTGGCCATCGGTCCATCCTCGCCGATCCGCGGCAGGGGGCAAACTGGGAACGGGTCAATGTTCTGAAGGGCCGGGAAGCCTGGCGCCCCTTCGCCCCGGCCGTTTTGGCGTCGCAGGCGGAGAAATGGTTTAGCGGCATGCCGTTGCCCTCCCCCTATATGCTGTTTACCGGCACGGTGACCTCCACCCAGCTGCCCGCCATCACCCATGCCGACGGAACGGCGCGCGTACAGACTGTTGATCCCTCGTGCGGGGAATTCTTCCGCGTCATCGAGCATTTCTTCGCGCAAACCGGCGTGCCCGTGGTGTTGAACACCTCCTTCAACGGGCCGGGAGAACCCATTGTGGAATCCCCGGCCGACGCGCTGCGATTCCTTGTAAACTCCGGGCTGGATGCGCTTTATATTGGGGGCATGCGTGTCACCCGCCGCAATGCGAGGCCATCATGATCCAGTCCAGAATTGTTGCCGCCAGCGGCGTTTGCGCCCTTCTTCTTTTTGCGGCGGGCGCCGGGGCGCAAACCGTAAAACCCGGGCTTTACACCGCGGACCAGGCACAGGCCGGCGCTGAGGTCTATGCCCTAGCCTGCGCCAGCTGCCATGGCGATGCGCTGGAAGCCGGCGCGGCCCCGACGCTCAAAGGCGCTGCATTCGCCGAACGGGCGCTGGCGCAGGGCATGACGCCGCAATCCTTGTACGATGTGGTGGCCTTCACCATGCCCCAGGTCGATCCCGGCGGAATGAAGCCCGAAGAGTATAGCGCCGTGGTCGCTTACATCCTGCAGCAGAATGGCTATCCCGCCGGAACGACTCCGCTCGCGCCGGGTGCGCCGGGCATGAAGGAAACCAAGGTCACACCCTGATGGACACCAAGATCAAAGCCGTTCTGGAAGGCATTTCCACCGCCACGCTGACCACGGTTCTTTTGAAGAAAGGTCTGCGCAATGTCTGGCTGCGCGGCGCATTTCCCAAGCAGCCGAGCCAGAAGCGCGTGGTGGGAACCGCCTTCACGCTGCGCTTTGTGCCGGCGCGCGAGGACCTGGCGACACCGGCCAGCTGGGCATCGCCGATATCGACGCGTGCGGCGATTGAAGCGATGGAGGAAGGCGTGATCACGGTGGCCGATGCGATGGGCGTCAGCGATGCCGGCATCTTCGGCGATATTCTTTGCGCCCGCATGGCCAAACGTAAAGTCGCCGCCCTGATCACCGATGGCGTGGTGCGCGACATGGAAGGCGTGCTGGCGACGGGTTTGCCGGTATGGTGCGCCGGCGCAGCGGCGCCGCCCTCCGTTGCCGGGCTGACATTCGTGAACTGGCAGGAGCCGATCGCCTGCGGCGGCGTGGCGATTTTCCCGGGCGATACCATCGTGGCTGATGGCGATGGCGCGGTGGTGATACCGCAAGCCATGCTGGCCGAAGTGACACAAATGGCGGCCGAACAGGAAGCGCAGGAATCCTGGATCATGGGCGAAGTGCAAAAGGGCGTGCCCCTGCCCGGCCTTTACCCGCCCAATGACGAGAACAAGGCGAAATATGCCGCCTGGCGCAAAGCGCAAAAAGACTGATCAGTCCCTGATGAAGTCCCGCAGCCGTCCATAGCTGCGTTCGATATGCCGGCGCATGGCGGCTTCCGCCGCGGCGCCGTCGCGGCTGCGGATCGCTTTGATCACCGCGTCATGTTCATGCACCGCCTCTTCCGCGATCTCACTGCGAAAGCAGGATCGGAAGATATGGACATGGATATGCAGCCGCGCCAGGGAATCGGCGATGAGATGATTGCCGCCGCCCTGGGCGATCAGCTTGTGAAATTCGGTATCCATGTCGGCAAAGCCGTCATGTGACGGGGCATGGGCGCCGCTGACGGCGCCAAGACTGTCCATGTCGCTTTGCGCCATTGCCTCGGCTGCCTTGCGCGCGGCATGCGGTTCGACCAGCAGGCGGAATTCGAACAGTTCGTCCAGCTGGGCGCGGTCCATGCGCGGCGCGGTGGCATAGCCGGTGAAATGCTTTTTGCTGACCAGTCCATTGGCTTCCAGCATCGACAGCGCTTCGCGGATCGGCGTCTGGGAGACACCCAATTCGCGCGCAAGACTGTCCACCGAGACCCTGGTGTCCGGCGGCAAGCGAAGCGACATGATGTCGGCGCGGATCCGGCGATAGACTTCTTCGGCTAAGCCGGAAGGCCGGGCGATCTGGCTTGGGGGACCCTGCTTGGCCGCTGCTGCTTCTATTGCCGACATCGCTGCAACTTTCCCACAGATGGGCTCGATTTTGCCATTGACCCGGCGGAGTATAATCCATACCGTCCGGCAATCCTATAGGATATTTGATCCGTATGCTGGCTTCCGTCGCGCAGGTCCGAGAACTGGCTGAAGGCATCCTCACTGCCAACGGCGTGCCGGCGGACCATGCCCGCACGCAGGCGGGACTTTTCATTGAAGCGGAGATGCGGGCTATCCCGTCGCACGGCCTGCTGCGCCTGCGCCGGGTGATCGAGCGCATTCATGCCGGCCTGACGGTGCCCGCAACCAGCGGCAAGCAGATCTGGACCGCGCGCAACTTCCTGGCCGTCGACGGTGAAAGAGGCCTGGGGCCGGTGGTCGCCATGGCGGCACTGGACACCATCGTGCCGCGCGCACAAGCTGACGGCATCGCCATCGCCGCCATCCGCAACACCAACCATCTGGGCGCGCTCGCCTATTATGCCGAGCATGTCGCCAATCTGGGTCTGACCTGCATTTCGCTCACCATCTCCGAAGCGCTGGTCCATCCCTATGGCGGGCGCAAAGCGATGATCGGTACCAATCCCATTGCCATCGGCGTGCCCGCTTTGCCCCACCCCATGGTGCTGGACATGGCCACCGGGCTTGTCTCGATGGGCAAGATCCATGACCACGCCAATCGCGGCGCGCCGATCCCGCTGGGCTGGGCGCTGGACGAGAATGGCGATCCCACCACCGATGCCTCGGCGGCCAAGAAAGGCGCCATCGCGCCGTTCGGCGGGCCCAAGGGTTACGCGCTGGGCATCGCCTTTGAAGTGCTGGTGGCCAGCCTGGCGGCATCAGCCATCGGCACCGATGTCAAAGGCACGCTGGATTCAGTGAATGTCAGCAACAAGGGCGACATCTTCATCGTCATCGCCCCGCCCCATGCCAAATCTGCCAAGGCGCTGGTGACGGACTATCTCGACAGCATCCGCGCCGCCGCTCCCGCCGATCCGGAACATCCGGTGCTGGCGCCCGGCGACCGCGCTCACAAGGTGCGGGCCCAGTCGGAAAAACGCGGCGTCTATCTCGACGACGGCTTGTGGGACGACCTGCAAAAGCTGGCGGCGGAATCTGAAAAAAGGAAAACGACATGACCGGTATCTTCGGCGCCCTGCGCCTTCCCGCTTCGGTAATCTTCGGCTCCGGCCAGCGCGCCGCCATCGGCATGATGACCGCCCAGATCGGCAAGCGCGCCCTGATCTGCACCGATGCGCGCATGGGCGGGGACGCCCAGTTCAAGGCCATCGTCGCCGACATCGAAGCCAACGGCGTTAAGGTAAAGGTCTATGACCGCACCGAAGCCGACCTGCCGATGGAAGGTATTTCGGGCTGCGTCACCGAATGCGCGGACTTCAAGCCCGATGTGGTGCTGGGCATCGGCGGCGGTTCCTGCATGGACATGGCCAAGTGCGTGGCGGTGCTGCTGCAGCATGGCGGCAGCCTTCGCGACTATTATGGCGAGAACAAAATCCCCGGCCCGGTGGCGCCGGTGATCGCGGTGCCGACAACGTCGGGCACCGGCTCGGAAGTCACGCCGGTGGCGGTGATCGCCGACACCGAACGCGGCACCAAGGTCGGCATTTCCAGCCCTTATTTGATCCCGCGCGTTGCGGTATGCGACCCCGAACTCACCCTCACCTGCCCGCCCGGCCTGACGGCCGTCAGCGGCGCAGACGCCTTGACCCACGCCATCGAAAGCTTCACTGCGGCCCGCCGCGACGTGACGCCGGACCTGACCGTGAAGAACGTTTTCGTGGGCAAGAACATCTTGTCCGACACCTTTGGCCTGCTGGCGCTCAAGAACATCTTCCAGGCGCTGCGCACCGCGGTGAAGGAGGGCAAGAATATCCAGGCGCGCGAGCAGATGATGCTGGCTTCCCTCGCTGCGGGGTGCGCCTTCGGCGCGGCAGGCACCGCGGCGGCGCATGCAATCCAGTATCCGGTGGGCAACGAGACCCACACCCCGCATGGCATGGGCGTGGCGCTGCTTATGCCCTATGTGATGGAGTTCAATCGCCCTGCTTGCGTTGCCGCCTTTGCCGAGATCGGCCGCGCCATCGGGCTGACCGGCACCGACGAGGAACTGTCGCGCAAGCTGATCGATGAAGTCGCCAGCCTGCTGAAGGACATCGGCATTCCCGTGACGCTCAAGGACCTCGGCCTGCCGGAAGACAAGCAGGACTGGACGGCGGAAAGCGCCATCGGCGCCGCGCGCCTGGTCAACAACAACCCCCGCAAGCTGGACCTGGACGCCATCAAGGCGATCACCCGCGCCGCCTATTCCGGCGACCGCGCCACGCTTGCTTCGTAATTCGCCAGCAGAGAGACCCATGACCAACACCATCACCGTTCCCACGCCCAAGACCGGCCCCGCGCCCTTTGCCATTCCCACCGACCTGTGGATCGGCGGAAAATGGGTGGAAGCCGCCAGCAAGAAGCGCGTCGATGTTTTCGATCCTTCGACCGGCAACAAGATCACCGATGTCGCTGACTGCGACGCGGCTGACGCGCTGGCGGCAGTGGATGCCGCCGACAAGGCCGCCGCCGCATGGGCCGCGACCACGCCGCGCTTCCGCGCCGAGATCCTGCGCGAATGCTATGAAAAGATCGTCGAGAATATCGAATGGCTGGCCTATCTGATCAGCCTGGAGAACGGCAAGGCGCTGCCCGACGCGCGCGCCGAAGTGCTGTATGCCGCCGAATTCTATCGCTGGTACGCCGAGGAATGCTGTCATGTGCTGGGCGAAATCGCCCTGGCGCCCGCCAGCGGCGCGCGCATTCTGGTGCAGTACCAGCCCATGGGCATCGCGCTCTTGATCACGCCCTGGAACTATCCGGCGGCGATGGCGACCCGCAAGATCGCCCCCGCCCTGGCGGCCGGCTGCACCATCGTGCTCAAGCCCGCCACCGAAACACCGCTCACCGCCTTTGCCGTCGCCCAGATCATGCATGACTGCGGCGTGCCGGCGGGCGTGGTGAATGTCGTCACCACCGCCAAGGCCAGCGCCTTGTCCAAGGCGGTGCTGCACGACCCGCGCGTGCGCAAGATTTCCTTCACCGGCTCGACGCCGGTTGGCCGCGCCCTGCTGCACGAAGCCGCCGACCAGGTGATCTCCTGCGCCATGGAGCTGGGCGGCAACGCCCCCTTCATCGTCTGCAAGGATGCCAACCTGAACGATGCGCTGGACGGCGCCATGCTGGCCAAGATGCGCAACAGCGGCGAGGCCTGCACCGCCGCCAACCGCTTCTATGTCCACAAGGACATCTACCAGCCCTTCACCGATGGCATGGTCGAGCGCATGTCCAAGATCAAGCTGGGCGAAGCCACCGATCCGGAATCCACCCTGGGCCCGATGGTGAATGAGAAGTCGGTCGCCAAGATCGCCGAACTGGTGGATGACGCCGTGGCCAAGGGCGCCAAGCTGCTCTTGGGCGGCCAGCGCCTCAACCGGCCGGGCTATTACTATCCGCCCACCGTGCTGTCGGACGTGCCGGACAATGCCGACATGATGAAGGAAGAAATCTTCGGACCGGTGGTGTCGCTGCAATCCTTCACCGACGAGGCCGAGGCCATCCGCAAGGCCAACGATACCGAGTACGGCCTGGCGGCTTACGTCTATACCCAGGACCTCAAGCGCGGCATGCAGATCTGCGAAAAACTCGAAGCCGGCATGCTGGGCCTCAATCGCGGGTTGATGTCGGACCCGGCGGCGCCGTTTGGCGGCGTGAAGCAGTCGGGCCTGGGCCGCGAAGGCTCGCACCACGGCCTGATCGAGTTCTGCGAGATCAAGTACGTTTCGACCAACTGGTAGATATCCGTTTTCGTCATGGCCCGGCTCGTCCGGGCCATCCAGCGTCTTTTTTCAACAAAACTGGATCGCCCGCATAAAGCGGGCGATGCCGATTTGAGAATCAGGAAGAACAGCTCACTTCCAGATCGCACATGTTTGGCGGCGGCGGAGCGGCAAAGGCTTCGTCGCCGTCATGCGTTTCAAACGGCGCCTGCATCAGTCGGAAAATGCGGTCCAGCGTGGCGATGTCATTGTTGTCCTCCACCGCCCGGATCGCGGTTTCCGCCACCCAGTTGCGCAGGACGTATCTTGGATTGATCTGGTTCAGCCCTGACACGTCTTCGCTTTCGGTCCGTACCCGGTAGCGCGACAGCCAGGCTTCCGCCTCCACATTGGCATCGCCAAACAGCTTCAGCCAGTCCGCGTCTTCGCCGGTCAGGTTGCGGAAGGACAGCGTGTAATCGGCGCGGGTCTTGTTCATCAGCCCCAGCAGCCCGCCGATCAGCTTGTTGTCGCCCTCCACTTCGCGCGTTAGCCCCAGCTTGGCCCGCATCAGGGCGTGATAGGTGCCGCCGAAATGGGCTTCGAAGGTGGCCAGCTTCTCGATCAGAGTTTCGGTGGGGATCAGGTCGGATAAAGCCAGCGCCAGGGCGCGCAGGTTCCAGTGCGCGATCACCGGCTGGTTGATGAAGCTGTAGCGGCCCTGGGTGTCGGTGTGATTGCAGATGAACTGCGGATCATAGGCATCCAGAAAGCCATACGGGCCGTAGTCGATGGTCAGGCCGAGGATGGACATATTGTCGGTGTTCATCACGCCATGGGCAAAGCCGACTGCCTGCCACTGCGCCACCATGACGGCGGTACGCTTGACGACTTCGCCATACCAGGCGGCATGATCGCCGATCATATCGGGGAAATATTCCGCGATGACATGATCGGCCAGCACACGGACCTTGTCTTTTTCGCCGCGATGGAAGAAATGCTCGAAATGCCCGAAGCGCACATGGCTTCGCGCCAGCCGGGTCAGCACCGCGCCGGGTTCGGGCGCCTCGCGCATCACCGTTTCGCCGGTCGCCACGATGGCCAGTGCGCGGCTGGTGGGAATGCCCAGCGCGGCCATCGCCTCGCTGCAAAGATATTCGCGGATGGTGGAGCGCATCACGGCGCGGCCATCGCCGAAGCGTGAATAGGGGGTTTTCCCCGCACCCTTGAGCTGGATATCCCACAGCTCGCCGCCCTGGTTGCGCGCCTGCCCGATCAGAAGCGCGCGCCCGTCGCCGAGCTGGCCCGCCCAGACGCCGAACTGGTGCCCGGAATAGACCATCGCCAGCGGCGAGAAATTTTCCAGCGGCGCATGGCCCGATACCACCTCGACAAAGCGCGGGTCGCCTAACAGGTGCGGATCGATATCCAGCAGCGCCGCAGCCTTGGGATTGGCATGGATCAGGCGTGGCGTTTGCCCCACCTTCTCGGCGGGCATCTTGGTATAAAAATCCTCCGGCAGGCCGGCATAGTGATTTTCGAGAGTGAGGCCAAAATCGGACATGGGACCTTAACGCGAGACAGCCGCGCCGGGCTGCGTGCCAGCCCGCTTCAGCGCCTGAATGCAGTTTTCCAGCTCGCCCAGGAACCGCGAACGGTCCTGTTTGCTGAAACCAGAATGATGGGTCTGTCCGCCGGCGGTGAGCTCGCGCAGGTGGCGGCTGAGTTCGCGCATCCCCAGCGCCATGCCGATGCCTTCGGCCGTGAACGGCTTGCCGTTGGGCCCCAGCACACGCGCCCCCTTGTCCAGGCAGCGCGAGGCCAGCGGAATGTCGGCGGTGATGCAGATATCGCCGCTCGCGATATGTTCGACGATCCAGTCGTCGGCGGCATCCGCCCCTTCGGCCACGATGACATGGCGCAGGAACGGATTGGCCGAGGGGCGCAGACCCCCATTGCTGACGATGGTGACGGCCAGGCCATGCCGGGCCACCACCTTCTCGACTTCTGCCTTTACCGGGCAGGCATCGCCGTCAACAAACACATTAATAATGGTCGCACGCCAGGACGTCGCTACGCTGTCGCTACCGACCGCTTCGCTTGCCTGGTCGATGCTCCGGATCAAGCAGCGCCTTCTCTTTTCTTGTCATTGCCGCGATGCCAGTGCGGGCGCGAACCATTGCGCTTAGCCGGCGCGTGGGGATCGCCATGCGGCAGGCCATCACGGCCGCCGGCCTTGTGACCGCCGCCCTTGTGACCACCGGGCTTGCCGCGGCCGCCACGATTGTGGGCGTGCGGACGGCGCGGTTCTTCCTGCTGCTGGCGCTGTTCGGCCGTCAGTTCCGGCAGGTCGTGCGCCACCAGCTCGATCTTCATGCGGATGATGCGCTCGATGTCGCGCAGATAGCTGCGCTCCGAGGCGTCGCAGAAGCTGATCGCGATGCCTTCGGTACCGGCGCGCGCGGTGCGGCCGATGCGGTGGACATAGCTTTCCGGCTCGTTGGGCAGTTCGTAATTGATCACATGGGTGATGTAATCGACGTCGATGCCGCGGGCGGCGATGTCGGTCGCCACCAGCACGCGCGCCTTGCCGGTCTTGAACATGTCCAGCGCCCGCTGGCGGGCATTCTGCGACTTGTTGCCGTGAATGGCTTCCGCCACCACGCCGGTACGCGACAGCTGCTCGGCAACCTTGTTGGCGCCATGCTTGGTGCGGGTGAAGACGATGACCTTGTTCATCGACACGTCTTTCAGCAGCTCGTTGAGCAGCTGGCGCTTCTGCTGGGTCGGCACGAAATACATCTTCTGCGCGACGCGGTCGGCGGTCTTGCCTTGCGGCGCGACCTCGATGCGTTCGGGCTGGCGCAGCATGTCGTGGGTCAGCTTGACGATATCGTCCGGCATGGTGGCCGAGAACAGCATCGACTGGCGCTCGCGCGGCAGCATGGCCACCAGCTTGCGCACGTCGCGGATGAAGCCCATGTCCAGCATGCGGTCGGCTTCGTCGACGATGAAGGTGTTCACCGCGTCGAGGCGGATCATCTTCTGCTGCACCAGATCAAGCAGACGGCCCGGCGTGGCGACAAGCACATCGACGCCCTTGGCCATGTTCTTGATCTGGGTGTTCTGGTTCACGCCGCCCAGGATCACCGTCATCCGAAGATTCAGATGGCGGCCATAGGTGCGCAGCGCTTCTTCAATCTGCACCGCCAGTTCACGGGTCGGCGCCAGGATCAGCGCCTTGGCCTGCTTGGGCTGGGGCGGAACATGGCCGATCGACAGCTTCTGGAGCAGCGGAATGCCGAAGGCGGCCGTCTTGCCGGTGCCGGTCTGGGCGATGCCCAAAAGGTCCTTGCCGGACATCAGCGCCGGGATGGCGCGGGTCTGGATCGGGGTGGGGGTGGTGTAATTCTCTGCGCTAAGGGCGCGCAGGATCGGCTCGGCAACGCCAAGCGATTCAAAAGTCACGTCAGTCACAAAAGTCCTTAAAAACCGTGGGAACGCGCCCATAGGCGCGGGTTTACGGCTGGTTGCCGTCTTCCACGCACACTGGAGGGAACGGAGGTCAGAGCTGGGATCCGGCGGTGGCAGCGTCGAGAGACGCCTTGTGCGGCCGCTAACGGATGACGGGTATATCGGGATGTTCGCCGTTAATGTCAACCCGTGAATGCTGCGGCGCAGCAGAATCTAACATTTGTGCCTTTAACCCCGTTGCGGGGGGCGGGTTTCTATAGGCATCATGTCGCAGTCGCCCCCGCGCAGCCGGGACGGGGGGCGGGTTCGGGGTGTCCAGCCGGCATGGGGCGTGCGTCGGTTCTCATGGCTTACGGCAATGACGGGTCCAAGCCCATTTCGCAGGCTTCTGCGAAGGGTAAGGTTAAGTGGTTTAACGCCACCAAAGGCTACGGTTTCATCACATTGGACAATGGCGGCGACGCCTTCTGTCACGCATCCGCGCTGCAGGCGACCGGGCATAGCGATGTGCCGCCCGGCACCAGCATTGTCTGCGACCTGGCCGATTCCCAGCGAGGTCTGCAGGTGGTCGCGGTCCACAATGTCGACACTTCCACGGCGGAAGCGCCCTCGCGCGCGCCCCGGGGCGAGCGCTTCGGCGGCGGCGGGTACGGCGGCGGATATGGCGAAAGCCGCGGCGGTTATGGCGGCCAGCGCGACAGCGGCCCCTCCGGCCCGATGGTCGAAGGCAAGGTCAAGTTTTTCAACGACCACAAGGGCTTCGGCTTTGTGATGCCCGACAGCGGCAGCGGGGACATCTATCTGCATGCCAGCGCGCTGCGCCGTTCCGGGGTGCAGGCGGTCGAACCCGACCAGCGCATCCGTTATTCGACACGCCAGGGCAATAAGGGTGTTGAAGTCGATCGCGTCGAAATCATCTGACGCGCTGGCGCGCGGGTGTTTGTAATGCTGGAACTGCGGCCCAACTGCGAATGCTGCGACAAGGACCTGCCGGCGAGCGCGACAGACGCCATGATCTGCACGTTTGAATGCACCTTCCGCCGCGACTGTGTGGAAAACCGGCTGGGCGGCACCTGTCCCAACTGCGGCGGCAATTTCGTGCCGCGCCCAATCCGCCCCGACAGCAAGCTGGCAAAAATCCGCCATCGACCGTGCGCGTTCTCAAGAAAGACTGCGCCGCCTAGGCCGGCGCTGCTTTGGCGATACCCGGCGCCACATCTGGATCGTTTTCGACTTCCTTGAGCTTTTCGCGCGCCGCGGCGGCTTCGCGCTGCTTGTTCCACATCGAGGCATAATGGCCATTCCTGGCCAGCAGCTCGGAATGGCGCCCGCGTTCGATGATGCTGCCATGATCCAGAACCAGGATCTCGTCGGCATCGATCACGGTGGAAAGCCGGTGGGCGATCACCAGGCTGGTGCGATTTCGGGAAATTTCATTCAGCGCACCCTGGATTTCGCGTTCGGTGCCGGTGTCCAGCGCGCTGGTGGCCTCGTCCAGCAGCAGGATGGGCGGGTTCTTCAATATGGTGCGGGCGATGGCGACACGCTGTTTTTCGCCGCCCGACAATTTCAGCCCGCGCTCACCCACCATGGATTCATAGCCCTGCGGCAGATGGGTGATGAACTTGTCGATCTGGGCAAAGCGCGCGGCCTCCTGGATATCCGCCTCATCGGCGCCGATCCGGCCATAGGCGATATTGTAGCGCACCGTATCGTTGAACAGCACCGTGTCCTGCGGAACGATGCCGATGATGCTGCGCAGCGACTCTTGCGTCACATCACGGATGTCCTGACCATCGATGGTCACGCTGCCGCTCTTGATGTCGTAAAACCTGTATAGAATGCGGCTGATGGTGGATTTGCCCGCGCCCGACGGCCCCACGATCGCCACCGTCTTGCCCGCCGGCACGGTGAAACTGATGCCCTTTAAAACTATGCGTTCGGGATCATAGGCGAAGACGACATTGTCGAACTTGATCTCGCCGCCCGTCACCACCAGCGGCTTGGCGCCGGGCCTGTCCTGCACTTCCAGCGGCTGGCCCAACAGGCGGAACATGGCTTCCATGTCCACCAACCCCTGGGTGATTTCGCGATAGACCGTGCCCAGCAGGTTCAGCGGCTGGTAGAGCTGGATGATGATCAGGTTGGCGGCGACGAACTGGCCCAGCCGCACCTCGCCCGACTGCACCATCATGGCCGCCAGGATCAGCACCACGCCCTGCCCCACCGCCATGATCGCCGCCTGGCCGGTGTTGAGGATGGAGAGCGAAACCTGCGACTGGATCGAGGCGCGGGAGTATTTTTCCATCGAGACGTCAAAGCGCCGCGTCTCGTGCTTTTCGTTGTTGAAATATTTGACGGTCTCGAAATTCAGCAGCGAGTCCACCGCCTTGGTATTGGCGTCGGTATCGGACTGGTTCATCTCGCGGCGGAAGGCGATGCGCCAGCGGGTGATGGCAAAGGTGAACCAGGTATAGGCCACAACCATCAGAATCGCGGTCAGCGAAACCCAGATGTTGAAAATGTAGAACAGCATGCCGCTATAGATCAGCACCAGGAAGATGGTGGGAAAGATGCTGAACAGGGCGAAGGACAACAGCGTGTCGATGCCCTTGGTGCCGCGCTCGATCACGCGGCTCAGGCCGCCGGTCTTGCGTTCCAGGTGAAAGCGCAGCGACAGGGTATGGACATGCGAGAAGGTCTCCACCGCCACTTCGCGCATGGCGTGGTACTGGACCTGGGCAAAAACTCCATCGCGGATCTGGGCGAAGGCCTGCATCAAAATGCGCGCCATCGCATAGGCGACGATCAGCGCGGCGATCACCGCCATGGAGGCGCGTGCCGGGGTGGTACCGAACGCGTCCACCGCCTCGCCCAGGAACTGCTGCGAAGCCGTGGTGGTGACGATGGCCAGGATCAGGAAGAAGATGGACAGGATCACCCGCGCCTTGAGGTCGGGCCGGCCCTTGGGCCACAGATAGGGCATCAACCGCCATAGGGGCTTGAAAGACGGTGCGCCGCTACCGTCCTCGACCGGATGCGCCATGCCCTATTGTCCCATATCCCCGCCGCCGAAGGTTATGAAGCCTGCGGCCATCGCAATCAGGGCCACGGCCCCCAGAATAAGCAACCAGCGCGGCACGCACTTCTCCTTTGGCTTCGGCGGTGAACCTGTTTAGGAAGATGCCACAATTGGCGCAACCCTGCTGGCACCATGGACAAGAACATTCCCAAAACTCTTCCCGCGATCTGCGTTTTCTGCGGGGCTTCCTTCGGCACGGACCCCGGCTTCCGCGAGGCCGCCCGCGCGCTGGGCGCCGGGATTGCGCAAATGGGCGCGCGCATGGTGTTCGGCGGCGGCTCGCCGGGGCTGATGGGCGAAACCGCCAAGGCGGCGCGCGAGGGGGGAACTCCGGTCGAAGGCATCCTGCCCGGGTTCC
>JBEGVG010000058.1:0-28201 GCA_041178445.1 Pseudomonadota bacterium | reverse complement strand
AAGCGCCTCGAACCCACCAAGCAAAAGCAACTCAACCGGCGGCACCGAGCTCCCCACCTCTCCATAGCCAACATTTGAGCGAAGCAAGACAGCCACCTATGGATCAATCGTCCTGACCAGCCCGCCCGCGATGGTCATGTCGCCGGTCACGCCATCGGCGGCGGCCATGACTTTCAGATTGGCGACATGATCCACAGCCTCGAAGCCATGATCGGAAACGATGCCCACGGCATAGTCCTTGGGAAGCACCTTGAGCATCTTTCCCAAAAGCTCGTCGGATCGTTCCAGCACGGCCCTCGCCTCAGGGGTGAAGGGGCCGCCACCATGCTGTTCGGAATCCGTCTCCGACAGATGGACCAGCAACAGGTCGGGCTGCTTTGTCTTCAGCAGATGCGTTGTCGCCACCGTCATGGTCCGATCATCAAGCCAGCGATAGGCAAAGGACGGGGTGGAACGTGTGATCTCGGCGATCAGCCCCGGCGTGGTGTAACGCGCGACCGTTTCGAGGTCGGAGGAGACGCCGTTTCGCTTGGCATAAACTTCCGGCAGGTTCCAGGTGATATCGGCGTTCACCGTCACAGGCCAGTTGATGGCCGCGGTGGTGCGCCCCGCCTTGGCCACGCATTGGGTCAGGGTTGGCACCTTGATCTTGGCTGCGGACCAATAGCTCTGCGTGATGTCGAGCTGCCCCCCGGCATTGCCCAGGATGCCGTGCTGGGCAGGCGGAACGCCCGTTATCATACTGGTGTGCGTGGGCCATGTGATCGTGGGCCACACGCCGGTAACCCCGTCGGCCACCTGCGAACGGGCCAACAGGCTGCGGAGGTTGGGGATCTGAAGGCCCATCGCATCGCGGTCCCGCAGATAACGCCAATCCAGCCCATCGATCGAAATCAGCAGGAGCTTGTTGCCGGGCGCCGCGTCAACCGGGGTGGCGCAGAGCAGCATGGCCGCCAGCCAGGCAATCTTATTCTTCATGATTTCCCCCCTGATGCTTTGGTCTTGTCGATACCCGACAGTCTGGCGTTTCAATAATGCTCGCCTCAGAGGCTATGCGGTCACGCCAATACCGCCAATGAGGTGACGAGATTAAACACGATGATCATCACAGCTGTCACCGAGCTCTGCTTGGATGCCCGCTTGTGGCGCACAGCGGATATGGGACTGAGCGGCGTTCCGAATATGCCGCGGCCAAATCGAGGGTGCGGGAATTACGGAAAATCGCGCAGAATTTTTCCGATACTGAAAATGGGTCTGGTGCGGTCGAGAAGACTCGAACTTCCACGGGTTGCCCCGCTACCACCTCAAGGTAGTGCGTCTACCGTTCCGCCACGACCGCACAGTCCTGGAAAAAATCCGGGTAGGACCGGGGGTTTAGCAAGCAAGGGGGGCTAAAACAAGCCTGGTTACGGCGGACAAAAAGCCTGTCAGATACCGCCGCCATCCGTCAGGTGAATGCCGCACTCATCCTTGTACATGCCCGACCAGCGGCCGGCGCGATAGTCCTCGCCTGCCTGGACGCGGCGGGTGCAGGGCATGCAGCCGATCGAGGGATAACCATCTTCCACCAGCGGGTGCCGGGGCAGATTGTTGCGCTCGGTAAAGGCTTCCAGCTGGTGCAGGTCCCACTGCCACAGCGGATTGAACCGGAAACGGCCGTCAAAATATTCCACCGGCTGCATGTCGGCGCGCTCGCGGGTCTGGAAGCGCTTGCGCCCCGTTATCTGGGCGGTGAACGGCTCCAGCGCGCGGGCCAAGGGGATGGTCTTGCGGAAATCGCAGCAGGCATCGGCGTTCTTCGACCACAGCGTGCCTTCGGGGTCCTTGGCGGTGCGCTCGGCCAGCGACGGCGACAGGCTGCGCACATCGCCCAGCCCCAGCATGTCCTGCAGACGGTCGCGATAGCGCAGGGTTTCGCCGAACAGCTTGCCGGTATTGAGGAACAGGATCGGCGTATTGGGATCGATATCGGCCACCAGCTTCAGCAGCACGGCGGATTCGGCGCCGAAGGAGGAGACCACGGCGGTCTTGCCCTTGAACTCGCCGGTCAGCGCCAGTTCCAGGATGCCGTGTGCGTCACGGTCCTTGGCCTTGGCCAGGAGCTCGGCCAGATGCGCGGTTATGCCGGCATCATCGGCCGGCTTGGGGCGCAGGCCGCGCTTGGCGTCGATGACGGTGACGTTGCTCATAGCCAGCCCATCGCTGCGATCATGTCGCGTACATTCTGGGAGACCTGCGCCGGAGACAGGCCTTCGGAGCGCCACTTGGCGCGGGCCAGACCCAATTCCTTCAGGCGCGCGGTCCATTCCGGGCCGAACTGGTCGGCCAGGGCCTCGCGCATGGCGCGGGCCAGGCCCGGCACCTGCCCGCCGGTCGAGGCGGTCAGCAGCAGGTCGCCCCGGCGCACCATGGCCGGGACATGGAAATCACACAGGGGTAGGACGTCCTCGACATTGACCAGCACCCCGGCGGCGCGCGCCCGGGCGGCGAGTTCTCGGGATTCACCCTCGGGCAGACCCGCCACGAACAGGACCTGCAAGGAGGCCAGCAGAGCGTCCGGGACGGCGTCGAGCAGCAGGCGCACTTCCACCCCCGCCTCGGCCAACAAGGCCGCCCTGCGGTCGCGTTCCGGGCCCCGGCCGGTCAGGCCGACCCTCAGATTCACGGGGTTCAGGACAATGGGAAGCATTGGACCTCTCAGGATCGAAGAGGTATGCCCGGCAGGCCTAAAATGCAAGATTTTGGTGGAGAATATATAATTCTACGTTGAAATATATGTTTAATCGTAGCCGCGCAGCAATTCCACCACGGAAACGGCGATCTTGTCGCCCTGGATCTGGATTTCGCCCTTCGCCACCGGCTTGTCATTGGCCAGGATGGTCACAGGGTCATCCTGGTTGGCATCCAGCTCGATCACCGCGCCACGGCCCATCCGCAGCAGCTGGTGCATCGGGATCACCGAGCGGCCCAGAACCACCGAGATTTCGACCTTTACGTTATCGACATTGGAAGCCATAGGCCCTGCCCTTAGATTACCCTCGGCATTGCGCCGATCCGCCAAAGGGTGACGGATTATGGTTTCGGAAAGCTTAATTTGGACGCGCCCGTAAAGAGCCTTGTCGAGTGGAAGATCAGCGACCAGCCGGTCGCCTATCCGGATGCCCTGGCGCTGATGGAGGCGCGCGCCGCCGCCATCGCCGAAGGAACGCAAAGCGAGATGGTCTGGCTGCTGGAGCATCCCCCCATCTACACCGCCGGAACCAGCGCCAATGACGCCGATCTGATCGAGGCGCGCTTTCCGGTCTATCGCACCGGGCGGGGCGGCCAGTTCACCTATCACGGGCCGGGCCAGCGGGTGGGCTACGCCATGCTGGACCTCAAGCAGCGCAAACCTGATGTGCGCGCCTATGTGCGGGACCTGGAACAGTGGCTGATCGAGACCCTGGCGCTGTTCAACGTGAAGGGCGAGCGCCGCGAGGGCCGGGTCGGCATCTGGGTTGCGCGCGGAATGAAGGAAGACAAGATCGCGGCGCTGGGCGTGCGGATCAAGCGCTGGGTGACGTTTCACGGCGTGGCGCTGAACGTCGATCCCGACCTCACGCATTTTTCCGGCATCGTGCCCTGCGGCGTGAGCGCCCATGGCGTCACCAGCCTGGCCGATCTGGGGATAATTGTCTCCATGGCCGATGTGGATATTGCCTTGAAGCAGAGTTCCAAAAAGATATTCGGATAATTTCTAGCTGGGGGATTTCATGCCGCGCGTATCAGCCGCCTTTTTCGCGGTCGCCGCTGTCTGTCTGCTGCTGGGTATGGCCTGGGGCATGCAGATGGGCGGGTCCGAAGATTTCACCATGATGCCGGCCCATGCCCATCTCAATCTGCTGGGCTGGGTGACACTGGCGCTGTACGGCACCTTTTATGCGCTGACGGCCAGCACCCTGTCGCCGCGGCTGGCCTGGATCAATTTCGCGCTGTCCACCCTGGGTACGGCGCTGATGATCACCTTCCTGGCGCTGTTCCTTCCCGCACGCGACGCCAGCTACATTCCCGGCATGGTCGCGGGCGAAGTCGCCAGCGTGGCCGGCCTGCTGGTGTTCGGCGTCGCGGTGGCCAAGGAATTGCTGCGTCCGCGCCCCTAGAGCGACGGACGCCGGATGAAGCCTTTTTCGGCGGGCGGCTCGGAGTTGTGAAGGTCCACGGCGCTCACCTTGGCGCCGGCGGGGCCCTTGGTGGCGAAGGAAACGAAATTCTCCACCGCCTTGGTGGGGCCGGAGACCAGCGCCTCCACCGAGCCGTCGGCGCGATTGCGCACCCAGCCATCCAGCTTCTGATGCTGTGCCGCCGCGGTCAGGAAGTCGCGAAAGCCAATACCCTGCACAATGCCATGCACATGTACCCGCAGGGACGTAATATCTTCGCTCAAGTGAGTCTCCATGCGGCAAAGTGAAAAGCTGCCCCTAAGATAAACCGCTATACCTTCAAAACAAGATGGCCACCTTCCCCCGTTCCGTTTCCCTGGCCGTGTTCCGGGCCCATATCGAGAACGGCCTGTCGGTCGCCATCGGGGTTGGCGTCACCGGCCTGGGTGCCGGGCTGGCGCTGGGCTTTACCGCCGGTATCGCGGCGGCCACCGGCGCGGTCTGTGTTTCCATCAGCGACCGCACCGATCCTCTGCGCCAGAAAGTCTGGATCATGGGGTTCGCCTTTCTCAGCGCCTGCTTCTTCACCGCCCTGTCATCCTTCACGCGCTTCTCGCCACCGTTCTTTATCGCCGCCGTCGCCTTTACCGGATTCTGGGTGGGGCTGATCTCGGCCTATGGCAAATGGGTGCTGAGCCTGGGCATGACCTGTGTGCTGGCCTTCGTCTTCGCCATGGGCGAATATTTCCCAAACGTTTCAGACGCCGCCGATCACCTGATCCTGTTTGTCTGCGGCGCCCTCACCTATACCACCTATGCCGTATTCTCGGCCTGGCTGTTCGACGACCGGGCGCGGCGCCTGCTGCTGGCCGAGGCGATGCGGGCCTTTGCCGACTATCTGCGCGCCAAGGCCGCGCTGTACAATCCGGATGCGGAAGGCCCCGGCGCTTTCCGGGCCCTGATCGACGCCCATGCTGCGCTGGCGGACAAGTTGCAGGCGGCCCGTGACAGCCTGTTCGCCCGCCGCAATCATCGCATGCAGCTCAAGCGCATCGACACGCTGATCGCGCTGCTGGATGCGTTCGAGACGGTTCTGTCCAGCGACGCAGACCTGGAAGCCCTGCGCAATGCGCCGCAGCGCGACCTGCTGTGGCGGCTGAACGGCTTCGTGCACCAGATGGCCGACGAGATTGAGCGCCTTACCCTGGCGCTGCGGTCCCGCCATGGTCACACCGCGCCGCTGCGCCATGCCGAGGAAAGCCGGCAGCTTGAGGATATGATCCGCGCCGCACAAGCCGCCGCGCCCGACGATCCGGTGATCCATGCCTTCACCGCCACCGCCCACAAGCTGATACTGGCGGACAGCTATGTCGGCGCGCTGGCCACCGCGCTGGACGATGCCACCGAACCCAGCGCCGTGGCGGCGGGCCTGGACCTGGACCTCTTTCGCCAGGACGGGCCGCGCGGGCCCGGTCTTTTGCTGCGGCAGTTTCGCTGGCGCGCGCCGGCCTTGCGCTATGCCATACGCCTGTCACTGGCCATGACCGCGGGCCTGCTGATCACCATCGCCTTTCCGCGCTTTGCCCAGGCCAACTGGATATTGTTGACCATCGCGCTGATCATGCGCGCCAATTACAGCGTGACACGTCAGCGCCGCTGGGACCGCGTGACCGGCACCCTGATCGGTTGTGCCCTGGCCGTCATCTTCATCAACACATTGCCGGCGCCGGTGCTGCTGCTGCTGATCGTGCTGGCGGTGGGCACCAGCCATGCCTATGGCCTGGTGGCCTACCGCATCACCGCGGTGGGGGCATCGATCTCGGCGCTGCTGCTGCTGCATTTCGTGGGCCCCTCGGTGGATGCCCAGTTCTTTGAGCGCATCGTGGACACGCTGATCGGCGCGGGCCTGAGCTGGGCCTTCAGCTATCTGCTGCCAAACTGGGAGCGCGAAGACATGCCGCGCACGGTGCGCGGGCTGCTGGCCGCCGATGCCGCCTTTGCCGACGCGGCGCTGCGGCTGGAACATGGCCGCCAGAAATACCGGCTCGCGCGCAAGAAAACGCTGGACGCGGTGGCGCAGCTTTCCGGCGCCATACGAAGGCTGGCGGACGAGCCGAATGCCAACCGCCGGGCGCTGGCGTCATTGGGTGAATTGCTGGGCGCCAATTATCTGCTGGCGTCGGACCTGTCGTCCATGCCGGTGCTGGTGAAACTGCGGGCAAAGGAGCTGGACACCGATGCCGCCGATGTCGCCATCAGCGAGGTACGCGCGCGGGTGGTGAAACTGTTGCAGCCCGACACCGCGCCCGATGAGAAGGAAAGCGCCTTGCCCCGGCATGGCTTCGCCGATCTGCATGGCAGCGCCGCGATGGAAGTCCTTGGGCGGCGGCTGGAGCATATCGAACATGCCGCGCGCAAGGTGGCGCGGCTGGCGGCGCGGCCGGTTATAGAAGATATTTAACGGCCGTCGTCGGACCAGTGGGGCGGATCGCTGACAAGTTTGATCACGCCGAAGGTCTTGCCCACCGCGATCAGCTGCGGATTGGAGCCGTTGCGCGGGCTGGTGGAAATGCTGTGGCTCTTGCCGTTGAAGTCAGTGATCTTCAGGGTACCCTTCCAGCCGATGGTCATGTCGATGGCGCGGCGCTGGGTGTGACGGCTAGTCAGGGCGGCGGGAAAGGCGATCTGATACTTGGCCATCATCCTGCGGGCCGCTTCGCGCGCCGGACCAATCGCGCCGCCATGGGCCCAGTCTATGTTCACACCCTTCATGGGCGGCACCATATGCGGGTCCTGGCCGCTATTGGCGATCATGCAGCACCAATGCATCAGATAGGCGCGCTCCGGCGGGCGGCAGGTGGTGGCGATGGAGACGGTGGCGCCGGCTTTCTTCAACTGTGAAATGAACGCACGTCAGGAATCGCCGAACTCCGGCAGCAGATCGTCCAGCGAGGTGGTGCAAGGAAAGCGCGCGCACCATTGCGCGCCGGAATTCTCAGCCATGAATGCCCCATCCTGGAGCAGCGGCGAATGCGTAGCGCCTCGCCGTGCGACCATCAATTAATTGCCCGGGGCGGAAACTACTATGAGTCGGCAGAGAGGTCTTCCAGTACCGCGTGTATGCGGTGCAGGCCGATGGACAGATCGCGCTCGAGCTCGCTGCGCCACAGCCTGAGAATGACATAGCCCTGCTCATTCAGCAGCCGGTCGCGGATGATGGTGGTGGAGCGCCGTCCGGGCTCGCCGCCCTCGAGCGAAATCACCAGCTTGCGGTCATGCTCGACAAAATCGAGCGTGAACGTCTTGAAGGGCGACTTGCGGCGGAAGCGATAGCCATCCAGGGCCCGCAGCCGCGCCCATAAACGATTGTCCAGCGTGTTGCGGGCCCGCAAGGGCTGCTTGCGCTGCATTCAATTGCTTTTTTGGCTGACGGCGGCGATCAGTTCGACCGCCTTGTCTAGTTCATACGCCAGCGCCGCGGCGCGCTTGGCAGCTTCCGCGTCGGTGCCCCATTTTTCCGCCTGATAGGCTTCGTCGATCCGCGACAGCTCAAAGGCATAGGCGCCGGGGATATAGCCTTCGATCACGGCCAGCCCCAGCACCAGCGATCCTGTGATAGAGGCGATGACATGCAGCCCGGCCAGGGTGAAGGCATCGTAATTGCCCAAGGCCTCGCGCAGCGCCGCCAAGGTGTCGGGCGACTGGTCGACATGGCCCACCCCCGCGGCACAGGTCATGCGCGCGCTCCAGCGCTGACGGGCCCAGTCCAGCAGCGGGTCCCAGCAATCGCACTGGCGCTTGGCCAGTTCCGGCGGGTGCTGCGCGCGATAGCAAAGCAGATCGTTTTCGCCGAAGCGCAGGATGGCGGTGATGACGTCTTCGCGGTTGACGGTGACACCGTCCAGGACCGTGTTGGCCAGCCGCAGCAGCGGCATGGAGGTGGCGGTGATGGTCTCGCCCTGCGCCTGCCATTCATCGGCGATGGCGGCGGCCAGGCGTTCCGTCGGCAGCAGCAGTGCATTGCGCGCCGGGGTTTTCACCGGCTTGCCGTCCAGCAGCACCGCGAACCCCCTGTCGGTGGGCGCGATGGAAACAGTCTTGTAGAAACGCTTCATCTCTTTCTGGTCTTTTTCGGCGGGAAAGGGTCGCTGCGATCATTCGGATCAAAGCCCAGCAGCTTCCAGGTCTTGAGCATGTGCGGTGGCAGCGGCGCGGTGGCCTGAAGCCGCCCGCCATCGGGGCGGCCGATATCGATGCTGCGGGCATGCAGATGCAGCTTGTCGGCGATGTCGCCCCTGGCCCGCGCGTCGGTGCCGCCATATTTGAAATCGCCGACGATGGGCGTTCCCAGGCTGGCCATGTGGACGCGGATCTGGTGGGTGCGCCCGGTAATGGGCCGCGCCGCCACCCAGGCAAAATCGGTGCCCGCCTTGCCCATCACGGCATATTCGGTGAGGGCGAATTTGGCGTCGTCGTCCTCGCTGACGGTCATGCGCTCGTCGCGGCCGCGCGGTCCGTGGCCGCCTTCCTTGACCAGGGCGGCTTTCACCACCCCGTTCTTCTGCTTGGGGACGCCGCGCACCAGCGCCCAATAGACTTTCGAGGTATCGCGCAGCGCCAAGGATTGCGACAGGCCCGACGCGGCCTGGGCCGTGCGCGCGATCAGCAGCACGCCGGAGGTGTCGCGATCCAGCCGGTGCACCAGCTTGGGGCGCGTGGGCTTTTCATATTGCAGGCTGTCCAGCATGCCATCGACATGCTTGGTCAGGCCCGACCCGCCCTGGGTGGCAAGACCCGGCGGCTTGTCGATCACGATCACCTGCTTGTCCATATAGAGGATGCGGTCGGCCAGGCTGCCCATGTCCTTGGTCGCCAGCGGATGGGCCTGCGGCGCGTCAGCTTTGGCCTTTTCCGATGCCTTGGCATGGACGACCTGCGGCGGCAGTTTCATGGACTGCCCCGCCACTATGCGGTCGGCGGCTTTCGCCCGCTTTCCGTCCAGCCGGATTTCGCCCTTGCGCAGCAATTTTTCCAGCAGCACATGCGTGACGTTGGGATAATGCCGCTTGAACCAGCGGTCGATGCGGATGCCGTCATCATCGGCATCAATGGTGCGCAGCTCAGCCATAGATGCTGCGCACGATCCAAAGGCCGGCGAGCAGCGCCAGGACGGAAAGAACCACCGAGCCGATCATATAGGCGGCAGCCTGGGCATATTCGCCATTTTGCAGCAGCAGCACGCTGTCGAGCGAGAAGGTGGAGAAGGTGGTGTAGCCGCCCAATATGCCGACCGTCAGAAAGCCGCGCACTTCGGGTGACAGGTTCAGCTTCAGGGCGCCGGCCTCCACGATCATGCCCATCAGCAGGCCGCCGGTGATGTTGACGACAAAAATGCCCCAGGGAAAAGTCGATCCAGCGGCCTGAACCCAGCCGGCGATGTAATAGCGCGCCAGCGCGCCAATCCCCCCGCCCACGCCCACGGCAAATACCATGCCCATCTATTCGCCCCCCTGCCGTTTGCTGCGCTGCTTTGACCAATATTCCAGCCGCTTGGCAATCTCGCGCTCAAAGCCGGTGTCCTTGGGTGTGTAGAATTGCTGGCGCGCCATGTCATCGGGGAAATAATTCTGGCCGGAGAAACCACCCTCGGCGTCGTGGTCATACTGATAGCCCGCGCCATAGCCGAGATTCTTCATCAGCTTGGTGGGGGCATTGAGGATATGGGCCGGCGGCATCAGCGAGCCATGCTCCTGCGCCGCGCGGCGCGCCGCGCCCAGCGCCTTGTAGACCGCGTTGGATTTTGGCGCGCTGGCCAGATAGAGCACGCATTGCGCCAGCGCCAGTTCGCCTTCGGGCGCCCCCAGGAAATCGAACACATCCTTCGCGGCCAGCGCCTGATGCACCGCTTCGGGATCGGCCAGGCCGATATCTTCCACCGCCGCACGCACCAGGCGGCGGGCGATATAGAGCGGCTGTTCGCCGCCGGCCAGCATGCGCGCCAGCCAGTACAGCGCCGCATCGGGGTCGGAGCCGCGGATGGATTTATGCAGGGCCGAAATGATGTTGTAATGTTCCTCGCGGCTCTTGTCGTAAAGCGGCATGCGCCGCTGCACCGCCGCCACCAGGGCGGCGGAATCCAGCGGCTGCACCGCCTTCACACTGGACAGTTCTTCCACCAGATTGAGCAGATAGCGGCCATCGCCATCGGCCATGGCGCGCAACGACGCGCGGGCATCATCGGTGAGCAATAGCTTCTTCTGGAAATAAGCCTCGGCCCGCTGCAGCAGGATTTCCAGCGCCGCATCGTCCAGCCGCCGCAGCACCAGCACCTGGGCGCGGGACAGCAGCGCGCTGTTCAGTTCAAAGGAGGGGTTTTCGGTGGTCGCCCCCACCAGCACCACGGTGCCGTCTTCCACCACCGGCAGAAAGGAATCCTGCTGGCTGCGGTTGAAGCGGTGAATCTCGTCGATGAAGAGCAAGGTGCCCTGCCCGATCTTGCGCCGGGTCCGCGCCGCCTCGAAGGTCTTTTTCAGATTGGCGACACCGGAGAACACTGCCGACAGCTGCTCGAAATGCAGATTGAAGGCCGAGGACAGCAGCCGCGCGATGGTGGTCTTGCCGGTGCCCGGCGGCCCCCAGAGGATGATCGAGGTGGGGCGGCCATTGCCCACCATCCGGCCCAGCGGGCCAGCCTCACCCAAAAGGTGATCTTGCCCCACCACTTCGGCCAGCGACTTGGGCCGCAAACGGTCAGCCAGCGGGCGCGGGGCGTCGCTGGCAAGATCGCTGGATTCGAACAGGTCACTCATGGCTGCGCTTATACAAGAAAAAGACCCCGCAGGGGTTCCTGCGGGGCCTGTTTTCCACCGGACGGATTGCCGGACTACATGTGGAATTTGACCCCCATGGACAGGTTGTTACTGGTATTGCCGATGCCGGTGATACCGCCCGCATTCACGTTCCGGGCGTTCTGATAGCGATATTCGGCGAACAGGCTGGCACTTTCAGAGGCGCGGTATTCCAGTCCGCCCAGCGCCTGCCAGCCCAGCACCATGCTGTCGCCATGGTTGCCGACGTTATTGTCGAAATTGGTGTTCACCGCAGCCAGTCCGGCGCCGCCATACAGGCTCCACGGCCCGCTGAGGGGCGCGCGATAGATCAGATTGCCCATATAGGAGCTGGATTCGATTCGCCCGGTATTGTTGGCGGCAAAGTGCGACCTGTTGAACAGGAAGTCGGCTTCCAGCGCCAGGTTGGGAAGGTTCATCCCGTCCAGGGTAATGCCGTAACGGGCGCCGGCATTGAAGCCGGTGTCCATGGCGCGCTTGGTTCCCGCGACATTGAGGTCAGGCGCCCAGGTGGGACCGCCCAGGATCGAAACATAGGATTCCGCATTGGCCGCGGCGGTGGAGAGCAGCAGCGACGCTGCGAACGCAACAACAAGTTTTTTCATCATCAGTCCCTTTGCATGATACCCCCCATGCAAAGCTTCTAACGCTGATGCCGGTTATTGGTCGCGTTACAAGACGTTAAGCGCCGCAGAAGTGATCCGGGCAACAGTTGGTAATATGGCGCAGCATCGCAATCGTGCCGCAAACGCGCCCTGATGATGAATCAACCGTCGACCGACAGCGCCAGGCGGCGACCGCCCCGCTCTATCACCATGTCCCAGCTGTTGGTGGCGTTCAGGACCCGCACCAGTTCCCCGACGCGGGTGATTGATATCCCGTTGATGCTGCGGATGATGTCGCCCGGCTGAAAGCCGTAGCGCCCGGCAAAGCCAGTATTGCCCACCGACAGCACGGCCACACCCTTGGCCATCACATCGCTCTGCAATTCGGTGGCAACCGCCGGCGACAGATTGACTACGCGTGCACCGGTCAGCGGATTGCGCCCGGCGATGGTGGTGGCTTCACGCGGCGGGTTTTCCGGCGGCAGCGCCAGCGTCACGGTTACCTCGCGCACCGCCTTGCCTGACGCGACCCGCATTTTCACGGCATCGCCGGGGCGGTGGGTGGCGGTGCGGTAATTCAGCGATTGCATGTCGTCGATCGCGACACCGTCCATCGAGAGGATCACTTCGCCGGATTTCACGCCCGCGCGGGCCAGCGGACCAGCGGGATAGACATCCTTGATCAGCACGCCGCCGGGACGCGGCAGCCCCAAGCTGTCCGCGATGTCGCTGGTGACTGCCTGGCCGCTGGCGCCGACCCAGGCAAGCTGCGCCATGGTGGAGCCGTTCTTGCTTCCACTTTCGACACCCTCCACCACCCGGCGCGCCAGATTGGCGGGGATGGCGAAGCCGATGCCGACATTGCCGCCGCTGCGCGAGACGATGGCGGTGTTGATGCCCGCCAGCCGCCCGTCGCTGGTGACCAGCGCGCCGCCGCTATTGCCCGGATTGATGGCGGCATCGGTCTGGATGAAGAACTGGTAGTCGCCCGCGGAAATCTGGGTGCGCGCCAAGGCCGAGACGATGCCCATGGTCACGGTCTGGCCGACGCCGAAGGGATCGCCCACCGCCAGCACCAGATCACCCACCTGCACCCGATCGGAATCGGCAAAGGGCACCACCGGCAGCCGCTCGCCCTTGGGATCGATCTTCAGGACCGCAAGATCGGTGCGGGCATCCGCCAAAAGCACGCGCGCGCGGAACTCGCGCTTGTCGGACAATGCCACCACGATGTCGGTGCCGCCCGCCACCACATGATTGTTGGTGAGGATGATGCCGTCGGGACGCACGATCACGCCCGAGCCCAGGCTCTGGCGCACCCGCTGGCGCATTTCGGGCGTGGCGCCGAAGAATTGCGAGAAGAAGGGATCATTGGCGAAAGGGTTGGCCTGAACCTGGGTCACGGTGCGGGCATAGACATTGACCACCGCCGGAATGACCCGCTTGACCACCGGGGCGAAGGTCAGCTGCACCTGCCCCATCGAGGATGGCACCGCGGCCGGCGCCCCAGGAAGCGCGCGCGGCGCCGGGGCTTCGAGCTGCTGACGCAAGGGCGGCGCGCTCTGTGTCAGCGCCGGAACAGCATAAATCGCCGCTGCCACCAGGGCAGCAGCGCCCACCACGATCGAAATCCTCTTCATCACACTCAGCCTTCGAACAGTCTCAAACGCTTGCAATAACCCTGCTCTATTGGTTGCCCACCGCGCAGTTGCGGTATTTCAGGACCGATGCCAGCACGTCGGGTTCATTGGTGACCTTGCAGGTCGCCATGACGGCGCGCGCGACGGTACTCATATCGTCTTTCATAGTACGCGCCTTGTACGACTCGCTGTCCACGCAATAGCCAACCTGAACGGCATCATTATGACGGGATACATAGGCACCGAAAGCCGGTCCGCCAACCGCGTCTTCGGGCACCTGGGACGGCGGCACGCCCATGGCGTCGGCCTTCTGCACCAGGGTGAGGTCCGCCACCGCCAGGGTCTTGGGCTGGGGCGGGGCTTCGCAGCGGTCCGAAGGGCCGCAGGCCGCAACCGCCAGAACAGGCAGCAATATCCAGTATTTCTTCATGGCCAAGACCTTTCGAAAGTTTCAAATCAAAGGTCAAAACGCGCGAGAACGAAAAAGGGCGGCATCGCTGCCGCCCTTGTCTCATTTTGCCTGCCGGCAAGAATCACTCTTCGGCCTGGGCTTCCACTTCCACAGGGCCCGAATCCTGGCCCTTGGCGCTCTCGTCGCGGTCGATGAACTCGATGATCGCCATCGGGGCATTGTCGCCATGGCGGAAGCCGGCCTTCAGCACGCGGGTGTAACCGCCCGGACGGCCCGAGTAACGCGGACCGATCACGTCGAACAGCTTGGTCACCTGGTCGGCATCCTTGATCTGGGCCAGCGCCTGGCGGCGGGCGTGCAGATCCTTGGCGCCGCGGCGCGACAGGGTCACCAGCTTTTCGATCACCGGGCGAAGATCCTTGGCCTTGGGCAGCGTGGTCTTGATCTGCTCGTGCTTGATCAGCGCGGCGGTCATGTTGCCCCACATCGCCTTGCGGTGCGAGGCGGTGCGGTTGAACTTGCGGCCTTGATTGCCATGACGCATGGGAGTGACTTTCTAAAAAATCAGTATTGGTCTTCGTAACGCTTGGCGAGGTCTTCGATATTCTCCGGCGGCCAGCCCGGCACTTCCATGCCCAGGTGCAGACCCATTTCCGCGAGAACAGCCTTGATCTCGTTCAGCGACTTGCGGCCGAAGTTCGGGGTGCGGAGCATTTCCGCTTCCGTCTTCTGGATCAGGTCGCCGATATACACGATGTTGTCGTTCTTCAGGCAGTTGGCCGAACGCACGCTGAGTTCCAGCTCGTCCACCTTCTTGAGCAGCACTGGATTGAAGGCCAGGTCGGGCTTGGCTTCTTCGGCGGCGCGTTCGCGCGGTTCTTCGAAGTTGATGAAGACCTGGAGCTGGTCCTGCAGGATGCGCGCGGCATAGGCCACGGCATTGTCCGGCGTGACGGCGCCATTGGTTTCGACCGTCAGGGTCAGCTTGTCATAGTCGAGGATCTGGCCTTCGCGGGTGTTCTCGACCTTGTAGGAGACCTTCTTCACCGGGCTGAACAGCGAGTCCACCGGGATCAGGCCGATCGGCGCGTCTTCCGGACGGTTGCGGTCGGCGGGGACATAGCCCTTGCCCGAGGCGATGGTCAGTTCCATGCGGAAATCCACCTTCTCGTCCAGGGTGCAGAGCACCAGGTCGGGATTGAGGATTTCGATGTCGGCGGTGGTCTGGATGTCGCTGGCCTTCACTTCGCCCGGGCCCTGCTTGCGCAAGGAAACGCGCTTGGGACCTTCGGCATGCATGCGCAGCGCGATCATCTTTACGTTGAGCACGATGTCGGTGACGTCTTCGCGCACGCCCTGGATGGACGAGAATTCGTGCAGCACGCCCTCGATGGAGATGGCGGTCACGGCGGCACCCTGCAGCGAGGACAGCAGCACGCGGCGCAGCGAGTTGCCGAGCGTCAGGCCGAAGCCACGCTCCAGCGGTTCTGCGGTGATGGTGGCGATACGGCGCGCGTCATGACCGGATTCGGTCTTGAGCTTGCCGGGCTTGATCAGTTCTTGCCAGTTCTTCTGAAACATATTTTCCTCATCGTGTCCCGGGCATGTCGGACCATGCCCATACGTTCGACGGGTTAGTGGTACGTCCGAAAAAAACTAAACGCGGCGACGCTTGGGCGGGCGGCAGCCATTGTGCGGGATCGGCGTCACATCGCGGATCGACGTAACGACGAGGCCAACGGCCTGCAGCGCGCGCAGCGCCGACTCGCGGCCCGAACCCGGGCCGGAAACTTCCACTTCCAGGGTGCGCATACCGTGATCGACAGCCTTGCGGCCGGCATCTTCGGCGGCCATCTGCGCCGCATAGGGCGTGGACTTGCGCGAACCCTTGAAGCCCATCATGCCGGCCGACGACCAGGAAATCGCATTGCCCTGCGCATCGGTGATGGTGACGATGGTGTTGTTGAAAGTCGCGGCGACATGCGCCACGCCCACCACAACATTCTTCTTTTCTTTCTTGCGGGCGCGGGGGGCTTTGCCGCCGGCCTTCTTGTCATCAGCCATAACTTATTTCGTCACTTTCTTCTTGCCGGCGATCGCCTTGGCGGGACCTTTGCGGGTGCGGGCGTTGGTGTGGGTACGCTGGCCGCGAACCGGCAGGCTCTTGCGGTGACGCAGGCCACGGTAGCAGCCCAGGTCCATCAGGCGCTTGATGTTCATGGCCACGTCGCGGCGCAGGTCGCCTTCGACGAGGAAGTCGCGGTCGATGACTTCGCGGATCTGGATGGTTTCGGATTCCGTCAGATCGCTGATGCGGCGGGTCGGATCGATTCCCAACTGCGCGATGATCTTCCTGGCAGTATGCGGCCCGATTCCATGGATATAGGTGAGTCCGATTTCGACTCGCTTCTGGGTCGGGATATTGACGCCGGCGATACGTGCCACTGGGTGTGTCTCCGAAGGCTTTTAAGCCGTTGAACTTGTTAATAAATTTATTTGCGGCACCAAACCGGTCCAATCAGGCCTGGGGCGATGTTGAAAAAGCCCCAAAAACCCTGAAATGACAGGAAAAACTGTCGCGAGGGCGCGGATTATAGGAATGGACCCCCTGCCGTCAACTGCTGGGGGGGATTTATTGTCGCAGCCCCCCTTACCCTGCCCGGCTCAGGCCTTATGGGCGTCCAGCACGGCGGCAATCTGGGCTGTGACGGCCTCGACCGGCGCCATGCCGTCCACGGCCTTCAACTTGCCCTGCTGGCGGTAATAATCGATCAGGGGGGCGGTATTCTTGTAATAAACCCCCAGCCGGTGAGCCAGGGTTTCCGGGGTGTCATCAGACCGCAGGACCCCGCCCGCCTTGATACGGGCCTCGACCCGGCTCAGCAGCATGGCATCGTCGACCTTCAGTTCCAGCACTAGGTCGATCTTGTGACCGCGTTCGGCCAGCATTTTGTCCAGCGCCTGGGCCTGGGGAATGGTGCGGGGGAAACCGTCGAACACCGCGCCATTCTTGCAGTCGGGCTGGTCGAAGCGCTCGGCGATGATGCCGATCACGGTGTCATCCGGCACCAGCTCGCCCTTGTCCATTAGCGCCTTGGAGGACAGCCCGAGGGGTGTACGGGCCGCAATGGCGGCGCGCAGCATATCACCAGTGGAAAGCTGCGGCAGGCCGCGCTCGGTGGTGAGAATTTTGGATTGCGTGCCCTTACCCGCCCCCGGCGGCCCGAACAGAACCAGGTTCACCGACGCGCCTTTCCAAGCTTCGACTTCTTGAGCAGGCCTTCATACTGCTGCGCCACCAGATGGCTCTGGATCTGCGCTACCGTATCCATGGTAACGCTGACCACGATCAGGATGGATGTCCCGCCCAGCGCGAAGCTGAGATTGTATTCGTAGAACATGAATTCCGGCAGCAGGCAGACGAAGGTCAGGTAGGCCGCGCCGATCACCGTGATGCGGGTCAGGGTGTAGTCGATGAACTGGGCGCTCTTCTTGCCGGGGCGGATGCCGGGGAAAACGCCGCCATACTTCTTCAGATTTTCCGCGGTCTCCTCCGGATTGAAGACGATGGAAGTGTAGAAGAAGGTGAAGAAGATGATCAGCGTGGCATAGACGATCAGATACATCGGCTGGCCACGGCTGAGATAGGTCACGATGACCTCCAGCCAGCCCGGCAGGTTCTGGGCGTTGAAGCTGGCGACCGTGGTCGGCAGCAGCAGGATGGAGGACGCGAAGATCGGCGGAATAACGCCCGAGACATTGAGCTTGAGCGGCAAGTGCGAAGAATCCCCACCATAGACCTTATTGCCGACCTGTCGCTTGGGATAGGTGACGAACAGGCGGCGCTGGGCCCGCTCCATGAAGACGATGACCGCGACCAGGCCGGCGGCGGCGACGAAGAAGAACAGCGCCAGGATCGGGCTGATGGCGCCGGTACGCGCCTGTTCCAGCGTCTGGGCGATCACCTGGGGGAAGCCCGCCACGATGCCGGCGAAGATGATCAGCGAAATGCCGTTGCCGACGCCGCGGCTGGTGATCTGCTCGCCGATCCACATCAGCAGCATGGTGCCGCCGGTCAAGGTGATCACCGCGCCGATTCGGAAGAACCAGCCCGGCTCCATGACGATCGGCGTGCCGCCGCCAAACTGTTCGAGACCGATGGCGATGCCATAAGCCTGCACAATGGCCAGCGCCACGGTGAAATAGCGGGTGTACTGGTTGAGAACCTTGCGGCCGGCCTCGCCTTCCTTCTTCAGGGCTTCGAGTTCGGGGAACACCGCCGTCATCAGCTGGATGATGATCGAGGCCGAGATATACGGCATGATCCCCAGCGCGAAGATCGCCATGCGGTTCACGGCGCCGCCGGCCAGGGTATTGAAGACATCGAGCAGCCCGCTGCCCTGCTGGGCGATCTGCAGGGCCAGCGCCTCCGGGTCGATGCCCGGCATGGGAATATAGGTACCGATACGCGCAACGATCAGCGCCCCCAGGGTGAAGAAGATGCGGCTGCGCAGCTCCTTGGCCCTGCCGATAGAGCCGAAGTTGAAATTGGCTGCCAGTTGTTCGGCTGCAGATGCCATTCAGGCTGCTCCCAATAACATCCCGATGATACGCATCGGTGCCGTCAATGAACCCGGCCTTATATAGGGCTGCTGCCCCGCCCTTGCGAGGTTCGATCCGATATTTAGGCCTTGCGGGCTTCGCGTTTTTTGGCCGATTCCGCGCGGCGCGTCTGGCGCTTGCCCGGACCGCCCTTTTTGTTCTCATACACCTTCTTGGTGTAGGTCGTGGTGACGCTGCCGCCGGCCTTTTCAATGGCTTCCTTGGCACCAGCCGACACACCGGCCACTTCGATATCGATCTTGGCGGTAATCTCGCCCTTGCCCAGCAGGCGCACGCCGTCGCGGCTCTTGTGCACCAGACCGGCCTTGCGCAGGATTTCCTCGGTGATCTTGGCCTTGATGTCGAGCTTCTTGTTGTCGATCGCCTTCTGGATGCGATTGACGTTCACTTCGGCGAAATCGGTGCCGAAGATGTTGCGGAATCCGCGCTTGGGCATGCGCATGTGCAGCGGCATCTGGCCGCCTTCAAAGCCATACACCTTGGTGCCGGTACGGGCCTTGGCGCCCTTGACGCCGCGCCCCGAGGTCTTGCCCAGGCCCGAGGAGGAACCGCGGCCGACCTTGTGCTTGTGCTTGTGCGCGCCGGGATTGTTGGCGATCTGATTGAGCTTCATCTTATTTGCCTTCTTCGACGATCTCGACGAGGTGCTTGACCGCGTTGATCATGCCGCGCACTGACGGTGTATCTTCCAGCGTACGGGTACGGCGAATCTTGCCGAGGCCCAGGCCACGCAGGGTCTGCGCCTGAATGTCGGGCTTGCGGTTGGCGCTCTTGATCTGGCGCACGGTAACCGTCTTGCCTTCGTTGCCCTTCTTGGGCGCGGGTTTCTTCTCGGCCATGACTTTTCTCTCTTACTGTATCAGGCGGTGGCTTCGGCGCCCGGAGCGTCTTCGCGACGACTCAGGATTTCCGAAACACTGCGGCCACGACGCTGGGCCACCATGCGGGGGCTCTGCTGGTTCAGCAGCGCGTCGAAGGTAGCACGCACCATGTTGTAGGGATTGGAGGTGCCCAGCGACTTGGACACGACATCGCCAACGCCCAGGGCTTCGAACACGGCGCGCATCGGACCACCGGCGATGATGCCGGTACCGGCCGGCGCCGGACGCACCAGCACCTTGCCCGCGCCGTGATGGCCGCGCACTTCATGATGGATGGTGCGGCCGTCTTTGAGCGGAATGCGGACCAGGGCGCGCTTGGCGTCTTCGGTCGCCTTGCGGATGGCTTCGGGCACTTCGCGCGCCTTGCCATGGCCGAAACCGACGCGGCCATTGCCGTCACCGACAACCACCAGCGCGGCGAAGGCGAAACGGCGACCGCCCTTCACGACCTTGGCGACACGGTTGATGTGCACCAGCTTGTCGATCAGGTCGCTGTCGCGGTTTTCCTTGTCGCGGCCACGGCCGCCACGGCCGCGATCACCGCCGCCCTTGGAATCCCGCTGTTGTCCTTCGCGTGCCATCAGTTTGTCCTCAACTTCATCTCTTATCGTTCGTACGCTGACGCTACGAACCCTTTAAAACTCTAGGCCGCCTTCGCGGGCCGCATCTGCGAGCGCCTTGATGCGCCCATGATAAATATAGCCGCCGCGGTCAAACATGACCTGGGTGATGCCGGCAGCCTTGGCGCGTTCGGCAATCTTCTTGCCCACGTCACTGGCGGCGGCAACATTGTAACCCTTGCCCTTAGCTTCCTTTTCGTTGGTCGAAGCGGAAGCGACCGTCTGAGCCTTGGTGTCGTCGATCACCTGGGCATAGATGTGCTTGCCCGAACGGAAGACCGACAGGCGCGGTCGCGTGCCGTGGGTGCCGAGGCGAAAGCGGGTGCGCGACTGGCGCTTTTTGAAAAGAGCGTTTGTCATCTTACTTCTTCTTGCCTTCCTTGCGGCGGACATATTCGCCTTCATAGCGCACGCCCTTGCCCTTATAGGGTTCCGGCGGGCGATAGCCGCGAATTTCAGCGGCGACTTGGCCGACCAGCTGCTTGTTGATGCCCGACACCGAGATCATGGTCGGCTTTTCGGTGACGATGGTAATGCCTTCGGGGATCGGATACGGCACGTCATGGCTGAAGCCGAGCTGAAGGTTCAGCACCTTGCCCTGCACGGCCGCGCGGTAACCGACGCCCTGGATTTCCAGCTTCTGGGTGAAACCGGTGGTCACGCCGTTGACCAGGTTGTTCACCAGCGTGCGTGACAGACCCCACATCTGGGCGGCCTTTTCCATGTCCTTGCGCGGCGCCACGGTGATGCCGTCATCGCCCAGCGATGCGGAGACTTGCGGCACCAGCTTGACGCTGAGCTCGCCTTTCGGACCCTTGACCTTGACGGTCTGGCCTTCCACCGAGGCGGTAACCCCTTTTGGAAGTGCGACGGGTTTCTTGCCAATGCGTGACATGACGGCTCCTTAGAACACCTGACAGAGAACTTCGCCGCCGACATTCTTCTCGCGGGCGCTGGTGTCCGTCATCACGCCCTGCGGCGTGGAAAGGATGGACACGCCAAGGCCCTGACGATGCGGCTTGAGTTCACTGACAGAGGAATAAACGCGGCGGCCCGGGGTGGAAACGCGCTTGAGTTCGCGGATCACCGGCAGACCTTCGTGATACTTCAGTTCGATTTCCAGTTCCTTGTGGCCCTTGGTTTCCACCTCGGCATAGCCGCGGATGTAACCTTCGGCCTGCAGCACGTCGAGAAGACGGATGCGCAGACGGGAATTGGGAGAATTGATCTTGGCCTTGCGCCGCAACTGGCCGTTGCGGATGCGAGTCAGAAGATCGCCAATCGGATCGATGATCATGTCTTCTCCTTACCAGCTCGCCTTGGTCATGCCCGGGATCTGGCCGAAATTTGAAAGCGACCGCAGCGCGATACGCGACATCTTCACCTTGCGGTAATAGCCCTTGGAACGGCCCGAAAGCTCGCAGCGGTGATGAATGCGGACCTTCGAAGAATTGCGCGGCAGCTTAGCCAGCTTCAGACGCGCGGCAAAGCGGTCTTCGGCGGGGACCTTCATGTCCTCGGCAATCTTCTTCAGCTCCGCGCGCTTGGCGGCATACTGCGCCACCAGTTTTTCGCGCTTCTTGTTGCGGTTGATCTGACTCGTCTTCGCCATGGTCTAGCGCCTCAATTCGTCGTGAAGGGAAACTGGAAGCCTTCGAGAAGCGCCTTGGCCTCCTCGTCGGTCTTCGCAGAAGTGTTGAACACGATATCCATGCCCCACACCGATTCCGTCTTGTCGTAGTCGATTTCCAGGAACACGACGTGTTCCTTCATGCCCATCGCATAGTTGCCCCGGCCGTCGAACGACTTGGGATTGACGCCCCGGAAGTCGCGCACGCGCGGCAGCGCCATGGTGATCAGGCGATCGACGAATTCGTACATCACGTCGCCGCGCAGAGTGACCTTGGCGCCGATCGGCAGGCCTTCGCGGATCTTGAACTGCGCGATCGCCTTCTTGGAACGGGTCTGAATGGCCTTCTGGCCGGCGATGGCGGTCAGGTCATTCACGGCCTGAACGATCTTCTTGCCGTCGGAAGCCGCCTCGCCCGCGCCGATATTCAGCACGACCTTGTTGAGCTTGGGTACCTGAAGCGCGTTGGTGTAGCCGAACTTCTTCATCAGCTCCGGCTTGATGGTCTCGTTGTAGCGCTTCTTGAAACGCGGAACGTAACCGGCCTCGCGCGCATGCTCGCCAACAGCGACCTGCGTGCCGGCATTCACTTCGCGGCGCTTGGCGGCCTTGTCAGCCTTTTCAGCTTTCGCCTGAGCCTTGGCGGCTTCCTGCGGATTCTTGCTGCCTGCGTCAGACATCGATGACCTCACCCGACTTCTTCGCAAAGCGGACCTTGCGGCCATCACTCAGCGTCTTGCTTCCAATGCGCGTCGCCTTGCCCGACTTGGGATCGACATGCGCGATATTCGAAAGATGGATCGGCGACTCCTTGGTCACGATCCCGGCGGCTTGCGACTGGGTCTGGCGCTGATGGCGCTTGATCACATTGACGCCCTGCACCAGCGCGCGGTTTTCCTCCGGAAACACCTTCAGAACCGAGCCCTTCTTGCCCTTGTCGCGGCCCGTGGTGACCACCACGTTGTCGCCCTTGCGGATATTGGCGCTCATTACAAAACCTCCGGGGCGAGCGAAATGATCTTCATCTGACCCTTGTTGCGCAGCTCGCGGGTCACCGGTCCGAAGATGCGGGTGCCGATCGGCTCGCCCTGGGCATTTACCAGCACAGCGGCATTGCCGTCGAAGCGGATCAGACTGCCGTCATTGCGGCGCACGCCCTTGGCGGTACGCACCACCACGGCCTTGAGCACTTCGCCCTTTTTCACGCGACCGCGCGGAATGGCTTCCTTCACCGACACCACAATGATGTCGCCGACATCGGCGTAACGGCGATGTGAACCGCCGAGAACCTTGATGCACATCACGCTCTTGGCGCCGGAGTTGTCGGCGACGTCGAGTTCTGTGGACATCTGAATCATGACTTAACTCCCTATCGCGCCGCTTACTTGCCGACGCGTTCCAGCACTGCCCAGGTCTTCAACTTGGAAAGTGGCCGGCATTCCTGAATACGAACGACATCACCGATCTTGAACTCGCCCTTCTCGTCATGGGCGTGATACTTCTTCGAACGGCGCACAGTCTTGCCCATAACCGGATGGATGAAGCGGCGCTCCACCTTCACGACGACGGTCTTGGCGTTCTTGTCGCTGACGACAGTGCCCTGGAGGATTCTCTTCGGCATGGTCTTAGCCCTTCGCCTGGGCAGCGCGACGCTGCTCGGTCAACACGGTCTGGATGCGCGCGATATCACGGCGCAACACGCGGATGCGGCCGGTGTTTTCCACCTGACCATTGGCGCGCTGAAAGCGCAGGTTGAACTGCTCTTTCTTGAGGCTCGAGAGCTGGGTGTTCAGCTCGTCGCCCGTCTTGGCGCGCAAGGTTTCGGTCTGAGACGTCGCCTTCACGGCGGTGGTCTTCTTGGCCTTGGTGGCTTTCGCCGGTTTCGCTGCTTTCTTAGCCATTTCTATTCTCTCACAACTCGGTGCGGGCGACGAACTTGGTCGCAATGGACAGCTTCGCCTGGCCGAGACGCATGGCTTCCTTGGCGGTCGCCAGGTCCACGCCGTCGATTTCGAACAGGATGCGGCCCGGCTTGACCTTGGCCACCCAGAATTCCGGCGCGCCCTTGCCCGAGCCCATGCGGACTTCGGCGGGCTTCTTGGACACCGGCACGTCTGGGAAGATGCGGATCCACACACGGCCCGCACGCTTCATCTGGCGGGTGATGGCGCGGCGCGCCGCTTCGATCTCGCGCGCGTTCAGGCGTTCTGGCTCCATGGCCTTGAGGCCATAGGCGCCGAAGTTTAGCTTGGTACCCGCCTTGGCAGCGCCGCTGATGCGGCCCTTGAACTGCTTGCGGAATTTTGTGCGCTTGGGTGACAGCATGGTTCTTCTCTTTATTCCGCGGCGGCGGGAGCGCGTTCGCGCTCGCGCGGACCGCGATTGCCGCCTTCAGCCGCTTCGGCCTGGCGCTTCTCGGTGGCGAAGGGATCATGTTCCATGATCTCGCCCTTGAAGATCCAGACCTTGACGCCGCAGGTGCCATAGGTGGTGAAAGCCGTGGAGATGCCATAGTCGATGTCGGCGCGCAGCGTGTGCAGCGGCACCCGGCCTTCGCGATACCACTCCACACGGGCGATTTCCGCGCCGCCCAGACGGCCCGAACAGGTGATGCGAATGCCCAGCGCGCCTAGGCGCATGGCGGTCTGCACCGAACGCTTCATCACGCGGCGGAACGCAACGCGGCGTTCCAGCTGCTGAGCGATGTTTTCGGCCACCAGCTTGGCGTCGATTTCCGGCTTGCGGATTTCCACGATGTTCAGATGCACTTCGTCGGTCGTGTACTTCTGGACGTCGCTCTTCAGCTTTTCGATGTCGGCGCCCTTCTTGCCGATCACCACGCCCGGACGCGCCGAGTGAATGGTGACGCGGCACTTCTTGTGCGGACGTTCGATGATGATGCGGCTGACACCCGCGGCCTTCAGCTTGTCGCTGAGATATTCGCGGATCTTGATATCTTCCTGCAGCAGCTTGCCGTATTCCTTCTTGCCCGCATACCAGCGCGAGTCCCAGGTACGGTTGATGCCGAGGCGCAGCCCGGTCGGATTGACCTTCTGACCCATTACTTCTTCTCCTTCGCGGGCTTCTTGGCCGCCGCTTTCTTGGCGGGCGCTTTGCCCGAGGATTTCTTCTTCGCGTCAGCCTTGGGGGCTGCCGCCTTGGTTTCTTCCTTCTTCGGCGCTTCCTCGCGCTTTTCCTCGACCACGATGGTGATCTGGCTGAAGAACTTTTCGATGCCGCCGGCATTGCCGCGGGCGCGCGCATGGAAGCGCTTCATCACGAGATTCTTGCCGACGCTGGCTTCCTTGACGACCAGATCATCGACGTCGAGATCGTGATTGTTCTCGGCATTGGCGATGGCCGACTGCAGTGTCTTCTTGACGACGCTGGCGATGCGCTTGGGCGAGAAGGTCAGCACGTTCAGGGCGCGTTCGACCTTCTGGCCGCGGATCTGCTGCGCCACCAGGTTGAGTTTGCGCGGAGAGACGCGGATGTTGCGGGCAATGGCCATCGCCTGATGGTCCGCCAGCACGCGCGCGCGAGATTGCTTGCCCATTACGACCTCTTCGCCTTCTTGTCGCCGCCGCCGGTATGGCCATGGAAGGTGCGGGTCGGCGAAAATTCGCCAAGCTTGTGACCCACCATGTCTTCGGTAACCAGCACGGGAATGTGCTTGTGGCCGTTGTAGACACCGAACGTCACGCCGACGAACTGCGGCAGGATGGTGGAACGGCGCGACCAGGTCTTGATCACGTCCTTGCGGCCGGACGCGCGAGCGGCTTCCGCCTTCTTCAGAATGTAGCCGTCGACGAACGGGCCTTTCCAGACAGAACGGGTCATGTGCTTGCCTTGCCTTTACGCGTACGCACGATGAACTTGGTGGTGCGCTTGTTGGTACGGGTCTTGGCGCCCTTGGTGGGCTTGCCCCAGGGTGTGACCGGATGACGGCCACCCTTGGTGCGGCCTTCGCCGCCGCCATGGGGATGGTCGATCGGGTTCATCGCGGTGCCGCGAACATGGGGGCGCTTGCCCTTCCACACATTGCGGCCGGCCTTGCCGATCACTTCGTTCATATGGTCGGGGTTCGAGACCGCGCCCACCGTCGCCATGCAGGTCAGCGGGATCTTGCGCACTTCCGACGAATTCAGGCGGATCAGCGCATAACCGGCGTCGCGGCCCAGATACTGGGCATAGGCGCCGGCGCTGCGGGCCACTTGGCCACCCTTGCCCGGCTTCATTTCGATATTGTGGACGATGGTGCCGACCGGCATCGCGCCCAGCGGCATAGCGTTGCCCACCTTCACGTCGACCTTTTCGCCAGAGACGATGGTGTCGCCGACATTCAGGCGCTGCGGCGCCAGGATGTAGGTCTGGGTGCCGTCCTTGTACTTCACCAGCGCAATGAAAGCGGTGCGGTTGGGATCGTATTCCAGGCGCTCGACCGTCGCGGGCTCATTGAACTTGTTACGCTTGAAATCGATCAGGCGGTAACGCTGCTTGTGACCACCGCCCTGATAGCGCACCACGATGCGCCCCGTATTGTTGCGGCCGCCCTTGGAGGTCTTGCCCTCGGTCAGCGACTTGACCGGACCGCCCTTGTGCAGGCTGGAACGATCGATCAGCACCAGCTGGCGGGTGCCAGGAGTCCTGGGCTTATAATGTTTCAGTGCCATGTTTACAGACCCGTCGTGATATCGATCTGGTGACCATCTTCCAGGGTCACGATCGCTTTCTTGATGTCCGAACGCGTGTAGATCTTGCCGCGGGCCGCCTTGCGCTTGCCCTTGACCACGATCGTGTTCACCGACCTCACTTTGACCTTGAACAGGCCGGCAACCGCCTTGGCGATCGCGGGCTTGGTGGCGTCCAGGGCGACACGGAACACGACCTGGTTGGCCTCGGTCATGCGCGTCGCTTTTTCCGTGATCACCGGCGACAGGATCACGTCATAGTTTATGCTCATGCCTTATTTCCTTCTCCAAGGCGCGCCTCGATCGCCTTGATGGCGGCGGTGGTCAGGACCAGCTTGTCGCTTTTCATGATGTCATAGACGTTGATCCCGACGACCGGCAGCAGCGCCACATCGGCGAGGTTGCGGGCCGAGAGCTGGAAGTTCTTGTCGAACTCCCCGTCGATCACCAGCGCGCGATTGCCCAGCTTCATCTTGCCGAACTGCTTGGCCAGCGCGCTGGTCTTGATGTCCTTGGACTTGGCTTCATCGAGCACGACGATCGAGCCGGCCTTGGCCTTGGACGACAGAGCGTGCCTGAGGCCCAGCGCCTTGATCTTCTTGGGCAGGTCGAATTCGTGGCTGTGCGACACCGGGCCCATGGCCTTGGCGCCACCGACGAACAACGGAGCCGAACGGGCGCCGTGACGGGCGGTACCGCCGCCCTTCTGCTTGCCCAGCTTGTGCTTGGTGCGGTTGATCTCGCCGCGGGTCAGCACCTTGTGCTGGCCGCTGCGGCGCTTGGCGAGCTGCCACACTACCACGCGCTGGATCAGATCCTGGCGGGGCTCGAGACCGAAGATGGCGTCGTTCAGTTCGACGTCACCGGCGGCCTTGTTGTCGAGATTGAGGACTTTGGTTTTCATGACTTATGCCTCGGCCTTCGGTTCTTCGGCGGCCGGAGCAGCTTCGGCGGGCGCCGCAGCAGCGCCAGCGCGCTTCTTGACGGATGCGGGCATCGGCAGATCCTTGTGCGGACGCTTGACGGCATCGCGCACCATCACCCAGCCGCCCTTGGAGCCCGGCACCGCGCCGCGAACCATGATCAGGCCGCGTTCGACATCAACCTTCGCCACTTCCAGATTCTGGGTGGTGATGTTGTCCGTGCCGTAATGGCCATGCATCTTCTTGTTCTTGAAGGTCTTGCCCGGATCCTGGCGACCGCCGGTACCGCCCAATGAGCGGTGCGAGATCGACACGCCGTGCGAGGCTTCCAGACCGCGGAAGTTCCAACGCTTCATCGCGCCCGTGAAACCACGGCCGATGGTGACGCCGGTGACGTCCACCTTCTGGCCGGCCACGAAATGGTCAGCCTGGAGGGTGTCGCCCACTTCCAGCAAATTCTTCACATCGACGCGGAATTCCGCGACCTTGCGTCGGGGTTCGATTTCCGCCTTGGCAAAGTGACCGCGCTCCGCCTTCGGGGTGTTCTTGGCCTTGGCAAAGCCCGAACCGAGCTGGACGGCGGTATAGCCATCCTTCTCATCCGTACGGGTTGCCACGACGGCGCAACCGTCGAGCTTCAGAACGGTGACCGGAACATGGGTTCCGTCTGCCAGAAACAGACGGGTCATACCGACCTTCTGCGTGATGACGCCTGTGCGCACCTGACGCTCCTTACAACTTGATTTCGACGTCCACACCGGCAGCCAGATCGAGCTTCATCAAAGCATCGACGGTCTGCGGCGTGGGCTCGATGATGTCGAGCAGACGCTTATGCGTCCGGATTTCGAACTGTTCGCGGCTCTTCTTGTCGACATGCGCCGAGCGGTTCACGGTGAAACGCTCGATGCCGGTCGGCAGCGGGATCGGACCACGGACCTGCGCACCGGTGCGCTTGGCCGTGTTGACGATTTCCCGCGTCGAATTGTCGAGAATCCGGTGATCGAAGGCCTTGAGCCGGATGCGGATATTTTGACTTTGCATGGTTTGATCCTTCGATCCCGGCCGAACTACTTAATGATCTTGGCGACGACGCCGGCGCCGACGGTACGGCCGCCTTCGCGGATGGCGAAGCGCAGCTTTTCTTCCATCGCGATCGGAACGATCAGCTCGACTTCCACCGAGATGTTGT
>JBEGVG010000057.1:0-7400 GCA_041178445.1 Pseudomonadota bacterium | reverse complement strand
TGGCGCTGCCGGACGAGAGCGAGTGGGAAAAGCTGCATGTGGTCTTCGCCACCCGCTCGGGTGACGTGCGCCGCAACGCCCTGTCCGATTTCGTGCAGGTCAACAAGTCCGGCAAGATCGCGATGAAACTGCAGGAAGGCGACCGCATCATGGGCGTCGCCACCTGCACCGAGGACCAGGACTTCCTGCTGACCACACGTAGCGGCAAGTGCATCCGCTTCCCGGTGACCGATGTGCGCGTCTTCAAGGGCCGCGATTCCACCGGCGTGCGCGGCATCAAGCTGGCGGACGGCGACGAAGTGGTCAGCCTGTCGCTGCTCTATCATTCCGACGCCAGCTCGGCGGAAGCCCGTGCCTATCTCAAGCAGGCGAGCGCCGCGCGCCGGGCTGAAAGCGGGGAGGCGGAAGCCCCGGTCGAAATCGAGGACGATGCCGAGGACGGCGTCGAGGAAGCCACGCTGACGTCGGAGCGCTATGCGGCGCTGGGCGCGCGCGAGCAGTTCGTCCTGACCTTGTCCCAGACCGGCTTTGGCAAGCGCAGTTCGTCATACGAGTATCGCGTCACCGGGCGCGGCGGTTCGGGCATCGTCGCCATCGGCATGGGCAAGAAGAACAGCGCCGTGATCGCATCCTTCCCGGTCGAGGAATCCGACGATTTGATGATGATTTCCGATGGCGGCCAGACCATCCGCGTCGCCGTCTCCGGCATCTCGATCCAGGGCCGCGCCGCCCAGGGCGTCACCGTATTCCGGGTAGACGAGGGCGAACGCGTCGTGTCGGTGGAGCGTATCGCCGATGTCGGCGGCGAAGAATGACCGCCCCGTCTTCCGAAAGTAAGCAGCTCACCGGTCTGTATCCCGGCACCTTCGATCCGGTGACCTTGGGCCATCTCGACATAGTCAAGCGTGCGGTCAAGCTGGTGGATCACCTGGTGATCGGTGTGGCCACCAATGCCTCCAAGTCTCCGATTTTCACCCTGGAGGAACGGGTGGCCATGGTGCGGTCGGAGGCCGAAAGGCTGGCGGCCGGCCATGCCACCATCGAAGTCGCTCCCTTCGATACCCTGCTGGTGAAATTCGCCGCCCAGCTGGGCGCTTCGGTGATTATCCGGGGCCTTCGGGCCGTGTCGGATTTCGAATATGAATTCCAGATGGTGGCGATGAACCAGCGCCTCAATACCGAGATTGAAACCGTGTTTCTGATGGCCGATCCGCGCCATCAGGCGATATCATCGCGGCTGGTGAAGGAAATCGCCCTGCTGGACGGAGATATCACCCCTTTCACCACCAAGGCTGTCGCCGAGGCTCTCGTTAAACGCTGCAAGGAAATGCCCAAATGACCGACTATCTGGTTCTGGATCTCAAGGACGGCCCGGTAAAGATCAAGCTGCGTCCCGACCTGGCGCCCAATCATGTCGAACGGGTGAAGACGCTGGCCGGCAAGGGCTTCTATGACGGCGTGGTGTTCCACCGCGTTATTCCCGGTTTCATGGCGCAGAGCGGCGATCCCACCGGAACCGGCAGTGGCGGTTCAGACCTGCCCAACCTGAAGCCCGAATTTTCCGACGAAAAGCATGGCCGCGGCACCGTCTCGGCGGCGCGCACCGCCAATCCCGACAGCGCCAACAGCCAGTTCTATATCTGTTTTGACGAGGCGCCCTGGCTGGACCGTCAGTATTCGGTCTGGGGCAAGGTGGTCGAAGGCATGGAGAATGTCGACAAGATCAAGAAGGGTGGCGAGCATAACAATGGCGCCATCAGCGGCGAACCCGACAAGATTCTGAAGGCACGCATCGAATCCGAAGGTTGAGGATGGGCAAATCTCCTCTGGGCATTTCCCTCGAACTGGCCATGTCCGGCGCGGGCGCGCCGTCGCCCACCCGCTACGCCAAGGCGCTGGGCGCAACCGTGGCGGCGCTGGACTGGCTGCGCCAGCAGCACCAGGGAAAAAGTCTTGAGTTGCTGTGCATTCCGGCCCGCACCGATGATCTGCGGGCGGCCACCCGCCACGCCGCGACGCTGAAGGGCTTCACCACGGTGGCGGTGCTCGGCATCGGCGGCTCCAGCCTGGGCGGGCAGGCGCTGACGCCCTTGCGCAAGACGGCCAAGCCATTCGTGGAGTTCCACGACAATCCCGATCCTTTCAGCTGGGCCAAGGCGCTGAAGCGCTTCGATCTGAAGAAGACGCATTTTGTCGCCATCTCCAAGTCGGGCGGCACCGCCGAAACCCTGATGCAGGTGCTGACGGCTGCCGAGGCGCTGGAGAAGGCAGGCGTCAAAACGCTCAAGAAACATTTCACCATCATCACCGAGCCACACCAGAGCGCGCTGGCCGATTTTTCCGATTCGATTGGCGCGACCAAGCTGGATCATCCCCTGGGTGTGGGCGGGCGTTATTCCGTTCTCACCATGGTCGGCCTGTTGCCGGCGCTGCTGATGGGCCTGGATGTGAAACAGTTGCGTGCTGGCGCTCAAACGGTACTTGACGAGGTGCTGGGCGCGAAATCGCCGGACGAGGCATCTCCTGCTATGGGCGCGGCGCTGCATCAGGCGCTGAGCGAAGAGGGTAAACTCGCCACCACGGTGCTGTGGCCTTATGCCGATGATCTGGCGGTGTTCGGCGGTTGGTGGCGGCAGCTCTGGGCGGAAAGCCTGGGCAAGGACGGCAAGGGTTCGACGCCGGTTTCGGTGCTGGGCCCGGTGGATCAGCACAGTCAGCTCCAGATGTTTCGCGATGGACCGGCCACCGCCCTGTTCACCCTGGTGACGGTGGATACCAAAGGCAAAGGTCCCGCCGCGCCGCGCGCCCGCGCCAATGCGCTGGGCCTCAAATATCTCGCCGGCAAAAAGCTGGGCGATCTGGTGGATGCCGAAGCCCGCGCCACGGCCCAGACCCTGTTCAAGAATGGCCGGCCGGTGCGCCAGATCCATCTGGCGAAGGTCGATGAATTCCATATCGGCGCACTGATGATGCACTTCATGCTGGAAACCATCATCATGGGACGGCTGATGGGGGTCGATCCTTTTGATCAGCCCGGTGTGGAAGAGGGCAAAATCCTGGCCCGGGAATATCTGGCTCGCTAGGCTTAACTGCCTGTACTAGAATAAGAAAAACATGTCAGGCCGGCCGCCTTGTCTTGGCGGTTTGTTTGACGCAATTTCCAGCGCGTTCACGGACCCAAGCCTATGCCTCAAAGCGACATCATCACGCCTGTCATCCTGTCGGGCGGTTCGGGCTCCCGGCTGTGGCCGGTGTCGCGCAAGGCGCTCCCCAAGCAGTTTCTGTCGCTGGCCGGTAAGGGCTCCATGATTCAGGAGACGGCAACGCGCGCCCAAGGCGATGGCTTCGCGCCGCCGATCGTGATTTCCAACCAGGATCATCGTTTTTTGATCGCCGAGCAGCTGCGCGCCGCCGGCATCAAGGGGGCGCGGATCGTGCTGGAGCCCGCCGGGCGCAACACGGCGCCGGCCGTGACCATCGCGGCGCTGCAGATTGTGCAGGAAAATCCTGACGGATTGATGCTGATCATGCCGTCCGATCATGTGGTGCTGGATATCGGCGCTTTCCACGAGGGCGTTGCGGTGGCGCGCACGGCAGCGCAGCAGGGTGCGCTGGTCACTTTCGGTATCCGGCCAACCGGCCCTGAAACCGGTTATGGCTATATCAAGAGCGCGGCCGCGCTGGCGGCGGCGTCCGGCGCCTTTGTCGTCGAACGCTTTGTCGAAAAGCCCAATCTGGCCACGGCCCAGTCCTATCTCGATACCGGCGGCTATTACTGGAACAGCGGCATGTTTCTGTTCCAGGCCAGGAGCTTTCTGGCGGAGATGGAACGGCTGCAGCCGCGGATGCTGGCCTGCTGCCGCGATGCCTTGGCGCATGGCCACCAGGATCTGGATTTCATTCGCCTGGGCGAGCCCGCCTTTCTCGCCTGTCCGTCCGATTCCATCGACTATGCGGTGATGGAAAAGTGCGCCAATGCGGCGGTGGTTCCGGTGGACATGGGCTGGAGCGATGTCGGCTCCTGGCATTCACTGTGGGACATCGCCGAACGCGGCGCCGACGGCAACGCCATTCAGGGCGATGTGCTGACTGAAAATGTGCGCAATTCCTATATCCGCAGCGAGGGTCCGCTGGTGGCGGCGCTGGGCGTGGAAAATCTGGTGGTGGTCGCCACCAAGGATGCGCTTCTGGTCAGTCACCGCGATGCCTGTCAAGACGTCAAGAAGATCGTGGAGCAGCTGGAAAGCCGGGGGCGTGACCAGCATATCCATCATGCGGTGGTGCACCGGCCCTGGGGCACCTATGAGAGCATCGATTCCGGACCGCGCTTCCAGGTCAAGCGCATCGTGGTCAATCCGGGCACCAAGCTGTCCCTGCAGATGCATCATCACCGCGCCGAGCACTGGATCGTGGTGCAGGGTACGGCGCTGGTCACCTGTGACGAGCGGCGGTTTGAACTTCACAGCAATGAGTCCACCTTCATTCCGCTGGGTGCCAGGCACCGGCTGGAAAATCGTGGGCCCGACCCCTTGCATCTGATCGAGGTGCAGTCGGGCGCCTATCTGGGCGAAGACGATATTGTGCGTTTCGAGGACACCTATGGACGCGTCCTGGCCCCGACCAAGCCGGTCTGAAGAGTCATCCGGGATTTATTCTGCAATATTTCGTGTGTCGGATGCGCCGCCGCCCCAGCCTAAAACACGGCGATTCCCAACATTGGTGATGCGTTGAGTCAGCCCATAGCCTTCATTGACCTGCAAGCCCAGCGCTGCCGCCTTGGCGCGCCGCTGGATGCCGCCATTCGCGCCGCGGTGGAAGGGGGCCAATGGATTCTGGGTCCGCAGGTGACGCAGTTCGAGAAGGACATCGCCCAATGGGCGGGAGTGAAACACGCCATCGCCTGCGCTAATGGCACCGATGCCTTGCTGCTGGTTCTGCGCGCCTGGGGCGTGGGTCCGGGTGACGCCGTGTTCGTGCCGGCCTTCACCTTTGCCGCGAGCGCCGAGGTCGTGGCGCTGGTGGGCGCGTCACCGGTTTTCGTGGATGTGCTGCCCGATACCTTCAACATGAACCCGGCCAGCCTGGAAGCGGCCATTGCCCTGGTGAAGCAGGGCGGCAAGCTTGTGCCCAAGGTGGTGATGCCGGTAGACCTTTTCGGCCAACCCGCGGATTACGCGCGGCTTGCGCCGATTGCGGCGCGCGAAGGGCTCAAGCTGTTCTGTGATACCGCCCAGGGGTTTGGCGGGTTGCTGGATGGCAAGCGCGCGGGCGCCATCGGCGATGCGGCGGCGACCAGTTTCTTTCCGGCAAAGCCACTGGGCTGCTATGGCGATGGCGGCGCCTGTTTCACCAATGACGACGCACTGAAGGATATGCTGCTCAGTCTGCGGTCGCATGGCCAGGGCAGCCATCGCTATGAGCATGTTCATATCGGACTGAATTCGCGCCTCGATACCATCCAGGCCGCGATCCTGATCGAAAAGCTCAAGATTTTTCCGCAGGAAATCGAAGCGCGCAATGTGGTGGCCAGGCGCTACAATGATGCCTTTGCCGGCTCCAATTGTATCGTCACTCCCAAGGTAATCGCCGGCGCGACCTCGACCTGGGCCCAATACACGCTTCAGGTGGAAGACCGCGCCAAATTTCAGGCGGATATGAAGGAGGCGGGCGTGCCGACCATGGTCTATTATCCGCTGCCGCTGTCGCGCCAAAAGGCCTATGCCCATTATCCGGCCGCGCCGATACCGGTGAGCGAGGCGCTGAGTGCCAAGGTCGTTAGTCTGCCGATGCATCCCTATCTGGATGAGGCCACCCAGGACCGCGTGGTTCACGCCGTGCTGAAAAGTGCGAATGCTTCTGTACGTTAGTTGCCCGTTTTTGGCTGCAACACAGCGAAATTTGACGGGCTGAGATGCGGCAGTTCCGTAACATTAATATAACACATTAAAAAATAATGGGTTATTTTCTAGGACGTGTGTCGTTGGACAATGTGTTGTAAGGTTTTGCAGGCGCAGCATTGGCCTGACCAAGACGATTGGGTATGAATTTGTCCATGATGTCCCACCTTCTGGCGCTCGCGGCTTTTCTGACCGCCTTGGTGGTTTGCCTGGGTGGGCGCCCGATCGGCGAACGCTTCGACGTCATGGCGGTGCCCGACAATAGCCGCAAGCGCCACGCCTTCCCCACGCCCCAGGTGGGCGGACTGGCAATTCTCTCCGGACTGTTGGTGTGGATGATCGGCACTCTGGCGCTTTCCGCCCCGCCGGCCGACCCGCTGCTGATTTCCATTCTGCTCTCGGCGGCCGGTCTGGGACTGGTCGGTTTCGTGGATGACCAGCGCGACCTTTCCCCGCCCTTGCGCATCATGCTTCTGCTGACCTTCATGGGCATCGCCTTTGCGCTGGATCCCAATCTGATTTCAGCGACCTTGAACTGGTACAGCTTCGCCGAGACACCAATTTTCCCTTGGGTCTATGTGCCGTTGATGGGCCTGACCACCATCGGGATCGTCAATTCCGTCAATATGGCGGACGGCCAGAATGGCCTGGTCGCCAGCATGTTCGCCATCTGGTCCGGCTGCCTGATCCTGGTGTCCTCGGGCACCATGGCCGACATCGCGGCAATCCTGCTCGGCCTGTCCCTGATTTTCCTGCTGTTCAATCTTGGTGGAAAGATATTCCTGGGCGATTGCGGCTCTTATGGCGTTACCTTTGCCCTTGGCCTGCTGGTGGCGCGGGCCCATGCCGATCACCTCGTGTCCCTGGAAACCGTGATCGTCTGGTTCTTTATCCCCGTCATGGATTGTTTCCGGCTGATGATCGCCCGGCCGCTGCAGGGCCGGTCGATCTTCCAGGGCGGCCGGGATCACTTTCACCATCGTCTGATCGACTCAATGGGCATGCGCTGGAGCGCGGTGCTTTACATCGCAGTCGTCGCGTCTTCCTCATTGGTCGCCACACTCTATCCCCGTTTCGCCCTGCTGTGCGTTTGTGCGCTTTGCGCGTTCTATTTCAGCTTCGCGCGCCTGTCGGAAGGCGAAGTGGAAGCGGCCGAGGAAGACGCCCCGGACGCTGAAGCCGCGCCCGGACGTGTTGTTTCCCTTGGCGGCCACCGCGAACGACGTTAGCCGGACAGGTTGGAAAGAACTGCATGACGGCTCTGACGCCTGCACCCCGCGCGCCACTGTTTTTTCCCCTTCAATTCGTGCGCCGGAACGCTGCGCCCATTGTGCGGCGCATCTGGATTCCCTGCCTGGCCGGGGCCTTGTCGATCTACGGCTTCTTTTCCGCCTATATGTGGGAGCTTCAGGCCTATCTTTCCAATCCGCAGGACAGTGTCGGTAGCCGGGTCCTGGGTATTGCGGCGCTGGCTTTGCTGGTGCTGGTTTTCCTGCATTCCCT
>JBEGVG010000056.1:0-3625 GCA_041178445.1 Pseudomonadota bacterium | reverse complement strand
AGGCGCCTGCTGGTGGCCGCTGGGCCGATAGCTGGGCCGGTGCTGGACGCGCTCATGTGCGGGCAACACCCGGGCACATGGCGGCTACCTGAGTGCCAGGCCGGGCTTGACTGGCTGGCTGATGGATGGGGAATGGAACATGGTTAACGCGGTGGACCCGAAGCTCCTGTAAGCCGCCAAATCGGTGATGGGCGGGGATATGCGCGAGGTCGATATCCTGGAAACCAGGCTATTCGATGTCGCCAAGGATGCGGCCGAACCCCCTTGACGCGGCGCGCGAATATCGGCTAGCACACTCGCGTGGGCAGAATTGCGCCCATTTTGAACCCCGCCACAATCATGTGAGCGGGCTTTTTTTGTGCGGTGTAGCATGAGCGGTGGCGGTGGAGGCGGTGGCGGTGAGACGCGGACGCCGAATGTCCCGGCGGCGGGGCCGGCGCGCCCGCTTGGCTCGTATCCCCAATTCAATCCGCTCGCCTATCAGGGCATGACGCTTGGCGCCAATCCGGGGATGCCGGGCATGGGGGCGCCGATTGCGAGCTACATGCCGGCCGTCAACGGCATGGCGGGCTTCGGGGGCGGTATCATCCCGCAGCAGCTAATCCAGGCGCTTATGGCCGGCTATGCTGGCGTGCCGAGCGCGACGCAGGCCACGGGGGCAGGTGCACCGGGCATGACAACGCTACCCCAGCCGGCGCCGCTGGTGTCGCCCACGCCTCCGGGTGGCACGGGCAATCCCAAGGGCGGGCGCCGGATGATGACATCCGATGGCAGCGGCGGCGAGTATATCCCCGGCTATTCGTGGCGCGGCTACGGCGGCGGCGAGGGTGACGGGGGCAGCGGTAGCGAGGGCGGCGGCACGGATGGGGCTGACAGCGATGGTCAGCACGGCGCGGACTATGGCGGCGGCACGGACAGCTTCGCGCGTGGCGGCATGGTCCGGCGGCTAGGCGCGCCGGAGGAATGGGACCGCAAGCAGCGTGTCCCTGACATCCGGAACGCGCCGACGAGTTGGAACTCTGATCCAGATTACCGCGCGTCATACAAGCGGGGCGGAACGGTCGGTGGGCTGCGCGGTCCTGACCCGCAAGGCCCGGACGATGGCTACGCCGCGTTAGACCGTGGCGAATACGTGGTGCGGTCATCTCAGGCCAAAAAGCACAAGGGCACGCTGGCCAAGATCAACGCTGGTAAATACGGCAACAAATCGATCTAGCGCGCGTTCGGGCCGCGCGTGCATGCAAACCTGACCCGATGGAGTGATGAAAATGAAAGTATCGAAGGGCAACACCACCAAGCCGATCAAAATCCAGAGCGGCGGGGGCAAGGGCACGAAAACACTGGGCGGGACCAAGAAGTCACCGGCTGCATTCAGTGCTAAGGGCGTCAAGCAGGGAGCGGGCAACCGTTTCTAATGCCGCGCGTTCGTAACTCTCAGACCCGCCCCAAGGGTAACGGCCCCGGCTATGGTGGCCCGGCTCGTGGGGCGGGACTGGGGGCCGATAAGCTGGCAGGAAAGCCGTTCGCGGCGGGCAATCCTGGCCGTAGAGGCGGGCCTAAGACGCCGTGGCACGAGCGCAAGGCCGAACTGGCCGCGAAGGCCATGGACACCTGGGAAGCCGTTCTTGATACGTCCGAAAGCGAGAGCAACCGGATTGCGGCGGCCGAAAAGATCATGAACCGGGTCGAGGGCATGCCGAAACAGACGCAGGAGCATCGCGGAGACCTGCAATTCCTGATTGCGACAGGCGTGCCCCGTGCAGACGATTAGCCTGGGATATACGCCCCGCGCGGCATTTGTCGCGTTCCACAAGCGGCGCCAGAGGTGGGGTGCGATTGCCGCGCATCGGCGCGCCGGGAAGACGGTGGCTTGCGTGGGCGACCTGATCGACGCAGCGTTGCGGTGCGAACTGGACGAGCCGCGATTTGCTTATGTGGCGCCCACATTCACGCAGGCAAAGGACATTGCCTGGGGGTATCTGAAACGCTTCACGCAGCCGATACCGGGCATCACGACGAGCGAGAGTGAGCTAAGCGTCACGCTGCCCAATCAGGCGCGTATCAGGCTTTATGGCGCTGATAACTACGATCGGATGCGCGGTTTGTATCTCGATGGCGTGGTGTTGGACGAGTATGCGTTGATAGACCCGCGAGCGTGGCCTGAGGTTATCCGGCCGGCGCTTTCGGATCGACGCGGGTGGGCGCTGTTTATGGGCACGCCCAAGGGACAGAACGATTTCTATGAGAAGGTGACCGAGGCCAAGCGCACGGAAGACTGGTTTAGCCTTGTGCTCAAGGCGAGTGAGAGCGGCATTCTGCCGGAGGATGAGCTGGCGGACGCGCGGCGATCGATGTCGCAAGAGCAATTCGATCAGGAATACGAGTGCTCGTTTGAGGCGGCTGTTCCCGGCGCCTATTACGGCCGGTTGATGCGCGTTGCGGAGGATGAAGGCCGGATTACCCGCGTGCCCCACGATCCTATGATTGAGGTCGAGACGTGGTGGGATTTGGGTGTTGGTGACAGCACCGTGATCTGGTTTGCGCAGCGCGCGCCTGGCGGTGAGGTTCGGCTGATTGATTACTACGAGGCGCACGGCGAGGGCTTGCCGCACTACCGCAAGGTTTTGAGTGAGCGGCCCTACAACTATTCGCGGCATGTTGCCCCGCATGACATCGAGGTCCGGGAATTGGGCAGCGGGCGTAGCCGGAAAGAGATGGCCGACGAGTTGGGGTTGCGGTTTGAGGTTGCCCCGAAGCTGACGGTGGAAGATGGCGTGGAGGCGGTGCGGATGCTGATCCCGCGCTGCGTGTTCGACGCGGAAAAGTGCAAGGTCGGTGTGGACGCGCTAAAATGGTATCAGGCGGAATTCAACGATAAGATGAAGGTGTTCAAAACCACGCCCCGGCATGACTGGGCAAGCCATGCTGCGGATGCGTTTCGCTATGGCGCCATTGCCCGCGCGCCGGCTCGCTTCGCGCCGATCAAGTATCTGGAAAGAATGATTTGATGAGTGAGCGGGGCACGTGGGTTTCTGGCATCGTGGGGTGCGGAAAATGCCGGGAAGCGATCAAAGCCACGTTCATGGGACATCCGGTCCCTAGCCGGAATTTTTTTGCATGGGAAGAACTCGCTTCTGGCGGGGGTGGGATATTAGCTGGCCGTATCGGCGGGTGGTATATTGGCGAGGAAGCTGACGTGTTTATAGATCACATAGGGCCGAATTTAGCGGCTGTGATTTGTCATCCGGTCAGGTTTGCCGTGATGCCTGAAAATAGCCATTCCATCGAAATAGTGGTTGCATGTGGGAAAGTCGAAGTTTCCCGTGAATCGCTTGAGAAAGAAGGGCTGGTATAGTGCTCCTCCGTCAATCTCGCGGCCGCATGTCTGACAGCGAGTTGACGGCGATGATTGGCGCCCGGTTGTCGATCACCGGGGCGATTACGCAGGTGCAGGCGGTGTCCAGCGACCGGGCGAAGGCGCTGAAATACTACCGGGGCGAGCCGCTGGGGATTGAGGTGGCCGGCCGGTCGCAGGTGGTATCGCGCGACGTGCAAGAGACTGTGGATGGGCTGATGCCGTCGCTAATCAAGGTATTTGCCTCCGGGCCGCCGGTTGAATTCAGGG
>JBEGVG010000055.1:0-3411 GCA_041178445.1 Pseudomonadota bacterium | reverse complement strand
CGTCCATCAGGATTGTTCGATCGGTGGGCTGGCCCTCGACCTTGATGGCATCGTCCTGCATCACCACGCCGGGCGAGGCGCGCTCGACCCAGATATGGGAGGCCGGGATCACCCAGCTCGTGTCATCCAGCGTGCCGGCGGCGATGAACACCAGCGCGGGGGAGGCGAAATTCTGGTGCCATACCCGAACGCCGCAATGGGCGCAGCGCTTGATCTCCTTCACCCGGCCCGAGGCTGCCGTGCTGAGATAGGTATGGGTCTCGCCGCTGGCGGAGAAAGCCTCGGCATCGGCGATCAGCATCAGCACATTGGTGGCGCCACTGGTCTTCTTGCAGTCGTTGCAATGACAGGCATTGACCGCCAGCGGCCGGGCGAACAGCTCATAGCGCACGGCGCGGCACAAACAGCCGCCGGTATAGGGCGGCTTCGGAATCGGCGGACGTGCGGTCATGTCATGCTCCCCAGATGCTAAAAGGCCCGGCGCGTCAACGCCGGGCCTTGTGCAATGTTTCTTTTCCGGCGGGGAAAAGAAATCAGTTCTTCGCCACGTCCACCAGCTTATTTTTCGCAATCCAGGGCATCATGGCGCGTAGCTTGGCGCCCACTTCCTCGATCTGGTGGGCATCGCCGATGGCGCGGGTGGCCTTGAAGGACGACTGGCCGGCCTTGTTTTCCAAGACCCAGTCACGGGCGAACTTGCCCTGCTGGATGTCCTGCAGGACGCGCTTCATCTCGGCCTTGGTCTCGGCGGTGATGATGCGGGGGCCGGTGACATATTCGCCATATTCCGCGGTGTTGGAGATGGAGTAGTTCATGTTGGCGATACCGCCTTCATAGATCAGATCGACGATCAGCTTCACTTCGTGCAGGCACTCGAAATAGGCCATTTCCGGGGCATAGCCGGCTTCGACCAGGGTCTCAAACCCGGCGCGGATCAGCTCGACCAGCCCGCCGCAAAGCACGACCTGCTCGCCGAACAGGTCGGTTTCGCATTCTTCCTTGAAGTTAGTCTCGATGATGCCGGCGCGGCCGCCGCCGATGGCGGACGCGTAGCTCAGGCCCAGGTCATGGGCATTGCCCGAGGCGTCCTGGTGAACGGCGATCAGGGTCGGCACGCCGCCACCCTTGAGATATTCGCCGCGCACGGTGTGGCCGGGGCCCTTGGGGGCGACCATCAGAACGTCCATGTCGGGGCGCGGCTCGATCAGCTTGAAATGGACGTTGAAGCCGTGGGCGAACAGCAGCGCCGAACCCTGCTTCATGTTGTTCTTCAGTTCGTCCTTGTAGATGTCGGCCTGCAGTTCGTCAGGCGTGGCCATCATCATCACGTCCGCCCACTTGGCGGCATCGGCGACGCTCATCACCTTGAACCCGGCGGCTTCCGCCTTCTTGGCCGAGGCGCCGGGGCGCACCGCGATCACCAGATCCTTCACGCCGCTGTCGCGCATGTTCTGGGCATGGGCATGGCCCTGCGATCCGAAACCGATCACGGCCACTTTCTTGTTCTTGATCAGATTGAGATCGGCATCCCGATCGTAATACACGCGCATCAGTCCACTCCTGGAGGTTATATGTTTGAAAGGTGATTACATGGCTTCCGGGCCGCGGGAAATCGCGGCGACGCCGGTACGCGAAACATCCACCAGACCCAGGGGACGCATCAGCTCGATGAAACTGTCGATCTTGGCGGGGGCGCCGGTGATCTCAAACACGAAACTGGCATGGGTGGTGTCCACCGGACGGGCGCGGAAAGCGTCGGCCATGCGCAGTGCCTCGACCCGCTTTTCGCCGGTGCCGGCCACCTTGATCAGCGCCATTTCGCGCTCGATGCCGGCCTTGGCGGATGTCCAGTTGGTGACGCGATGGGTCGGCACCAGGCGGCGCAGCTGGGTCTCGATCTGCTCGATCACATGCGGCGTGCCGGAGGTGACGATGGTGATGCGGCTGGTGCGCGCCATCGGATCGACCTCGGCCACCGTCAGGCTTTCGATATTGTAGCCACGGCCCGAAAACAGCCCGACCACGCGCGCCAAGACGCCAGCCTCATTGTCCACCAGCACAGTGAGGGTGTGGCGCTCATTCTCGCCCGCTTGCTTGACCTTGGTGTCGTGCATCTCAGACCAGCATCTTTCCGGCGTCGCTGATCTCGCCGCCGTCATCGGGCGACAGCAGCATCTCGTTATGCGCCGCGCCCGACGGGATCATGGGATAGCAGTTTTCGGTCGGGTCCACCCGCACGTCGAACAGCACCGGGCGCCTGACATCGAGCATTTCCTGAATCTTGCCATCCAGTTCCGACGGCTTTTCGGCGCGCAGGCCGACACAGCCAAAGGCATCGGCCATCTTGACGAAATCCGGCAGGGCTTCGGAATAGGAATGGGAATAGCGCTTGCCGTGCAGGATTTCCTGCCACTGGCGCACCATGCCCATATATTCGTTGTTCAGGATGAAGATCTTGATCGGCAGATCGTACTGAATGGCGGTCGACATTTCCTGCATGGTCATCTGCACGCTGGCTTCGCCGGCAATGTCGATCACCAGCGCATCGGGATGCGCCATCTGCACGCCCACCGCCGCCGGCAGACCATAGCCCATCGTGCCCAGACCGCCACTGGTCATCCAGTGGTTGGGTTCGTTGAAATGGAAGCGCTGCGCCGCCCACATCTGATGCTGGCCAACCTCGGTCGTGACATAGACGTCCTGGCGATGCTTGGTCAGCTCATAGAGACGGTCGATGGCATATTGCGGCTTGATGATGCTGTCGGAATTTCGATAGGACAGCGACTTCTTCCCGCGCCACTGGTCGATCTGTGCCCACCACTCTTTCAGCGCGGCGCCCTGGACCTTGTGCTTCTGGCTCTTCCAGAAGCGCACCATCTCGCGCAGCGCCTTGGTGGCGTCGGCGACGATGGGCAGGTCCACCCGCACGATCTTGTTGATCTGCGAGGCGTCGATATCCAGATGAATCTTCTTGGACTTGGGCGAGAAGGAGCTGACCTTGCCGGTGCAGCGGTCATCGAAGCGCGCGCCCAGGCAGATCATCAGGTCGCAATCATGCATGGCATGGTTGGCTTCCCAGGTGCCGTGCATGCCCAGCATGCCCAGCCATTCGGGACGCGACGCCGGAAAGGCACCAAGGCCCATCAGGGTCGAGGTGATGGGAAAGCCGGTAATGTCCACCAGCTCGCGCAGCAGACGCGAAGCTTCCGGCCCCGCATTGATGATGCCGCCGCCGGTGTAAAGCACCGGGCGCTTGGCCTGTGCCATCATCTCCACCGCCTGCGCGATGGCATCGGCATCGGGCTCGGTCCTGGGCTTGTAGGTGCGGTGATGCACGGCCTTGGGGCCGACATAGGTGCCGTTCTGGAACTGGATGTCCTTGGGAATGTCCACCACCACCGGGCCGGGACG
>JBEGVG010000054.1:0-10591 GCA_041178445.1 Pseudomonadota bacterium | reverse complement strand
GCTGGTGGCACGACGTGGTGGACAGCGCGTCGACGGACTGCCCGGCGGAACCCATGTCGGCCGAGGATCCGCTGTTCATCCTCTACACGTCCGGCTCGACGGGAAAGCCGAAAGGCGTGCTGCACACGAGCGGCGGCTATCTGCTCTATGCCGCGTACACCCATCACTATGTCTTCGATTACCACGAGGGCGATATCTATTGGTGCACCGCCGATGTCGGCTGGGTGACCGGGCACAGCTATATCGTCTATGGCCCGCAGGCCAATGGCGCGACGACGCTGATGTTCGAAGGCGTGCCGAACTATCCCACCGTGTCGCGCTTCTGGGAAGTGATCGACAAGCACAAGGTCAACATCTTCTACACCGCGCCCACCGCCATCCGCGCCCTGATGCGCGACGGCGACGCGCCGGTGACGAAAACCAGCCGCGCAAGCTTGCGGCTGCTGGGCAGTGTGGGCGAGCCGATCAATCCCGAAGCCTGGCTGTGGTACCACCGCGTGATCGGGGATGGCCGCTGCCCCATCGTGGATACCTGGTGGCAGACCGAAACCGGTGGCGTGTTGATCTCGCCCCTGCCCGGCGCCACCGATCTGAAACCCGGTTCGGCGACCAAGCCGCTTCCCGGCGTGGTACCGCAGCTGGTCGATGCCGACGGCAATGTTCTGGAAGGCGCCGCCAGCGGCAATCTTTGCATTACCCAAAGCTGGCCGGGCCAGATGCGCACCGTTTATGGGGATCATCAGCGTTTCATTGACACCTATTTCAAAACCTATCGCGGCAAGTATTTCACCGGCGACGGCTGCCGCCGCGACGAGGACGGCTATTACTGGATCACCGGCCGCGTCGATGACGTGATCAACGTCTCCGGCCACCGCATGGGCACCGCGGAAGTGGAAAGCGCGCTGGTCGGCCATCGCGATGTCGCCGAAGCCGCGGTGGTGGGCTATCCCCACGACATCAAGGGTCAGGGCATCTATGCCTATGTCACGCTGAATGCGGGCGTGGCGTCCAGCGATGCGCTGAACGCCGAGCTCAAGGCCTTTGTCGGCAAGGAGATTGGCCCCATCGCCAAGCCGGACGTGATCCAGTTCGCGCCCGGGCTGCCCAAGACCCGATCGGGCAAGATCATGCGCCGCATTTTGCGCAAGATCGCCGAAGGCGACACCTCCAACCTGGGCGACATCACCACCCTGGCCGACCCATCGGTGGTGGAAGACCTGATCAAGAACGCCAGAAAGAAATAGCGTGCTTCTCTTTCTGTATATTCTGGTGGCGATGTTCGTCGCTTACTGGGCCAAGCTGGGCGGCCGCAACCCGGCGCTGTGGTTCGCCATGGCGGTGCTGCTCACGCCGCTGGGCGGCAGCATCGCGCTGATGGTGGCCGACCGCACGGGCTGGTTCCGCTACTAACGGCCGCCACCCATGGCGGCATAGCCGTCCATGGCAGTGGCAAGGTCGATGTCTTTCTGCGTCACGCCGCCGGCGTCATGCGTCGCCAGCGTCACCTCTACCTTGTTATAGACATTGCACCATTCGGGATGGTGATCCATTTTCGCCGCCAGCAGGGCGCAGCGCGTCATGAAGGCGAAGGCCGCGTCGAAATCCACGAACTGGAATTTGCGGGTGAGAGCCTCGCGGTCCTTCGCCAGCTCCCAGTCTGGCAGCCGCTTCAGCGATGCTTTCAATTCTTCAATCGTCAGCTTCGTCATAATGGCCTCCCAGAGGATAGTCCTCTTCCACGCGATAGACGCTGCCATCGCTGGTCAAGAGACTGGAATAGAGTCGAAACGCACCGGCTTCGAATTCGGCGCTGGTGTAAAGGGCATGATACTTCAGCCATTCCACCACCTTGTCCGGATCGGGATGCTTGAGCCGCGCTAGCGTAACATGGGGCGTGAACTTGTGCGCGTCTTGCGGCTGGCCGACCCGGCGGATGGCGTTGTCGACCTTGCGCTGCAGATGATCCAGCGCCGGATTGGGCCTTACCCCCGCCCAGAGCGAATGCGGCTGGTTGTTGCCGAACTGTCCCACCCCATGCAGCTGCAGGCTGAAATCCGGCGCGACGATACCCGCCAGCGCATCATCGATCGCATCCACATCTTCGCCGCTCACCTCGCCGATAAAGCGCAAGGTCAGGTGCAGCTGTTCGCGGCTCTGCCAGCGCGCGCCCGGCACGCCCCCCTGGATCAGCATCAGGGTTTCGGCGACCGCGCGCGGAAGGGAAAGAGCGACGAACAATCTCATTGCGAAAAACGGCCCAGTGGCAGGCGGCTGCGGAACAAAGCGATGGTAACACCATAGCCCAGCGCCGCGACTATCAGCGCGACCAGCAACCCCGCCACATCGGCATAGGCGCCGGGCAGAAGCGTTTCGCCCAACCGCGCGCCCAGCCACGCCCCCGCTCCCGCCGCCAGTGCTGCCAGCAAGGCGGGCGGCAGGGCGCGGACGAAAAGCGTTTCGATCGCCAGCAGGGCGCGGCTGCGGCCAAACCAGGTCAGCAGGCCGACATTGACCCAGGCGCCCAGCGCGGTGCCCAGCGCCAGCCCCGCCACACCCATCTCGAAATGCCACACCAGCAAGAATTTCAGCGCGATGTTGCTTGCCAGCGCGGTCAGGGTGGCGCGCATCGGCGTGACCGTGTCGCCACGGGCGTAAAAGGTGGAAGCCACGATCCGCACCAGCGCCATGGCGGGAAGTCCGACGCCATAGGCGGCCAGCGCCAGCGCCGCCAGCTGCGCCGCCTCGGCGTCGAATGCGCCGTGCGCAAACACGGCATGCATGATGGTGTCCGGAATAGCCACGAACGCGAACATGAAGGGAAGTGTGAGCAACAGACTCATCGCCGCCGCCCGGTTCTGCGCGGCATCGGACCCGGCGCGGTCGTTCTTGGCCAGCAGCGCCGACATGGCCGGAAGCAGCACCGTGCCCAGCGCGATGCCCAAAACCCCCAGCGGCAATTGATTGATCCGGTCGGCATAATAAAGCGCGGTCCGGCTGCCGGTGGCCAGATAACTGGCCAGGATGGTGTCGAGCAGTGGCGCGATCACCACGCTGGCGGCGCCGATGGTCACCGCGCCGAAGGCAACGAAGAATTCCTTGATCTCGGGCGTCCAGCGCGGCCAGGTCAGGCGCAGCCACAAGCCTTCCCGTGCACCGGCCCATAAAATAAAGACCAATTGGAGGATGCCGCCCGCCAGCACACCCCAGGCTGCGGCATAGGCGGCGTTGGGAAACCACTGCCACACCAACAGCGTGGCGATCATGGAAAGATTGAGCAGGTTCGACCAGGCCGCGCCGGCCCAGAACCGGTCGATGGCGTTGAGCATGGCCGACAACTGCACCGCCACCAGGGTCAGGATCAGATAGGGAAAGGTGACCCGCGCCAGATCGACCGTCATGGCGAACTGCGCCGGATTGTCGGCAAAGCCGGGCGCCAGAAACCGCATGATCTGCGGCATGAAGATGATCGCCACCGCCAGCAGCGCGATCTGCGCCGCCATCTGCCAGGCGAAAACCCCGTCGGCGAATTTGGCGGCCCTTTCGTTTTCACCCCTGGCGCGCAGCGCGGCATAGCGCGGCAGGAAGGCCGGATTGAGGGTGCCCTCGCCGAAAATGGCGCGGAAGTAATTGGGAAACAGGAAAGCCACGAAGAAAGCGTCCGACAGCACGCCCGCACCCAGGGTCCAGGCCAGCAAGGCGTCGCGCGCAAACCCGGTGACGCGGGACGCCAGAGTGAAGCCGCTGACCGAAAGCAGCCTTCTGAGCATCAACGTCCCACCAGCTTTTTCACCAGCGGCAGCATGCGCGCCACCATGACCTTCACGCCTTCCGGATTGGGATGGATGCCGTCGGCCTGATTGAGTTTGGGATGGAGCGCCACCCCGTCCAGCATGAAGGGATAGAACAGCACGCCAAAATCCTTGGCCAGCCGGGGATAGATGCCGTCAAAGCTTTTGACATATTCCGCCCCCAGGTTGCGCTGCGCCTTCATGCCGGTCAGCAGCACCTTGACCTTCGCCGCTTTCAGCTGGGTCAGGATGGCGCGCAGGTTTTTCTCGGTCTGGGCCGGCGGCAAGCCGCGCAGCATGTCGTTGGAGCCCAGCTCGATGATCGCCACGTCGGGCTTGTCGGCCAGCGACCAGTCCAGCCGCGCCAGGCCGCCGGCACTGGTGTCGCCGGACACCCCGGCATTGATCACCTGCGCATTGATTCTGGCCCGTTTCAGCGCCGCCTGAAGCTGCACAGTGAACTCGGTGCCCGGCGGCAGGCCATAACCCTGGGTCAGGCTGGTGCCCAAAGCGAGTATCCTGACCGGTTTTTCCTGGGCCTGCCCTGCTGTTGCCATGATGAGCAGCAGAACTGTGCTAATCAGATAGCGAAGAAAACGCGTCATCACACCACCTCGAGTCGCATGAACCATCCCCCGCCTGCCCTTCAGCTTCAAGACGTCCGCCTGACCCTCTCCAGCCTGGCTGGGCCCGTGGACATTCTGGCGGGGGTTTCCCTGACGGTTCCGGCAGGACAGACGGTGGCAATGACCGGACCGTCAGGCTCGGGCAAGTCCTCTTTGTTGATGGTGGCGGCTGGGCTGGAAAAGCCCAGCGCCGGCAAGGTCGAGATTGCCGGCACCGATATCACCGGCATGGGCGAGGATGCGGCGGCGCGTTTCCGCCTGGGCCGGGTGGGTATCGTCTTTCAGTCCTTCCACCTGATCCCCACCATGACGGCGCTGGAGAATGTCGCGGTGCCGTTGGAACTGATGGGGCTGGCGGACGCTTTCGACCGTGCCGAGGCCGAGCTGCGCGCCGTCGGCCTGATCCAGCGCACCGATCACTATCCCGGACAATTGTCAGGCGGCGAGCAGCAGCGCGTGGCACTGGCCCGCGCCCTGGCGCCGGGACCGCAGATCCTGTTCGCCGACGAACCGACGGGCAATCTGGACAGCGCCACCGGTTCGGGCATTGCCGATCTGATTTTTGGCCTGAATGCCGAACGCGGCGCCACCTTGTTCCTGGTGACGCATGAAGAAGGCCTGGCGCGGCGCTGCCAACGGGTGCTGCGCATGGCCGATGGCAGGGTCGTTTCGGATGCGTGAGCTGAAGCTCGCCTTGCGGCTGGCGCGGCGCGAGCTCCGCGGCGGTTTTGCGGGTTTTCGAATCTTCTTTCTGTGCCTGGTGCTGGGCAGCACGGCCATCGCCGGCGTTGGCTCTTTAAGCGATGCGTTTCTGACCGGTCTTCAGGACCAGGGTCAGATCCTCTTGGGCGGCGACGTTTCGGTGCGCCAGATCCATCGCCCGGTCACGGCCGAGGAGCGCGCCTTTTTCGACAATCAGGGCCGAGTCTCTCAAACGGTTTCCATGCGCGCCATGGTCTATGCCCGCGATACCGGCGGACGCCAGCTGGTGGAATTGAAAGCGGTAGACAAGCGCTGGCCGCTGTTCGGCGCGCCCGAATTTACACCGGCGCAAAAACTCTCTGACGTGCTGGCCTGCGAGGATGACGGCGTCTGCGGCCTGGCCGCCGAGCAAAGCCTGCTGGACCGGCTCAAGGTGGTGCGCGGCGATCTTGTCACGCTCGGCAATGCCACCTTCCGCGTCATGGCGGTGCTGGACAAGGAGCCCGACCGCGTTTCCACCGGCTTTGAGCTGGGGCCGCGCCTGTTGATCTCCGCCGCGGGCCTGCCCGCCACGGGTCTCGTCACCACCGAAAGCATGGTGAACTACAATTACCGGATTGCCCTGAAGGATGCGCAGGGCAGCCAGGTTCAGGCCCGCGCCGCCATTGCCGGCTTCAAGGACCGGGTGGAAAAGCGTTTCCCCGAGGCCGGCTGGAACATCCGCGACCGCACCGATGCCGCGCCGGGCATCCGCCGCTATGTCGAACAGCTCACCATGTTCCTGACCCTGGTGGGCCTGGTGGTGCTGGGCGTGGGCGGGGTCGGCGCCGGTCAGGCGATCATTGCCTTCCTGGACCGGAAGCGCGCCGACATCGCCATTTTGAAATCCATGGGCGCCAGCGGCAATTTCGTCTTCCTGGTGTTCTTCCTGCAGGTGATGGCGGTGGCGCTGGCCGCCACACTGCTGGGCGCTGCGCTGGGCGCGGCCCTGCCGCTCGCCATCGTCTGGCTCTATGGCAGCGCCCTGCCGGTGCCGCCCAGTATCGGCTTCTATCCCGTGCCGCTGCTGCTGGCATTGGCGTTCGGTCTGCTGTCCGCCGTCGCCTTTGCAGTGCCGCCGCTCTCCAGAGCCCGCTCCGTGCCGCCTGCCAGCCTGTTCCGCGATGTGGTGTCGCCCGCCAATCTGGAAGGCCAAAATCTCTACCGCGCCATTTCCGCCGCCGCCGCCATCGGGATCGCGATGCTGACACTGGTGATGGCGCCCCGACCCGTTTTCGCGGCGCAGTTTCTGGGCGGCTCGGTGGTGGCGCTGGGACTGCTGCGCCTCTTGGCGGAGGGCCTGCGCCGCGCCATCCGCGCCCTGCCGCGCCAGAAGTCACCGCTGGTAAGGCTGGCCTTCGCCAACCTGGTGCGGCCCGGCGCGGCCACCGGCGGGATCGTGACCGCGCTGGGACTGGGGCTGACGCTGCTGGCCACCGTGACCCTGCTGAACGCCACCATCAATGCCCAGGTCGCGGGCGCGTTGCCGGCGCGCGCGCCTAGCTTCTTCTTTGTTGATATCCAGCAGCCTGATGCACTCGCTTTCGATAAGACCATCACCGGCTTCTCCACGGTCACCGATTACCAGCGCACTCCGATGATCCGGGGCCGCATTACTGAGATGAATGGCGTGCCGTCGGCGCAGGTGAAAGTGACCCAGGAAGCCCGCTGGGCGCTGAATGGCGACCGGGGCATCACCTATTCCAGCACCCCGCCGCCGCGCACCGAACTCACCGAAGGCGAATGGTGGGCACCGGACTATCGCGGCCCCACTTTGATTTCGCTGGACCAGAACATCGCCCGCGGCACCGGCGCCAAGATCGGCGACGCGATGAAATTGAATGTGCTGGGACGCGAAATCGAGGGCCGCATCCATTCGCTGCGCAAGGTGGACTTCACCAATGGCGGGCAGAATTTCGTGCTGGTGCTGTCCCCCGGGGTGATCGACAAGGCGCCGCACGCCTTCCTGGCCACGGTGCGGGTGGACGACTCCCAGGAAAACGCCATGTACATGGCGGTGACCAACCGTTTCCCCAACGTCTCGACCGTCAGGGTGCGCGATGCCATCCAGCAGATTCAGGACATGCTGGCCTCACTGGCCCGGGGTGTCAGCGTCGCCAGTCTGGTGACCATTCTGGCGGGTCTCCTGGTGCTGGCGGGCGCCATCGCGGCTGGTACCCGGGCGCGGCTGTACGATGCCACGATCCTCAAGGTGCTGGGCGCGACCCGGGCGCGAATCGCCCTGGTCTATGTCATCGAATATGCCGTGTTGGGGGCGGCCACCGGGGTGATCGCCCTTCTGGCGGGAACCCTGGCGGGCTGGGCGATTGCCTGGGGCGTGCTGGACGTGCCGTTCGCCTTTGACGGCCGGGCGGTACTGATCACGGTGCTGGGCGGAGGCGCCGCAACCCTGTTGTTCGGCCTTTTGGGGGCAATCGGCGCCCTTTCGGTGCGGCCGGCGCGGCGGCTCCGGGCGGCTTAACCTTTGCAAAACATTGATTTGGGCGGGGGCTGACGCCTTGATACCGCCACAAGAAATCACGATATAATAGCAGACAAAAGGGAGTAACAGATGGCTGAGTATGACAATCGCATCGTTCGTGGCACGGCAGGTTATGCCGACACGATGGATATGGGCCTGCGCGCGCATATGCTGCGGGTCTACAACTATATGGTTGGCGCTCTCGCCCTGACCGGCGTGGTTGCCTATGTGGTGGCCAATTCGCCGGCCCTGCTGGGTCTGCTCTACCAGCAGACCGTAACCGCCAGCGGCGGCGTCTCGCTCGCGCCCACCATCCTGGGCTGGGTGGTGATGCTGGCGCCGATCGCGCTGGTCTTCTTCCTGTCGTTCCGCGTCATGCATATGAGCCAGGCAGCCGCCCAGGGCACCTTCTGGCTTTACGCCGCCCTGACGGGCGCCTCGTTGTCGTCCATCCTGATCGCCTATACCGGCGTCAGCGTGGCGATGACCTTCTTCATCACCGCGGCCACCTTCGGCACCATGAGCCTGTACGGCTACACCACCAAGCGCGACCTGACCGGCATGGGCTCGTTCCTGTTCATGGGTCTGATCGGCGTACTGCTGGCGTCGCTGGCCAACATGTTCTTCCAGTCGCCGATGATGGAGTTCGTCATCAGCATCATCGGCGTGCTGGTCTTTGTCGGCCTGACCGCCTGGGACACGCAGAAGATCAAGAACACCTATTATGAAGTCGGCGGCAATGTCGCCGTGGCCGGCAAGGCGGCGATCATGGGCGCCCTGTCGCTCTACCTCGACTTCCTGAACATCTTCCTGTTCATGCTGCGCTTCCTCGGCGACCGCCGCTAAGCAAAAGCAACGTCAAAACGAAAAGCCCGGCAGCGATGCCGGGCTTTTTTATTGCCATCCTCCATGGCCGGGCTTGACCCGGCCATCCATCGTTCCGCGAACAAAAAGGCTGGATGGGCGGCTCAAGGCGGCCCACGGAGAAAACTATTCCGACAGCGCCTTTAGCAGCTTCTTGTCGAATATCTTGAGCACCGGGGCCAGTTCGTGGCCGCGCCTGAGAATGACCCCGCCCGCCGCGATGACGCTGTACTGTCCCTGCTTCAGCCGCAGACCGGGGCGTTTTTCAATGCGGAACAAAGGCATCTCGCTGGCCCGGCGGAAGATCGAGAAAACCGCCGTCTCCTCCAGGAAATCCAGGGCGTAATCACGCCATTCGCCGGCCGCGACCATGCGGCCATACAGAGCGAGGATCCGGTTAAGTTCGGGACGGTCGAATGTGACTTGCGGCACGGTCGCCGCAGACATGTCACGCGCCGCCACGGCGCGATGGAGGGCTATGGGTTCTTCCATCATCCAAAAGTGATGATGGGCTTGGAACTTACGTCCCGCAAGCGGCGCGGACGCGATACACCTGTCCAAAATGTCACGCAGAATCGCCATTTTCCCGGAGCGGAACCTGCCCCGAAATGGTCACGATTTAAGCATGCGTCAGCCGCTTTCGCGGGCGATCCTCTTCCCATCGACTGGCTGTGAATCGGTGCGGATAACAAGCCCCCCAGCCCCTATTCCGGGCCGGATCCAGCCAGTCGATAGTTTTCCCCAAAACCGAATCGGTTGGTCAGCGCCCTCCCCCAGCGCGCGCGTCAGCGCGCTTGCACTGGGGGAGGTGTTCGCAGCGATCGAGGCAAGCGAAGCGAGCCGAGAAAAAGCTCCGAACGGTGGGGGCTAACGCAAAGTCGCAATGAATTCGCGTATCCACGCCGCATACTGCCCGAACAATCCGCCGATGGCGCCGACCAGAGCGCAGATCATCACGCCATAGGGAATGAACCGCTCCGGTTCGTCGCCCAAGAGGTTCGCGGTGCCCACCGCCGCCACGCCGCAGGCGGCCCCGATCACCAGCCCGCCCAGCGCACCCATGCCATAGCCCCGCGCCAGATCGCGGGCATAAAGAAGGGCCGCCGTGCCTGCGATCATCATGATGCCGAACAGCGCATAGTGAACCTGAAGCAGGGGACGAAAATGGCTGGCGAGCATCAGCGCCACTTCCAGGACCACGCCGACCATCAGGGCGCGGCCCAGGATGCGGGAGTCGATCAGGGCTTGGACGGCGCGTTTCATGGTGAAATGCTAGCGCGAACGCGAGGCCCGGCAACCCTCTTCTTGCGGGAAAAAGCCGATTTCTCTAAGCAGTTCCCATGGCGGGCGATCCTTACTTGCGTGACCTTTGGTACATGCCGGCGCTGGCTTCCAGCCTGAAGCGCGGTGACATGCGCCGGGAAATGCTGCTGGGCGAGCCGGTGCTGCTGGGTCGGGGTCATGCCGGCGAGATATTCGCCCTGCGCGATATCTGCCCCCATCGCGGCGTGCCTTTGTCGGCGGGGCGCATCAAGTCCGATGACAGCGTGGAATGCCCCTATCATGGCTGGCGTTTCCGCAAGGACGGCGTTTGCAGCGCCATCCCCTCACTGGTGGAGGGACAGGATTTCGACCCGGAAAAGATCAAGGTCCGGACCTATCCGGTGCGCGAACAGGATGGATTGATCTGGGTCTATATGGCGGCGACGCCTGGCGCCGCGCCCAAATCCGAGCCGCCGCGCGTCGGCGTCAGCCACAAGATGCGCTGGACCGAGACCCAGAATTTCCGCTGCGGCATAGACCATGCCGTGATTGGACTGATGGATCCGGCGCATGCCGCCTATGTCCATGATCACTGGTGGTGGAAACGAAAGCCGCGCCTCAAGGAAAAGCACTACGCGCCCCTGCCGAACGGATTTGTCATGACCCGGCACAAGCCCAGCAAGCCGGCCTATAGCGTGCTGGGAGAGGTGACGACCGAAATCACCTTTGAACTGCCGTCCACGCGCTTTGAAAATTTGGCCGGATCGTTTCTCGGCAAGGCTTTTGAAGTGGTGGGGCTGACGGTCTGCACCCCGCGCGACGCGGAC
>JBEGVG010000053.1:0-5042 GCA_041178445.1 Pseudomonadota bacterium | reverse complement strand
GCCCTCGACGGCGCGCGGATCGGTAAAGCCCATCGCCTCGAACAGCGTGACCAGCTGCTTGCGCGCCGCTTCCTCGTTCCACTTGCGGTCGCGCCGCACCAGTTCCAGCAATTCGTTTACGGCCGCCTCGCGGTCGCCGCTGGCGTCCAGCGCCATGGCCAGGTCATAGCGCGCCTGGTGGTCCTTGGGGTCTGCTTCCAGCCGCTGGCGCAGCGCCGCGGTCTCGGCCGCTTCCGGCGCGGTATTTTCGCGCAGCTTGATCTCGGCTTCCACCGCGCGGATGGCATCGTCGGCGACCGCATCGGGGCGCACCATCTGCAAGGTGGCCTTGGCGCGTTCGATATCGCCGCCCTGAAGATAGGCGCGCGCCAGTCCCGCCACGGCCTGGGGATGTCCCGGCTCGTCCTGCAGCACATGGCCGTAGGCCTGCGCCGCCATCGCGACGTCGCCCGCCGCCAGCGCTTCGTCGCCGACCGTCAGCACTTCAACCGTATGTTCGGGTCCGCCATGCCCATGTCCGTGGTCATGATCATGATCGTGACCATGGCCACCGCCGGCGGCCAGGTTGGCGACGAATGTCTTGATCTGGCTTTCGGGGATGGCGCCCATGAAGCCATCCACCGGCTGGCCATCCTTGAAGGCGTAGACGGTGGGAATGGACTGGATGCGCAGCTTCTGGGCGATCTCGGGATTCTCGTCGATATTGACCTTGACCATCTTCACCGCGCCGTTCGCGGCCGTGACGGCGGCTTCCAGCTGGGGCCCCAGCGTCTTGCAGGGGCCGCACCAGGGTGCCCAGAAATCCACGATCACCGGCACGTCGCGGCTGGCGGCCAGGACATCGGCGGCAAAGGTGGCCAGCCCCGCATCCTTGATATGCGGGCTGTTGCTGGCCGCCGCGCTCTGGGCCGGCTGGGAGGTGACGGGGCGTCCGCCGGGACCGATCAATGCCATGGGAAGAGTGTTCCGGGTTTTTCTGTCCGGAATGTGGTCACTCGGGCCTGAAAAGGGAAGAGCGGGCGACGCGGTGCTGCCAAAAGCACAGAGCGGGCGTCACACCCAGTTCCATGACCAGCGGCAGCAGGACGGATGGACCCCAGGCGCCCAGCCGCGCCGCCAGCACCAGCCGCGCCAGCCCACCCAGGAACACGATGGCTGTCAGCAGGGTGAAAGCGCGGCTTTGCCGCTCGATGGTGGGCACCAGGGACCAGAAAGCCAGTCCGATGCCCAGCAGCAACCCGCTGAGATAGGCGCCATGGGTCAGGGCGCCGGGCCGATGGGCGAAGAAGAAAATCTCAGGCCAGAAAGCGCCCGCCGCGCCCGCCGTCACCGGCACCAGGCCGGCAAGGGCAACAGCGATCTGCAACAGGCGCTTTTGGCTCAAGGAACCAGTTTCGCGATCCAGTTGGGCAGGGCGAAGGCCGCGGCGTGGATCGCCGGGTTGTAATAGTCCGTCTTGAGCTTGGCCTTCTTGTAGGCGGCCGCCGCCTTCTTGATGCCGGCGGGCGTGCCCAGCGGCTTGCCGCCCTTGCTGGCCCAGGAGAGCGCCATGAAGCCGCCGATATAGGTCGGCACCACGCTCAGATACAGGCCGCTCTTGGGGAAGAAGCGCTTCAGTTCCTGCAGCGCCTCGGTGATTTCCCAGGGCTGGTAGAAAGGCACGCCGGTCTGGAAGGTGGCATAGCCGCCGGGCTTCAGCGCGCCCTTGACGCGGTCATAGAAGGTTTCGCCGAACAGCGCTTTGCCCGGGCCCACCGGATCGGGGCGGTCGGCGATGATCAGGTCGAAGCGGTTCTTGCTGGATTTGCGGCCCAGATATTCGAAGGCGTCGGCGACCTCGATCACCATGCGCTTGTCCTTGAAGGCTTTGGCGTTGATCTCGCTGAAATGCTTCTTGCACAGCTCGATCACCCGGCCGTCGATATCGACCAGCACGACTTCCTTGACGTTTTTGTGCTTGAGCGCCTCGTCGGCGATGGAGAGGTCGCCGCCGCCCACGATCATCACCCGCTCCACCTTGCCATGCTCCAGCATGGGCAGGTGGGTGAGCATGTCGGCATAGGCGCTCTCGTCCCGGCTGGTGATCTGGACGATGTCGTCCAGGGTCATCACCCGGCCGTTGGCCACGGTGTCGAAGATGCGGATGTGCTGGAATTTGCTGTTTTCATCGGCCAGGACCCTGGTCACCTCCATCGACTGGGAATAACCCCGGTGCAGGCGCTCCACCTGGAGATCGTCGGAAGCCTTGTGAGACTTGCTCTTGGTCGGCTGGGGCTGAGGACGGGCCATAACGTTTCCTTAAGAGATGTGACAGCGCTCCGCCGTATAGGACTGCTTCGCGCCGCTGTCTACCGCACGCCTCGGCGCGCGACTTGTGCCCGTTTCACAAGGCTTTCTCGCGCCACCAGGCGGCGCTTGCGAGCCGTCTGTGGAGACGTTCAGCGCGTTGTCAGCGTGCAGACGGTTGGACACGCTGGGAAAATAAATTGCCCGCGGGGGAAATTTTCTCTTGCATGGGGGGGCAGTTGGCCCTATCTCCATATCGACCCCGCGAGAAAAAAAGCGGGACAAAGCGGCGACCGGGTGACCCCGTGCGTCGCTTTCTTATTTAGGCGCGTCCGGAAGTCCGTAAGGCCAAGGCGCAGGTGTCAACTCCAAGACGGGTAGGTGCTTGAATGGCTCGACTTAATCTGGTGGCGGCGAATAAAGTTCCGCAAAAAGAAATCAAACCGCGCGCCGCCAAGGCGCCGCGTCCCGTTGTCGTCATGCCTTCGAACGACGACTACAAGGACCACTTCATCAATCGTAATGGCGTGGTCTATGCCGGCAGCCATGTGATCATCGACCTTTGGGAAGCCAAGGGCCTGGATGACCGCGAGCGTATCGAGACCGCGCTGATCGACGCCGTGCAGGCGGCCGGCGCGACCCTGCTGCACATCCACCTCCACAAGTTCGAGGATGGTGGCGGCATTTCCGGCGTGGCGGTGCTGGCCGAAAGTCACATCTCCGTCCACACCTGGCCGGAAAAGGGCTTCGCGGCCTTCGACGTGTTCATGTGCGGCGATGCCGAGCCCCGCAAGGCGCTGGAAGTCTTCAAGCGCGCCTTCCAGCCCGGCCGCGTCGTGGTCGGCGAACACAAGCGCGGCGTGCTGTAAGCGCAGGCGGTTGATCTAAGAATTGAGGGCCGGAGCGATGCTCCGGCCCTTTTTCTTTGCGCGCTCTATGATCCCCTCCGGTTTCAGCTTCCGCGCGGCTCCGCCCTATTGAACGCCGGATTTGATGTCCGTCCAGGCGCTGATCAGGCGGTCCTTGTTCTGGAGGCGCTGCTGGAAGATGCCGCTCTTGAGGAAGGCTTCCAGGTCGCGCTGGACACCCAGGCTTTCGAATGCGGAATCCGGCACCTTGGCGGTCGCTTCCACATTGGCAGGGCCATCGCCGATCTGGGTGATGGCATGGACCGCCGCGGCGTCCTCCAGCCCGGCATCGATCAGCGCCAGCGCCTTCTCCTCGTTCTTCGTATCCTTGTGCATCACCAGCCCGCAGACATAGGTGAAGATGCCGCCAGGGGGCGTCAGATACGCCACCGGCTTCTTTTCCCGGTTCAGGGCTGCAAAGGTGTTGCGCCAGCTCATGGCGGCCACCAGCTCGCCCGAGGCCAGGCCCTGCGCCAGCGCGGTGGCGTCGGAGGAGACAAAGCGCAGCTGGCCGACCAGCTCGCGCAACTTGCCCTGGACGCGGCTCCAGTCGGCATCGCTCATCTCATAGGCGTTGACGCCGATCATCCGGGCGATGAAGGGCACGGTGTCGTCCACCCCGTCCATCACCGACACCCGGCCCTTGTATTTGGGATCGAACAGGATGTCCCAGCTCTGCGACTTGGCATATTTGGGCGCCAGATCGGTGCGGATGGTCAGCGAGGTGTTGCCCCAATAATGCGGCACGAACCACACCTTGCCCGGCCCGGCCGAGATGCCCGGTAGTTCGCGCAAGGTGGGCGAGATCTTGTTCCAGTTCTTCAGCTTGGCCGTGTCGATCGGCGCCAGCAGGCCAGCTTCGCGCCAGCGGGAAAATTCGTAATAGCAGGGGCCCATCACATCGGGCTTGAAGCCGGCGCGCATCTTGGCGAAGGCCTCATCCTCGTCGGCGAAGATCATGGTGGCCGGCTTTTCGCCGTAGCGCGCCTCATAGCTCGCCAGGAAAGGCGGCTGCGCATAGTCTTCCCACTGAAACAGGGTCACTTGGGTTTCAGGCGGCGAACAGCTCGTCAAAAGCCCGCCGCCCGCGATCAGCGCGGCCGCCACGCCGCCAACAATCCAGCCCGTCTTCATGGAAATCCCCGCCTTCGCAAATGCGAAGGTCAGGTTAAACGCAGCAGCGCGCGCTTCACAACTGGTTGGACAGCCAGCTCGGCTGGGGCGGGGCGCCCATGCCCAAGGTGAGGTTGAGACCGGCGGTGGTCTGCTTTCCGGTCTGGCCCTGTACGCAGGAGACTTCCGAATGGCGGATGCCCAGCGCCAGATCGACCCCCGGCGCGGGGGTATAGTGCAGGTCCAGGCCCGCCAGCAGCCCATCATTGGAGTGGCGGTCGGTGATGTAGCCGCCATAGGCGCTGAACCACAGGCCCCCAAATACGGTGCTGGAAAGGGTGGCGGTGAAGGCATGGTTCTCGATGTTGCGGATGCCCAGCGGCACATAGGGCGTGGGCGCGGCGCCGGCGCGGGTGTCAAAGCCGATGCGGTATTCGGCATGGCCGTCATGGGACAGGCCGGCCATCAAGCCGTTCCAGACATCCGTGTTCCAGCGCAGATTGCCGTCCCAGCCGGCGGTGCGCGCCACATCCTGGTCGCCCAGCACGCCATAGCGGGTGTAGTTGCCATTGACGCTGGCCCACACGCCATAGGCCAGAAGCTGGCTTTAGGTCCTGTACTCATAAAGGGATTCCGTTGACGGGCGAACAGTGATTCATTCTCTCAGTTCTGGGAGGATAAGATGGCACGGTTCGATCTGAGCGATGTGGAATGGTCCCTGATCAAGCCCCTGCT
>JBEGVG010000052.1:0-17254 GCA_041178445.1 Pseudomonadota bacterium | reverse complement strand
AAGCCCCACGCCCCCAGCCAGCTGCCTTGGGCGCAGACCTGCGTTGCCGTGCCCAGAATCAAGGCGGCGGCCAGCGCCAAATGCCGGAATTTCATGTCGACTCCCCATCTCTTATTTGATTGCCCGGACTTTCCCTTGGGGGCGGCGATCCCGCAAGCGGTCAGGGGAGCGCCCGCAAAGCGGCAAAAAAACACCGTCTGCGGACCAAATCGGCCAAAAAACCGAAAAAATACTGACTTTTCAGATGCTTCGACGTTGACGCGCCCCAACTTCCCTGACAGCTTATGCCCAGCCACGGGGACGGCCTTGTCCCTTAAGGGGCTTGGGGATGATCAAGTCAGAACTGGTTGCGCGCCTTACAGCCCGCTATCCGCACCTGTATCACCGCGATGTCGAGCGCATCGTGACGACGGTGCTCGATTCCATCAGCAAGGCGCTGGCGGACGGCCATCGCGTGGAACTTCGCGGCTTCGGCGCCTTCTCGGTCAAGGTTCGCCCCAGCCGCATGGGCCGCAATCCGCGTACCGGCGAGCCGGTTTCGGTTGGCCAGAAGCGCGCGCCCTTCTTCCGCACCGGCAAGGAATTGCGCGAACGCCTGAACGGCGGTACGCCGGAAGCGTGAACACGAATCCGGTCTTCGTTGCTTTAGACACTACCGATCCCGACTATGCCCGCCAGCTGGCGGAGCGTGTGCGCGGCTCTGTCGGCGGGCTCAAGCTGGGACTGGAATTCTTCAACGCCCATGGCCCGGACGGCATCCGCCCCTTTACCGAGCTGGGGCTGCCGGTCTTCCTGGACCTCAAATATCATGACATTCCCAACACCGTGGCGGGCGCTTGCCGCGCCGCCGCGTCGCTGGGCGTGTCCATCCTGAACGTTCATGCCCAAGGCGGCGCGGCGATGATGCGTGCCGCGCTGGATGCGGTGAAGAGCGTCAATCCTTCCACCCGGCTGATCGCCGTCACTATGCTGACCAGCCTGTCCGACGAAGACCTGCCGTCCGTCGGCCTGATGCCGCCGGTGGGCGATCAGGTGCTGCGGCTGGCCAGCCTGACCCAGCAATGCGGCTTGGACGGCGTGGTGTGTTCGGCGCATGAGATCGAAACCCTGCGCAGGGAGCTTGGTCCCGATTTCCTGCTTGTGGTCCCGGGCATCCGTCCCGCTGGCAGCGCCGTGGGCGACCAGCGCCGGGTGATGGGCCCGGCCGAGGCGCGAGGCGCGGGGGCCAGCATTCTAGTGATCGGCCGCCCCATTACGGCCGCCGCCGACCCCGCCCAGGCCGCGCGCGATATCGCGCAAAGCCTCGATATTGCAACACTTTAACCCCGGTTCCTTGATTTTGGGGTGGCGCAGGGCCATACACCCCAGCCCATGCCCTTGGCTGTGAAAATCTGCGGACTGACGAGCGCCGACGCGGCCGATGCGGCGGTGAACGCTGGCGCGGTCTATGGCGGGCTGGTGTTTCATCCCAAATCACCGCGTGTTGTGGCGCTGGAGCAGGCCCGCATGCTGGCGGACCGCATGCGCGGGCGGCTCAAGATCGTCGCGCTGATCGCCGACATGGAGGATGCGGGGATCGAGGCCGTGGTCAAAAGCGTGCGCCCTGATTTCCTGCAGCTGCATGGCAACGAGACGGTCCAGCGCACCGCGGAAATCCGCAGCCGCTTTGGCCTGCCGGTGATCAAGGCCTTTCCGGTGGCGGAAGCCTCCGACCTCGATGCGGTCGCCGGTTATGAAAAATTCGCCGACATGCTGATGTTCGACGCCCGCCCGCCCAAGGGCGCCGAGCGCGCAGGCGGCCATGGCGCGGCTTTCGACTGGAAGCTTTTGGCGGGCCGCAGCTTCACCAGGTCCTGGTTTTTGGCCGGCGGGCTGACGCCCGACAATGTTGCCCGTGCCATTGCTTTGTCCGGCGCCGCCCTGGTGGATGTTTCGTCCGGCGTGGAAAGCGCGCCAGGCGTAAAGGACACGACGCGGATCGCCGCGTTCATCAATGCTACAAAGTCTCCGGCCCCTGTGAGTACATAAGCGTATGAACCAGATTCCCAATTCCCTGCGCAGCGGTCCCGGCGCATCGGGGCATTTCGGCGCCTATGGCGGGCGCTTTGTCGCCGAGACCCTGATGCCGCTGGTGCTGTCTCTGGAGGCTGCCTATGAGGCGGCCAAGAAAGACCCGGCGTTTCATGCCGAACTCTCGGACCTCCTGAAGCATTATGTCGGACGCGAGAGCCCGCTCTATTTCGCCGAACGCCTGACGGCGCATCTGGGCGGCGCGAAAATCTATCTCAAGCGCGAAGACCTCAATCATACCGGCGCGCACAAGATCAACAACTGCCTGGGCCAGATTCTGCTCGCCAGGCGCATGGGCAAGACCCGCATCATCGCCGAGACCGGCGCAGGCCAGCATGGCGTCGCCACCGCCACCGTGGCGGCGCGCTTCGGCCTGCCATGCACCGTCTATATGGGCGAAGTGGACATGGAGCGGCAGAAGCCCAATGTCTTCCGCATGCGGCTGCTCGGTGCGGAAGTGAAGAGCGTGTCGTCCGGCTCGCGCACTCTGAAAGACGCCACCAACGAGGCGCTGCGCGACTGGGTCGCCAATGTGCACGACACTTTTTATATTATCGGTTCGGTGGTGGGGCCGCATCCCTATCCTGCGCTGGTGCGGGATTTCCAGGCGGTGATCGGTAACGAGACGCGCGCCCAGATGTTGGACCGCGAGAAGCGGCTTCCCGATCTGGTGGTGGCTTGTGTCGGCGGGGGCTCGAACGCCGCGGGCATGTTCCATGCGTTCCTGGACGATACGGGCGTGGAAATTCACGGTGTGGAAGCGGCGGGTGACGGGGTGGATACGCCACGCCATGCCGCCACCATTTCCAAGGGCACGCCGGGCGTGCTGCATGGCGCGCGCTCTTATCTGCTGCAGGATGGCGACGGCCAGATTCTGGAAGCCCATTCCATTTCGGCGGGTCTGGATTATCCCGGCATCGGGCCGGAGCATAGCTGGCTGAAGGATATCGGCCGCGTGAAGTACCATTCCGTCACCGACCAGGAAGCGCTGGATGCCTTTAAGCTGCTGTCCAAGCTGGAAGGCATCATTCCGGCGCTGGAGCCGGCGCATGCCATCGCCCATATCACCAAGATCGCGGGTCAGATGAAGCCGGACCAGATTATCGCCCTCTGCCTGTCAGGGCGGGGGGACAAGGACATCTTCTCCGTTGCCGAAAAGCTGGGAGAAAAACTGTGAGCCGCCTCAAGGACAAGTTTGCCGCGCTGAAGAAGGAAGGCTGCGCCGCCTTCGTGCCCTTCATCACCGCGGGCGATCCGGACATGGAGACCAGCTTCGCCATTCTGGAAAGCTTGCCGGCCGCGGGCGCCGATGTGATCGAGCTGGGGCTGCCTTTCACCGATCCCATGGCGGACGGTCCGGCGGTACAGGCTTCTTCCGTTCGCGCGCTCAAGGCCGGTGCCAGCACCGCCAAGGTGCTCAAGATGGTCGAGAAGTTTCGCAAGGCCGACAAGACCACGCCGATCGTGCTGATGGGTTACTACAATCCGGTGCATGCTTACGGCACCGCCAAGTTCGTCAAGGATGTGGCGCAGGCCGGCGTTGATGGTCTGATCGTGGTGGACCTCCCCATGGAAGAAGACGAGGTGCTGCGCGTGCCCGCCAAGGCGCAGGGCGTGGACCTGATCCGCTTCGTCACGCCAACCACCGATGACGCCCGCCTCAAGCGCATCGTCGCGGACGCCAGCGGCTATCTTTATTATGTCTCTGTTGCCGGCGTGACCGGCACCAAGTCTGTGCCCGAAGAAGAGGTCCGCGCCGCGCTGACCCGCATTCGCGCCGCCACCAATCTGCCCTGTGCCGTCGGCTTCGGCATTCGCTCCCCCGAGCAGGCGGCTGGCATCGCCCGCATCGCCGATGGTGTGGTGGTGGGTTCGGCGATTGTGGGCCGCGTCGCCGACAATCTGGGACATGGTAAAGAACGGGTGGTGACGGAAGTTCTGGAACTGACCCGCGCTTTGGCCGGTTCCACCCATGCCGCGCGCCATGGTAAGGTGCCGGCATGAACTGGATCACCAATATCGTCCGGCCCCGCATCAAGGGGCTGATGGGCGGCAAGGACCGCGGCGACACGCCCGACAATCTGTGGCGCAAGTGCCCCAGCTGCGGCGAGATGATCTTCCACCGCGATCTGGTCGCGGCGCTCAATGTCTGCCCGCAATGCGGCCATCACCTGCGGATCGGCCCGGTGGAGCGCTTCGCCTATACCTTCGATCCCGGCAGATTCACCGAATTGACCCCGCCCGCCGTGCCGGCGGATCCGCTGCGCTTCAAGGGCGAGAAGAAGTATACCGACGAGATCAAGGCGGCGCGCACCAAGACCGGCCGCCCCGAAGCCTTCACCGCCGCGCGCGGCACGCTGGACGGACTGTCCGTTATGATCGGCGTGCAGCCCTTCGACTTCCTGGGCGGCAGCCTGGGGCTGGGCGTGGGCGAGGCGTTGGTGGAATCCATGCAGGCGGCGCTGAAGGAAAAGCGCCCTTACATCCTGTTCGTCGCCTCGGGCGGCGCGCGCATGCAGGAGGGGATCCTGTCTCTGATGCAGATGCCGCGCGCCACCATCTGTGTCGACATGCTGCGCGAAGCGGGCTTGCCTTACATCGTGGTGCTGACCGATCCGACCTTTGGCGGCGTCAGCGCTTCCTATGCCATGCTGGGCGACATCCAGATCGTCGAGCCCGGCGCGCAGATCGGCTTCACCGGCGCCCGCGTCATTGCCCAGACCATCCGCGAGAAACTGCCCGAAGGTTTCCAGCGGGCCGAGTATCTGCTGGAGCACGGCATGCTGGATATGGTGGTGCACCGCAAGGAGATGCGCAGCACCCTGTCGCGGGTCCTGCACCTGCTGCTGAAGCAGGCCAAGCCTACCAGCAAAATCCTGCCCATGCCGGTCCGTAACGGCAGTGGACGCAATGGAAATGGCAACGCCGCCGCGACGTCCTGATGTTGCCTGCGACCAGCCGCAGCGACGCGGTTCTGAAGCGCCTTCTGACGCTGCATCCCAAGAAGATCGACCTGGCGCTGGACCGCATCCTGCGGCTGCTGGATGTCCTGGGCGACCCGCATCTGAGGCTTCCGCCGGTGATTCATGTCGCGGGCACCAATGGCAAGGGCAGCGCCTGCGCCTTTGCCCGCGCCATGCTGGAAGCGCAGGGACTCAAGGTGCATGTCCATACCTCACCCCATCTGGTGCACTTTCACGAGCGCATCCGCATTGCGGGAAAGCTGATCTCGGAAGAAGTTCTGGTGTCGCTGCTGGAAGAAGTCGAACAGGTCAATCAGGGGCGCGAGATTACCTTTTTCGAGATCACGGGCGCGGCCATGTTCCTGGCCTTTGCCCGCTATCCCGCCGATGCCTGCGTGCTGGAAGTCGGGCTGGGCGGCAAGTATGACGCGACCAATGTGGTGCCGAACCCGGTCATGACCGTGATCCAGCCGGTTGGGCTGGATCATCGCGAATTCCTCGGCAACGATCTGGCGGGAATCGCGGCGGAAAAGGCCGGCATCATCAAACAGGGTTCGCCGCTGGTGGTGGGACCGCAAAGCGAGATCGCGCATGACGCGATCCTGTCACAGGCCGACCGGCTGGGCGTGACGGTGTTCGCGTTCGGCCAGGATTTTGTCAGCCGTCAGGAACATGGCCGGATGGTCTATGAGGATGAAATCGGCCTTCTGGACCTTCCGATGCCCAAGCTGATCGGCCGTCACCAGATCGAGAATGCCGGCGTTGCCATCGCCGCCCTGCGCCATGCCAAGCGCGGCTGGGGCGAAGATGCTGCGGTCGAGAAGGGCCTGGCCCAGGTGGAATGGCCGGGGCGGTTGCAGCGCCTGCACAAGGGGCCGCTGGTCGAATGTGCGCCGCGCGGCGCGGAAATCTGGCTGGATGGCGGGCACAATCCCCATGGCGCCGAAGTCGTATCGCGCGCCATGGCCGATATGGAGGAGCATGGCGAACGCCCGCTCTATCTGATCTGCGCCATGCTGGCGAACAAGGATGCGGTGGGGTATCTGCGCGCCTTTAGCGGACTGGCGCGCCATGTGGTGACGCTGGCGATTCCGGGTGAAGCCGCCAGCCTGGGCGCGGGCGTGCTTTACGATGCGGCCCGCAAGGCCGGACTGGATGCGGTGCCGGCCGAAGACCTGGACGATGCCATGCTGCAGGTTACCGCCTGGACGCGGCTGGGCGACAATGACGTGCCGCCGCGCATCCTGATCTGCGGATCGCTCTATCTGGCTGGGAAAGTGCTGGCCGAGAACAGCTGATTATTGTCATGCCGCGAAAGCGGGCATCCATTGTCAACCAAAGCGCTGGCGGGGAAATGGATTCCCGCTTTCGCGGGAATGACAAGAGAAGCGTTAGATCGACGACTCAATCCATTCCTTGATCTTGGACTTGGGCAGCGCGCCGACCTTGGTCGCCGCAACCTGGCCCTGCTGAAAGATCATCATGGTGGGAATGCCGCGCACGCCATATTTGGTCGGCACATGCGGATTCTCGTCGATGTTCAGCTTGGCGATGATCACCTTGTCGCCCAGCTCGGTGGACAGTTCGTCCAGCGCCGGCGCGATCATGCGGCAGGGTCCGCACCACTCGGCCCAGAAATCCACCAGAACGGGCTTCTTGGCATCCAGGACATCGGCCTGGAAGGAGGCGTCGGACACTTTCAGGGGCATGAGTTCAATCCTGGACTTTATCGCGTCACCATATCTAGGAACGCGCCCCCTCCGGGTCAAGGCGGGCTCGTATTGCCTTGCACAGCAAGAGAAATGGCCGCCAGCCGGGCGTCCAGAACCACATCGGAAAGCTGTAAAAGACGGGGGCCATCGGTGAACAGCAAGCCGCAAACGATTCGCTTCTGCGGGAAGACCGATTGCGCTGCGGCGCGGTACAGCGCCATCTGATCCAGATAAAGCGGCGCGACATCGGCCTGGTTCGCGGGCGGCGGGCGGTTGGTCTTGAAATCCAGGATCAGCACCTGATCGTCCGTCACCGCCAGCCGGTCCAGCCGCCCGGTAATTGGCGCCTTCAGCCCAAGATCGGGACGCGACGCATGAATGGCGGCCTCGGCCCTGCTGCCGGGCCCAAAGGCGGCGGCGAACAGCGGATGATCCAGCACGGCCAGGGTCTCGCGCACCAATTCGCTGGCATCGCGCGCGGCGAAGCCGCTGGCGCGGGCGAATTTCAGCGCGCTGTCCTCCCGCCGTTCCTTCGGTATCTCGGGCAACCGCGCCAGCAGGGCATGCACCACATTGCCGCGCAGGAAGCGCGCCTTGCCGATGCCAAGCGGCGAGAAGGCCGGCGGCGTGGAGCCGGGAATATCGGAGGGGCGGATCGGATTGGGGGTGACAGGTTCGGCGGGTGCGGGCTGGCTGATCCAGGCGGGCAGGGGGGCCGGGGTCTCACCGGCGATGGTGGTCCCGCCATGGATTTCTTCCACCGTGCCGATGGTGCGGATCCCGTCATCGCCGCGCGTCAGGTCCAGGTCGAGCTTTCTGGCCGCCACCTGCGCCAGGGCGTACCAGGACTCGGGTGAAAAAGGCTTCTTGCCTTCAAAGCCGCAGATGCACAGCCGGTCGCGGGCCCGGGTCAGCGCGACATAGAACAGCCGGCGATGCTCACGCCTCAGTTCTTCATCGGCCGCCGCTTTCGCGGTGCGGGCGATGTCGGGCGAATCCTGTTTGGGCAGGGGAAACAGCACGCCGCCGTCGGTGTAGAGCAGGCCTTCGCTGCGGTTCAATCCACCGGGCAGGGAGGTGGTGTCAGGCAGGATCACGATATCGGCTTCCAGCCCCTTGGCGCCATGCACCGTCATCACCCGCACTTCATTGTGGCTGCGCTCCATGTCGCGCTTGATCTCAACGCCGCCGGCTTCGACCCAGTGCAGGAAGCTTTCCAGCGACGGGGAATGGCTGCGCTCATGGGTGAGTGTCAGGCTGAGGAATTCCTCGATGGCATCGGCGGATTCCGGCCCCAGCCGCGCCAGCAGCTTTTCTTTCCCGCCCAAAGCGGTCAGGGCATGGGCGTAAAACTCAAACGGCGGCGCATAATCGGCCCGTTCCAGCATGTGCGACAGGAAGGCATGCGCCTCAGCGAAATCATCTTGCCTCGCCACCAGCGCCTGCCACAGACGGCCCTTGCGCTCATGCGCCAGCGAAAACAGTGCGTCCTCGCTGATACCACAAAGCGGTGAGCGCAGCAGGGAGGCCAGATTGAGATCGTCCTCGCGCTGCAGGACAAAGCAGCCCAGCGCGATCAGGTCCATGGCCGCGATCTGCTCGGTCAGCCGCACCCGGTCGGCGCCGGCCACCGGGATGCCGCGTGCCTTCATCTGGCGGATCGCTTCGCTGCCGAAGGGTTCGCGGCGCGGCAGCAATATCATAATGTCGCGCGGCTGGATGGGTGCATCATGCCCCGGCAGCCGCGCGCCGCTGTCCAGCCAGCCGGAGATCTTCGCCGCCACCTGCGCCGCCAGCCGGGCCGGCGGACTGTCCTTCTGCACCGCATCCACCGGCGCCCAGGGATCTTGATCGTCCTGCGCGTCGGGCTTCAGGGTCGGCCAGAATTCAATGCCGCCCTTGTCATTTTCGCGATGGGCGCGGTGCTCGATAGCCTCGCCGCGCGAGGTGAGGCCGGCGCGGGCACTCTCGCTGGCGAAGACCGCGTCCACGAAACCGAGAATTTCCGGCACCGAGCGGCGCGAGGTGATCAGCGGCACGCTGCGCAAATCCTGCCCGGCCGCCAATACCTTCTCTTCAAAATACTGGCGGTTGATCTCGAACTGGGCGGGGTCGGCGCCCTGGAAGCTGAAGATCGACTGTTTCTCGTCACCCACCGCGAAAATGGTGCGGGGATTCCGGCGCTCGCGTCCGGCACCGGAAAAGAATTCCTCCGTCAGCGCCTTTACGATCTCCCATTGCTCGGGGCTGGTATCCTGCGCCTCGTCGATCAAAATGTGATCGATGCCGCCGTCGAGCTTGTAGAGCACCCACTGGGCCGCGCCGCGCTTTTGCAGCAGGTTGCGGGTTTCCGCGATCAGATCGTCATAGTCCAGTACCCCGCGCAGCCGTTTGGCGCGGGCATAATCGCGGCGCACCGCATCGATCAGGGTCAGCGCAGCCTGTGCCAATCCCGCGGCGCGCGCCGCGCGGTGGCGGGCAGCCACCAGGCAGAACTGGTCCTGCAGCCTTGTCAGATAATCGAGCAGATCCGGCCGCTTCTCGCCCAGTCCCTTGGTGGCCAGCTTCTTGCGCGGCTCGCCCTTGTCGGTCAGAAAAAATCCGCCCAATGCGGCGAAATCCAGCGCCGCCGCGGAAAGAATGGCGGCAAGCTCACCAGCCGATTCCATGTCACTCTTGCTGCCGCCGCCAAGCCAGGTCTGTACCTCGCGCAACTGGGCGATATCGCGGCTCAGCGCGGCGCAGAAATTCTCGGCGACGCTTTGGGCCGTCTCGTCCGGGCCAATCCCGAATGGTTGGCGCGCGAGGGCGGCAATATCGGCGTGGTCCAGCAGGCTTTCCAGCTTGCGGCGATCGGCGCCCAAGGCGGCGTCCAGCAGGCCTGTCAGCCGGGCCTCGCTGGTTTCGGTGACCAGATGCGCGACGGCGTCGGCCAGGCTCGCTTCGCCCGACCCGGCGCGTTCCAGAATGCGCTGGCGCGACTGGGCGACCAGTTCACGCGCCGACTGGTCGTCCAGCACGTCAAAAGCGGGCGGTATGCCGGCCTCGACGGGAAAGCGCGACAGCAGAACTTGGCAGAAGGCATGCAGCGTCAGAACTTTCAGCCCGCCCGGCGTTTCCAGCGCATTGGCGAACAGCCGGCGCGCCTGCGCCAGATCGCCATGAGCATCGCCGCCGATCTTGACGATGGCGGCCCGCAAGTCCTTGTCGGGCAGCATCGCCCATTCACCCAGCTGCTTGAACAGCCGGGACTGCATCTCCGCCGCCGCCGCCTTGGTGAAGGTCAGGCAGAGAATGCGTTCGGGCTTGCTGCCCTCCAGCATCAACAGACGCGCCACCCGGTTGGCCAGCGTGTAGGTTTTTCCAGCGCCGGCATTTGCCGCCACCCAGGCGGAAATCTGCGGATCGGAGGCGATGACGGAGGGTTCGCGCATCAGCCTTCCTCGCCGCCGGAGAGGGACCATTCGCGCACCCGCGCCAGATGGTCGTAATCGCCCACGCTGTCGGTACGATAGGGCCGCACGCGCGACAGATAGGCCGTGTCCTTGTCATCGAACCGGGCGATGCGTTGTGCCAGCTTCTCTGCCGCTTGCACCGCCAGGCTTTGCGCATTGTCGATTTGCAGCGGCCTGGCCGCCTTCTTTCCGTCCGCCAGCGACAAATAGATCAGTTCTTCGGTGAGGCGCTTGCCGATTTCTGGAAAGCCACCTTCCGACAGGATGGCGGCTTCCAGCGGCAATTGCGGCGCCAGCAATTCTTCGACTTGCGCACCTGTCGGCGTGGCGCCGGTCTTGTAGTCCAGGATCGCGGCGTTTCCATCCTTGCGGATGTCGATGCGGTCGGCCTGTCCCGACAGGACAAAATCGCCTCCCGTCGAAGGAAAGGTCCGCGTGCCGTGCTTTTCCACGAAGGAGCGCTCGATCCCGCCGCGCCGCTCGCGTTCCACCGTGATGAATCCCTGTGCCGCGCCCCGAAAGCGCGGCCGCCATACCGCCAGGGCTGCCTTGGGAATGCCGGCCTGCGCGAAAACCCCATCGGCGATGTCGCACAGCCGCGCTACTGCATCATCCGGCAGTTCCCCGGGATACTGAAGGACAAACTCTTCCATCGCCTTGTGCAGCGCCGTACCGCGCATCAGTGGCCCGACTGGTTCGTCCAGCCCGTCGAGGGGGCGCAGCTTCAGCACATGCTTGGCATAGATGGCGTAGGGATCGCGCAGCCAGGTCTCGATTTCGGTCACCGACAAGCGGCGGGGCCGCGCCGCCACCGGCGGCCTGGGCGCGGGGCGAGCGATGGGCTTGGTGCGCGCTACCTCCACCATCCGCGCCGCGAGCTGCGCATAGTCACAAGACGGATTCAGCTCTGCATCCAGCTTCAACCCGCGTGTCAGCTGCTCCAGCCGTTGCAGCCAGCGCGAGGGAAGTGTGGGGGTGCCATCGGCTTTCATGGCGCGGGTGAGCAGGACGCAAGGACCCGCCGCCAACATGGCGAAATCATGGGCGGAGAGGCCGATGCCGCGCTCGGGCTGTTCCAGACCCAGGCTTTTGCGCATGGGACGTGAAAACCAGGGATCGGCCGTGACGGATGCTGGCCAGCTGCCTTCGTTCAGGCCGCCCAGAATGGTGAGATCGAAATGCTGCAACCGGGCTTCCAGCGGACCCAGTATCGCCAGGCGCGGATGCTGGCCGAACGCGGTGCGCACCGGGATCTTCATCGCCAGGTTGCACAAGAGCGATGGCCAGGAACCCGGCTCGATGGGCGGCAGGCCTTCACAACCCAGCCGCAGCGCTTCGATCAGCTGGGCCGCTGCCACGCCATCGCTGTTGTTCCACAGGATGCAATTTTTGCCACTGTCGCAGGCCAGGGCTTCAGCGGCGGTGACATGCAAGGTCAGCAGTTCGTCCAATGTGACGTCTTCGCGGGCGAAGGCTGTTTCCAGCGGCGCCAGGATCGCCGCGATTTCGCTCCACCAGATGCCAAGAGTCTTCAGCGCCTCGGGCGGCGGCGGATTGCGGTTCAGCGCGGCTTTGGCGATGGCTGTGGCGATACCGGCCAGCCCCGCGTTGGGGCGAGGACCGCGCAGACACCAGCGGTCCAGCTCACGGGCGTGGGCACGGAACGCGGCGCCGTCCTGACTTGCCTGCGCGAAAGGATGCTTGAGCAGCGCCAGCAGCGGCACGGGCGCGAACTGGGCTTCGGCTGCTTCCGCCAGCAGGCAAAGGAAGGCGCCGGCGGTGGTATGGGCCAGCGGACGTCCAGCGGAATCGTCGATGGCGATGCCCCAGCGGCTCATCTCGGCGGCGACCCGACGCGCCAGGTTGCGGTCCGGCGTCACCAGCGCGGCACTGCGCTTTGGAGTTTCCAGCGCCTCGCGCAAGGCCAGCGCGATGGCCAGCGCTTCCTGTGCCGGATCGGCGGCAGTGACCAGCGCGATATCTTTCAGCCCTTGCCGGATTTCCTCGCCGCCGGCCTGGGCCAGCCCCCGCCAGGCATCGGTTGTGGGGGCAGGCCGCAACGTCTCGCGCAGGAGATGTTCACGCGCAGGGTTTGCCGGCGGCGCGAACCAGTCTTCCACATCGGCGCGGTCGGTTTTCATGCTGCTGAGCAGCTGGCGCAAGCCGAACTGGGGATGGCCGGGATCGTCTTCCAGCCGCTCCCAGCTTTCTTCGTCCAGCCTTTGGTCCAGCCCCGGCAGTACCACCGCGCCTTTGGGCAAGTGGGCGATCACGCCCAGAAGTTCGGCGGTGGCGGGGATCGAGCCGGTGGAGCCCGCAGCGATCACCCAGCCGCCCGGCGGGGCCGCCTGCAGCCGCGCCCCGAGCGCTTTCAGTGCCAGCACGCGCCATGCGGCAGGTGTGTGTCTGTTTTCCGCCGCCAGAAGCTGAGGCCAGGCGACATGCAGGATATCCAGAAAGCGGGTGACGCCCTGCCAATGCTCGGCCAGTTCCGGCGGCACCAGATCCTTCAAGCGGCCCAGATCGGCGCCCTGGGTCTCGGCCTCATCCATCACCTTGGCGAGGCTGTCAGCCAGAGTCGCGGCTTGCGCAAACGATAAATTTCCATCGCGGTTGGCGCGATCGAATTTCTGCACCAGTTGCGCCAGCAGCAATTGGCGCCGCAAAGGTGCGATGGCGGGCAGGGTCTCGAGACCCTCGGCAGCAGCGTCGAACAGCAGATCGTCTTCGTCGCTGTCGCCCAGCGGCTTGAATTGCGGCAGCAGCGCCGCGCCGCCCATCACGCGGGCAAAGGCATCGCCAAACGTGCGCGCCGCGCGCTGGGTCGGCAGGTAGATGGTGGCGGATGACAGAGCGAGGGGATCATCGCCCACCCGCTCCAGCAGCCCGCGCGCCAGGCTCTCCGCGAAATGCGCGCTGGCGGCGATGGTGAAGACCGCCGGGCGCTTCAAGCGGGAGACAGCGCGGTGAGATAGTTTTCCGCCTCATCACGCGCCTGAGGCGTGCCGACATGAATCCACACCCCATCCAGCACCATGCCATGCAGCCGCCCGGCGGTGATGGCGCGGTCCCACATGATGTTGGTGGAAAAGGCGCCCTCGGGCGCGCCGTCGAAGAGGCGGGGATGGACGATCTGCACCCCGGGATAGGCATAGGGTTGCTCACTGCGCCCTTTGGCGCGCGCCACCTTGCCATCCGCCTCCAGCACAAAATCACCGCTGCCCTCATAGCCCATCGCGGTTTCCATCTCGGCCAGCAGCAAGAGGCCGTCCATGGTTCGGGCGTCCCACAAGCGCTGCATGGCGGGCAGGGCCGGCGTGCCGCCTTCCGCCCAGATCGAGTCCGAATTGATGACAAAGAAAGGCTCGCCGCCAAAGTGTGGCATCGCCTTGACCACCCCGCCGCCCGTATCCAGCAGTGTCTCGATTTCGTCGGAATAGACGATCTCAACGTCACGGCGTTTGTCGAGATGGGCGCGCAGTATGTCGGCCTTGTAGTGAACATTGACCACGATGCGGCTGACGCCCGCCGCGATCAGCCGGTCGATTGCGTGGTCGATCAAGGTGCGGCCCGCCACCGTCACCATCGGCTTGGGCCGGTCGTTGGTCAAAGGGCGCATGCGGGTGCCCAGCCCCGCGCCCATGATCATCGCGCGCGTGACCTTGCTCATGACGTTTCCATCACGCGCAGGCTGCGCTGGGCCTTGGGAATAATCCGGTCATACCAGCCGCGCAGATCGCCCAGCGCCGGATGGCCCAGGTCGCGTTCCAGGTAATTCCACACCCGCGGCAGGAAGCTGAGATAACGCGGCTTGCCGTCGCGCTTGTAGAGGCGGGCGAAGATGCCGACGATCTTGGCATTGCGCTGCGCCGCCATCACCGCCATCTCGCGGCGGAACGCGGCCTCATCGACCGGCATGCCCTGTGCCTGCATGGCGGCGAGGTAGTGGCGGGTGGCGCCTTCCGCCAAATCGGGACTGACATCGCGGCGCGCGTCTTCGGTCAGCGAGATCAGGTCATAGGCGGGGCTGCCGGCTACCGCGTCCTGGAAATCGATCAGTCCCACACGAGCCACCCCTTCGCGCTGTGGTAGCCACAGCAGGTTCTGGGCGTGGTAGTCGCGATGGACAAAGACGCGGCGTCCTCCTTCGATCTGCGACAGCGCGGCCTTCCACAGATCGCGATGCTCCTCGGCTTCCGCCGCGCTGGTTTCGCGCCCCAGCGCCAGCGGCAGGAACCATTCGGTGAGCAAGCTGGTTTCGGCGATCAGCGCCGTCTGGTCATAGGCAAACAGTGGCTTGTCGGGCGACAGCGCGGCGGGCGCGTCCTTGGCATGGATGCGCGCCAACACTTCCACCGCCGCCTGGTACAGCACCTTTTCATCGCCGCCCTGCGCCAGCACATCGGCGAACAGGGCGTCGCCTAGGTCCTCGAGAATGGCGAAACCCTGGGCATGATCGGCGGCGTGGATTTGCGGCGCCCCCAGGCCATGCCCGCGCAGATACTCCGCGACTGCCGCAAAACGGGCGCAGTCCGCCCCGGCGAGACGCGCCACGGCGTTGTAGCCCAGCGCCTGGCGCTGCGCTTCGCTGGCGTCCGGCGGCGCGGTGGGGGCTTCGGCGCCCTGCGGCTGGTCCATCAGCATGTGGCTTTCGCCGCCGCGCGCCAGCCGCGCATAGTGGCGGGTAGAGGCATCGCCTGGCAGCGGCGTCACGATGGCGTCGCCCCAGCCTGCAGCAACCAGAAATTCGCGCATCGCGCGCTGACGATCGGAGGTGGGGCGATCAGACATCACGCAGCACGCTTTCCCAACGCGCCGGACCGGTCAGCCGCGCGGTGCGCGCGCCATCCTGCATTCCCAGCCGCACATGCAAGGCGTCGGGCGGCAATATCTCGGGCGCGCGCTCTGGCCATTCCACCAGCACGGCGCCCTGGTCGAGCGCGTCCTCGAAACCCAGTTCCTGCATCTCGCGTGGCTGCTTCACGCGATAAAGATCGAAGTGGCTAACCGGCAAACGTGGCGTGTCATAGCTCTGCACGATGGTGAAGGTCGGGCTGGGCACGTCCTCGGCGACACCGAGCTGGCGCAGTATCGCGCGCGCCAGGGTGGTTTTTCCTGCCCCCAGATCGCCCCACAGGGCTACCGCGTCTCCGGCTCTGAGACCATCGGCAATCCCCGCGCCCAGACGCGCCGTGGCATCGAGGTCGGGCAGGGGCATAGCTGCGCGGAAAGTCTCTGATATTTCGGCCATATCCATCGTATTTAGCCTGCCCGTCGGGGGTGCGGAAGAGGCTGGTTGTGGGCCATCCACCGGCATGGTAACCCCGCGCCCGCAGCATGAAAATCCAGTCAGAAATGTCCGAGAATATCGTCATTATCGGCGCCGGCCAGGCCGGCCAGCAGGCCGTCCAGTCCCTGCGCAGCGAAGGCTTCAAGGGCGCCATCACCATGGTGGGCGATGAGGACTATCCGCCCTATCAGCGCCCGCCTTTGTCCAAGGCCTATCTGCTGGGCAGTTTCGAACGGCCGCGCCTGTTCCTCAAGCCGGACTCCTTCTACGCGGAAGCGGGCTGCGAACTGCTGCTTTCGACCAGCGCCACGGCGATCCACCGCGCCGACCGCACCGTCGAGCTGATGGACGGCCGGTTGCTGGCCTATGACAAGCTGCTGCTGGCGACCGGCGCGCGGGTGCGCAAGCTGAAGCGCCCGGGCGCGGACCTGCCGGGCATCCATTATCTCAAGACCATCGCCGATGTGGACGGGCTTCAGGCCGTGTTCCAGGCGGGCAAGCGCATCGCCATTGTTGGCGGCGGCTATATTGGTCTGGAAGTGGCGGCGGTGGGCGCCAAGCGCGGGCTGGACGTCACGGTGTTCGAGGCCATGGACCGGCTGATGGCGCGCGCCGTGTCGCCCCAGCTTTCGGCTTTCTATGCCGCCGAACACGAAAAGGCGGGCGTGAAACTAAAGCTGAACACCGGCGTCGACGGGTTCGAGGGCAATGGCAAGGTGGAACGCATCAAGGCTGGCGGCCAGACTTATGAGGCCGACATCATGCTGGTCGGAATCGGCGTCATTCCCTGCCAGGAGCTGGCGGAGGCGGCGGGTCTGGCCTGCACGGATGGCATCGTGGTGGACCGCAATGCGCGAACCAGCGATCCCCATATCTGGGCGGCTGGCGACTGCACCCGTCATGTCGGGCGCGAGGGCCATGAGATCCGCCTGGAATGCGTGCAGAACGCCATCGACCAGGCCAAGCATGCCGCCATGGCGATGATGGACAAGCCCAAGACCTACAGCGAAGTGCCGTGGTTCTGGTCCGACCAGTATGACCTCAAGCTGCAGATCGCCGGGCTGGCGCGGCCCACCGACACATTGGTGCAGCGCGGCGACCCGGCCAGCCGCAAATTCGCCGTCTTTCACCTGCGCGATGGCGTGGTTGCGGCGGTGGAGTCGGTGAATGCCGCTCCGGAATATCTGGTGGGCAAGAAGATGATCGCGGAAGGCAAGAGGGTCGCGGCGCAGATACTGGCCGATACCGCCATCCCCATGAAACAGATGTGCTGATGCCGCCCGACAAGTACAAAGTCACTTACATCGAGGACACCGGCAAGTCGCACACCGTCGAGGTGGCGGAAGGCTGGTCGCTGATGGAAGGCGCGGTCAAGCATCTGATCCCCGGTATCGATGCCGATTGCGGCGGGGCCTGCGCCTGCGCCACCTGCCAGGTCTATGTCGCGCCCGAATGGCAGGAGAAGCTCCCGCCCAAGAGCGAGATGGAAGACACGATGCTGGATTTCGCGCCCGATACGCGCCCCAGCAGCCGGTTGTCGTGCCAGATACGTATGAGCGCGGCGCTGGACGGCATCGTCCTCAATCTGCCGAAATCACAGCATTAGTTCATTGGGGCCAGCGTAGCGCCGCTCTATCGTTGAGGAATGTCTGCTTCTGACTGCCGGCTCAACCGATCGACGCAACACAAGCGTTAAATCTATCCGCTGGCGTTTGGAACGCCAAGGTCTTGCGCGGCCGTCCATTCAGCTGGCGAGCCACTTTG
>JBEGVG010000051.1:0-2877 GCA_041178445.1 Pseudomonadota bacterium | reverse complement strand
TTAACTGGACGTTTAAACCAGTGTCAAAGCAGGTTTGCACCTGCCCCGCAACCGCATTTCTATTGAGGAGTAGCCCCTATGGCCGAAGCTTATATCATTGACGCTGTTCGCACCCCACGTGGGGTTGGCAAGCCGGGCAAGGGCGCGCTGTCGCACCTTCACCCGCAGCACCTGGCCGCCACCGTGCTCAAGGCGATCAAGGACCGCAACAACATCGATACCAGCACGGTCGATGACATCATCTGGTCGACCTCCAGCCAGTACGGCAAGCAGGGCGGTGACATGGGCCGTATGGCGGCGCTGGCCGCTGGCTATGACACCTCGGCCAGTGGCACCACTCTTGATCGGTTCTGCGGCGGCGGCATCACTTCGGTGAACCTTGCTGCAGCGACGATCATGTCAGGCATGGAAGACTGCGTCATCGCCGGCGGGACCGAAATGATGAGCTTCACTTCGGCTTACGGCGCGGAACTCGCGAACGCGGGCGTCAAGCCGCTGGGCATGGGTTCGGGCAATCCGGCGCTTGATGCGATCCACCCGCAGAGCCATCAGGGCGTGTGCGGTGACGCAATTGCCGCGCGCGAAGGGATTGACCGGCAGGCGCTCGACGCGCTGGCCCTTGTCAGCCAGGAACGCGCCGACCGCGCTATCCGCGAAGGCCGCTTTAACAAGTCGGTCGTCACCGTTTACAACGATGACGGCACCGTCGCCCTCGATCGCGAGGAATTCCCGCGCCCCGAAACCACCATGGAAGGCCTGAACGGGCTCAAGGCCAGCTTTGATGGCATCGCCGACTTTGACCTTGGCGGCGGCGCCAGCTTCCGGAACCAGATCAAGCGCGTTTACCCGGAGCTTGAATGGAAGGGCGTGCACCATGCGGGCAACAGTTCGGGCGTGGTTGATGGCGCAGCAGCAATCCTGATCAGCAGCAAAGAATATGCTGACAAGCACGGCCTCAAGCCGCGCGGCCGGATCGTGGCCTATGCCAACCAAGGCGATTGCCCCACGCTGATGCTCAACGCCCCGGTTCCGGCGGCCAAGAAGGTCCTCGAAAAGGCCGGTCTCAAGGTTGAAGACATCGACGTTTGGGAAATCAATGAGGCCTTCGCCGTGGTCGCCGAAAAGTTCATCCGCGATCTCAAGCTTGATCGCGACAAGGTGAACATCAACGGCGGCGCAATGGCGCTGGGCCACCCGATCGGCGCAACCGGTTCGATCCTGATTGGCACCGCGCTCGACGAGCTGGAGCGTTCGGGTGGCCGCTATGGCCTGGTCACCATGTGCGCGGCTGGCGGCATGGCCCCGGCGATCATCATCGAGCGGATCTAAACCTGATGAGCGCCCTGATCTGCGAGATCTCGGATCACATCGCCACCATCACGCTCAACCGGCCCGAGCGGATGAACACCATCTCCTCGGCCATGCTGGACGAGCTGACGAAGACGCTGGTGGCTGTGAACGAAGATCCCGCGGTCAGGGTAGTTATCCTGACCGGGACAGGCCGGGCGTTCTGCGCCGGGCTTGACCTGAACGAAGCGACTTCTGGTGAAGGCATCGGCGGAGCAGACCGCCGCCCGCCTGAAACGATCGACCTGCGCAATACCCCGCCCACGGTCCTGTTCGCGATGGACAAGCCAGTGATCTGCGCGCTGAATGGCTCGGCGGCAGGTTATGGCATGGACCTCGCGCTGGGCTGCGACATCCGGATCATGGCAGATAATGCCAAGCTGGCCGCGGCTTTCGTCAAGCGCGGCGTCGTACCGGAAAGCGGCGGCACCTGGTTCCTGCCGCGCATGGTCGGCTGGGCCAAGGCGGCGGAGATCATCTTCACCGGGCGCACGCTCAGCGCCGCTGAGTGTCTTACTGAAGGTCTCGCCAACCATGTCGTCCCGGCGGACGAAGTGGCCAGCGCCGCGCGCGCCATGGGGGCCGTAATCGCTGGCAACGCGCCGCTCGCGGTGCGCGCCTCCAAGCGGATGATGCGGATGGGGCTCGACGAAACCTTCGATACCCACGTCCAGCACGTCTACCTGCAACTGCTGCCCCTGTTCGCCAGCGATGATTTCAAGGAGGGCGTGAAGTCCTTCCTCGAAAAGCGCCCGGCGCAGTTCACAGGCCGCTAACCGGAGAGCGCCATGCCGACCCTCTATGACTTTCCCCGCGCGCCCAGTCCACGCCGCGCCCGGATCCTGCTGGCAGAAAAAGGCATCGCGCACGAAACCAAGATCGTTGATCTGGCCGCCGGCGAGCAGCAGTCGGACGCCTTCCGCGCGGTCAATCCCGGATTGACTGTCCCCGCGCTCGCGCTGGAGGACGGCACCGTGCTGACCGACAACGCCGGCATCGCCGCCTGGGCAGAAGCCTTCAAGCCCGATCCCCCGCTGTTCGGCACCACGCCGACCGACAAAGCCGAGATCGCGAGCTGGAACAGCAAGGCGGAGGGGGAGTGCATGATGGCCATTGCCGAGGCGATGCGTAACACCGCCCCCGCGATGAAAGACCGCGCGCTGCCGGGCCTAGTCAACTATGCCCAGATCCCTGAACTGGCCGAACGCGGCATGGCCCGGCTGACGCACTTCCTCGATAAGCTCGATGCCCATCTGGCCTCCCGCGATTACCTTGCCGCCAGCGGCTTCTCGGTGGCCGACATCACCTGCGGCGTCGCGGTTGATTTTGCCCGCGTCCTGCGGATTGATCCGGGCGAGGGCCGGCCCAACGTCGCCGCTTGGCGCGCCCGCCTGGCTGCTCGGCCGAGTTGGAGCCTGTAGCACGCTGCCTAAAGGGGGAAGGGGCGTCGCACTCTCTGAGTGTGAGGGACCGCCGCCATCCGTCGCATCGGCCTTGACCCTCTGCCGGATTTCACCTAGTCGCCGCGCT
>JBEGVG010000050.1:0-52877 GCA_041178445.1 Pseudomonadota bacterium | reverse complement strand
AAGGAAATAGACGCCGTAACTGGCGCAAAAGCCCCAGATCAGCTTGCGCCCCAGACTTTCCGGCCAGGTGAAACCGGGAAAGACGCGGGCGGCGAAGCGACCGGCCGGCTCTGCGATCATCGCCGCAAAGAACACAAAGAACGTGAAGCGCCATGCCAGCTGGCTGCCCAGGCGGAAGCCGTTCTCGGAAAAGCCGCGGGCCAAAACAGCGCCCAGCACCAGCGCGACGGTGACCAGCGCAATGGCCGAAACCAGCGGCGCCAGGCGCAGGCGCAGCCGTGGAACGGAACCGAAAATTGCTTTGTTGTCGAGCGCGACCATGTCCCACCAGGCTTGTTGTGGAATGCAACGCACCATTGGGAAAAAAGATGCGGGTTTCAGGCCGTCAAAGCGACCGCGAAGCCATCCACCGGCTGATTGGCTTCATGGCGTGGCGCCGCCGCCACCAATCCGGCAACCGACAAACCAAACTCCTTCGCCGTGCCGCGTAAATAGGCATCGCTATGCCGCCAGCGGCGCTTGGGTCCAAGCTCGAACCCCTGCGCTGCCACTTCGGTGGTGAACAGAAAATAGCCGTCCGGCGCCAGCCTCTTGCGTACGCCTTCGAACACGGCGCGAAGGTCGCCCAGATAGACCAGCGTGTCGGCCGCCAGGATCAGGTCATAGACGGACCCAGGCGCCGCCAGCGCGCTTTCCAGATCGGCGACGGCCAGGTCATCATATATGTGCCGCGCCCGCGCCTTTTCGATCATGGCCGGCGACAGGTCGACACCGTCCAGCTTTGCGGCCAGCGGCTTGAAGGCCAGTCCCGCCAGGCCGGTGCCGCAGCCCAGATCCAGTATCGCCAGATTTTCCCGTCCCGGCATCACCAGCCCCGCCAGATCCCGCAGGATCTGCGGCGCGGCATAGGACAGCTGGCCGAGCATGCGGGCGTCGTAATCGGCGGAAAACTGGTCGAACAGGTGGCGAACATACCCGGCATCGGAGCGCGCCGCCGTTTTGATGCGCTCAGCACTGGCGATCATCGCTGCGATTTGCGGCGACGGCTCCAGCTCCCGCAAATTCTCCAGCGCCTTGTCGGCCTCCCCGGCCTTCAGCCAGGCCATCGCGATCAGTTCACGGGCGCGCCCCAATTGGGGATCGATCCGCAGCGCCCGCTGCAATTCGGCGATGGCCGTGGGTAGCAGCTCCGCCGCCAGCAACGCTTCGCCCAGCACCAGCACCGCGGGCGCGACATCGGGATTGAGCGACACCGCTTCGCGTGACTCTTCCAGCGCGCCCTGCCTATCGCCTGCCGCCAGCAAAGCCTTGACCAGGGTCAGCCGCGCCAGGAGGCCGCCACGCCCCGCCGCCAGGCGCGCGCGCAAATCCCGTGCGGCTTGGTCCGCTTTGCCGGCAGCGATCAGCGCCTCGGCGGCTGCAATCGGGTCTTCATCAAGCAAGGAGACAAAGACCGTTGTTGAGAACCACGGTGCCCGGCCGTTCCTTGACCGAGGCGCGGTAGGAGATCGTGGCGCCGTCCTGCCACAGCTCCACCACCAGCGTCTCGCCGGGGAAAACCGGCTTGGAGAAGCGCACATCGAACTGGCGGATGCGCTCGGGCTGGTATTCCGCAACCGTCGACAGCACCGCGCGGCAGGCCGTGCCATAGGAACACAGGCCGTGCAGGATAGGACGGGGAAAGCCGACCATCTTGGCAAGTGCCGGATCGCGGTGCAGCGGATTGCGGTCACCCGACAGGGCATAAACAAACGCCTGGTCGGGGCGGGTATCGCATTCGCGCACCAGATCGGGCGCGCGCCCAGGAATTTCGTGCGGCTGGGGCCCGCCCTGCGGCTTGCCGCCAAAACCGCCATCGCCGCGCGCAAAGATCGAAGTGACAATGGTGAAAAGCTTGTCGCCCGAGGCGGCGTCACGGCTGACTCGTTCCTGGATCAGCACCGCGCCCTTGCCTTCGCCCTTGTCGAGAATATCGAGATAGCGTTCGTCCGACAACACCTCGCATTTGGCGGGCAAGGGCTTGTGAATGGTGATGCGGCGCTCGCCATCCACCACCATCATGAAATTGATGTTGGATTTTTGCGGCATGCGCTGCTTTTCCGGCGGCGCCTCACCGCGATTGATCACACTGGCGAACGTCGGCACCACCTTCAAACCGTTATTCTCATAGACGAAGGGCAGTTCCCTTTCGTCCAGCGGATCGCGTCCGAAGCCCACGCCCAGGGCGTAGAGCATCACGTCTTTTTCGTCATAGCGCGACACCAGCCCGCTCGCGCCGGATTGCATCATGTCGTCATAATCAATGGGCATGACTTTGCGGCGATCCTTTGGCCTCTGGCGGCAATCTAGTCGCTGTGATCTGCTGGCGCCATGGTCATGCCCGCGCCCACCTCGCCATCTTCGCCTTACGCGCAGCCCCCACGGCGCAGGAATGGCTGCCTGTGGGGTTGCCTGATCGCGGTGCTGCTGCTGGTCACGCCCGTGCTTCTGGCGGGCGGCTATGGCGCCTGGTTTTTGTGGGACGGCTACAAGCGTGACCCGTTGCTGCGGCTGGTGGGCGAGCTGGTGCGCGAGGATGGCATGGCGCAGCAGGTGCTGGGCCAGGGCGCGGTGATCACCGGCGTGGATGGAAATTATTTCTCTTGGATGCCGGGCCGGGCCGACAATGCCTATGTCGTGACTCTGGAAGGCCCCAAGGGCCGGGGGCAACTGGCCGTGAGCGGCCATACCGGTCTTGGCGGCGCGAAAATCGACAGCGCCATTCTCACCGGACCGGACGTGCGGCGCTACGATCTGCTCAAGCGCCAGTTGCTGCCGGATGCGAGCGGCCCGGTGATCGACAATTCGATCTAGGAGACCACCGCCGGGTGCGGCAGGGGCATGCCCGGACCTTCGCTCATGACATCCGTCAACGGGATGCCGTTCTTGTCGATGCACGCGCGGGCCGCGTCATAGCCTTCCCGGATGGCCTGGTCGAATTTATTCCACTCGCGCAGTCCGATGTCGGGCATGGGCGGCTCGATCAGGAAATCGCATTGCGCGCGCACTACCCGGCGCTGGGCTTCCGATCCCACCGTGCCCGAGCGCATCAGAATGGAAACGATGCTGGGATTGCCCTGCATGCGCTGGCCCAGCAGCCACCACCAGGGGCGCTCGCCATAGCGCGCGTCCTGCGCCTGCAGGTCCACCTCGCCGGTGACGTCGCAGGCAATGATGGGGCCGGCATCCATGGCCTGTTCGCGCATCACATCGACCGGCAGGTTGTTCATCACCCCGCCATCGACCAGAAGATGGCCGTGATGGGTAACGGGGGGCAGGATACCCGGCAGCGCCACGCTGGCGCGCAAAGCCCGCCACAGCACGCCCTCGCGGTGGATATGGATGCGTCCCGTGGTGAGATTCGACGACACCGCGAAAAAGGGCAGCGGCAGTTCCTCGATGCAGATCTCGCCGAAATTCTCGCGCAGCTTGGCCGAAACCTTTTTGCCGCGTACCAGCGCGATCAGCGGCAGGGTGAAGTCCGACAAGGGATTGTCATTGACGAACACCGCGCGCATGCGCTCGCGCAATTCCTCCAATCCCCATTCATGCGCCAGCCCCGCGGCGATGATGGCGCCCATGGAGGTGCCGCCCAGCTGATCGAACGGCACGCCGGCCTCTTTCAGCGCCCGGATGATGCCGATATGGGCAAAACCGCGTGCGCCGCCGCCGGCCAGCACCAGCCCCACCGCGCGACCGGCGATGAAGCGCGCCACCCGCGCAATATCGCCGGGATGGCCTGCGCGCAGATGGTGATGGTTGGAAAAGAGACCGCTGCGGGTGGTGAAATGCTCGGGCAGCACGGCAGAGGCGCCGTCGGGATGCAGCAGCAGGAGTTCCGGCAGGCCCGAGGCGCGCGCCTTGGAGGCCGGCAGGTCAAGCGGCGCCAGCGGCAGCGCGCGATCGGCGCGCGCCAGCAGGAAAATGCGGTCGGCCTGGCGCAGGCACTGGTTGGTCCAGGAGCTTTCCGGCGCATCACCGCGATAGAACACCACGTCATGGGTGGATTCGAAGGTATTGAACCATTCCGCCGTCTGTTCGGACGCCGCGATGTCCAGAACCGCGGCGCGGGAGCCCATCTTGCCCAGCGCCTGGGCCAGGTGGTGGGCGATGGGGGCTTCGGCCAGGCCTTCCTGCAGCGGCACGATGGCGAATGTCTTGGGCCGCGGCTTGTCACGGCCACGATTGGCATCCTTCAGACGCTTCACCAGCATCTGCATCAGATTCATCATCACGCGGGGATGGCGGCCCACAAGCGCTTCGAAACCATCGGGGCTGATGCGCAGCAGTTCGGTGTCGCGCAGCGCCACCAGCTGGGCGGAATGATCGCCGCTGGGCTGGATCAGGGACATTTCGCCCACCGTCTCGCCCGCCGGGACAAGCGCCACCATATGGCGCTGGCCCTGCTCGTCGCAGACGAATACGCCCAGGCTGCCGGTCACGACCAGGAACAGGGCCGCATTGTTCTCGCCGTCGCGCTCCAAGAGCGTGCCGCCGGGCAAAGCGAACCAGTTGGCTTCGGCCAGCAGATTGCGCAGCGCGCCATCGCCGACATCCTCGAGAAAGGCAAAGCTCTTGAGCCGCTCCAGCAGCTCTTCGGGATAAACGGTTTGCTGACCGATGCGGAAGGACGACAGGAACGCCATCTGCATGGTTTACCTCACCAGGCGGTCCAGCCGCCATCGACATTGAGGGCCGCCCCGGTGACGAAGCTGGAAGCCGGTGACGCCAGAAACAGCAGGGGCCCGGCGATTTCCTCTGCCCGGCCCAGCCGCCCCAGCATGGTGCGCGATGCCAGGCGCTGGGCAAAGTCGGGCGCCGCCTTGGCGGGAAAGGGCCGGGCACCAGGGCATTGACGCGGATGTTTTGTGTGCCCAATTTGCCGGCGAGATGGCGGGTCAGCTGCAGCAGGCCTGCCTTGGCGGGCCCATAGTGGAAAGGGCTCTGCTGCGCCGGATCGTCATACAGCCGGCGATCGGGCGAAACCTGGCCATACATGGAGGCGATGTTGATGACGCTGGCTTCCCCTGCCGCCGCCACGCCGGCTTTCAGCGCGGGCAGCGCGGCGCGCACCGCTTCAAACGCGGCGGTGACGGCGCTGGCATAGGTGGCGGCGAAGTCTTCGCTGCTCAGGCTGGCGAAGCTTTTGACCTGCATCGCCACCGTATTGTTGGCCAGTATGTCCAGGCGCTTGAGGCCGGCGAAGAAAGCGCGCGCGGCGCCCGCGTCCGCGACATCGAAAGCGGCGCGGGAGACGGAGAATTTGCGCTGTTTCAGCCCGGTCTCAAATGTGGCCAGCGCGGCATCGTCGCGGCCATTGATGATGACATGGGCGCCCGCTTCACACAGGGCCTGGACCATTCACCCGAAACAAAGGCGGTCCTGCCGTCCAGACGAAAGAGATGCTGCGCCATTTTGCCGGTGCCCGAGCCTGTGGAACACGCTGACACCGCATGGTAAACAAGGTATTAAAGTACCGCGCCAAACGGACGGAATTTGCTGCGATGCAACATAAGTTTCACCTTATTGGAAACAGCACATCGCCACAGTAAAGTAGCAAATACGCTCATACTGCACGTCAACAGGGGCTTACTTCTCGGTCGCTTTCGGCCGGTTACAAAGGGACGACTTTTCAATGATCAGCAAATCGGTTCGCGCCGCCCTGACGGCGCTCTTCGTGTTCGGCGCCATGGGCACCGCCTATGCCCAGAAGCCAGCCCCCAAGCCCCGATTGACCGTCGCTGTCCAGAAAGCGCTGGTCGAAGCGCAGACGGCTTCCAAGAAGCAGGATTACCCCGCCGCCCTGGCTGCCATCACCAAGGCCCGCGCTATTTCCGGCCGCACGCCTTATGACGATCTGCAGATCACCCGCTATGCCATGTCTCTGAACGTGCAGAACAAGGACATGGCCGCTGCCACCGTCGAAGGCGAAGCCGCCGCCGACATGGATCCGGCGATCATCCCCGAAGACGAAAAGCCCATGGTCTACACCGCTGGCCTGCAGCTGGCGCTGACCGCCAAGCATTACGACAAGGCGGCCAAGTATGCCAAGCTGATCCAGACCACCACGCCGCCGCCGGACGAAAGCATCCTGGCGATGGCAGCCCAGGCCCTGTATCTGGGCAAGGACTTTGCCGGCGCGATGGAACTGGCACAGAAGAACATCGCCGCCGCCAAGGCCGCGGGCAAACTGCCCCAGCGCACCGACTTTGAAATCATCATGAGCGCGCAGGTCCAGACGAACAACCAGGCTGCCGCCGAACAGACGCTGGAACAGATGGTTGCCACCTATGACGATCCCAAGGACTGGGCGCAGTTCTTGGGCGTGTCGATGGGCGTCAAGGGCATGCGCGATATCGACTATGTCTATCTCGGCCGCCTGATGTTCTCGACCAAGGCGCCGATGCAGCCCACCGACATGCAGCTGGTCGGCTCCAACTCCAACAAGCAGGGCTTCTATGGCGATGCCGAACAGGCCCAGAAGCTGGGCGGTCCGGCGCCGGATGCGCGCATGGGCGCGGACCGCAAGTCCATCCCCGAGCAGATCGCGGCGGGCCCCAAGCAGGGCGGCGAATATAACGTCAAGCTGGCCCAGGCGCTGTATGGCTATGGCATGTATGCCGAATCCGAAGCGTCCGCGAATCTGGCAAAGACCAAGGGCGGCACCAAGGATCCGACCGAAGCCGACATGGTGATCGGCATGTCCCAGCTCGCCCAGGGCAAGGCCAGCGAAGCCGCCGCCACCTTCGACGTCATCAAGGCGCCAAGCCCCGCTTCGGCCCGCGTGGTGCGTTTGTGGGGCTATCACGCCAAGGCCAAGGCCACGCCGGCCACCGCCGCCGCGCAGTAAGAGACGTCAGATAAAGGCCGGTGCACGTTCGCGTGCACCGGCCTTTTCTTTTATAAGTTCTCCATGAACCTGATCGTCGGTTTCGCGCCCTTCATCCTGTTTGCGCTGCTGTCGCGCCTGTCGGCCGACCTAGCGCTGTGGATGGCGTTCGCCGCCGCTTTTGTTGTCACCATCCGCGATTTCGTCGAAAGCCCTTCGCTCAGGCTGCTGGATATCGGCTGTCTTGTGCTGTTCGGCCTGCTGGCCTTGGTGCGCGGGTTCCTGGATCCCAACTTGTCACTGGCGGCGGTGCGCTTTATCGCGGCCCTGTCCCTGTTTCTTCTGCTGGCGGTTCCGCTGGCGCTGAAACGCCCCTTCTCGGTGGATTATGCGCGGCTGGACCCCAAGGAGGCGGGCTGGCCGCAGAGCCTGTTCCTCAAGGTCAATTATCTTGTATCGGGCGTGTGGGTCGCCGCCTTCGCGGTGATGGCCGCCGCCGACGGCGCGGTGACCTTTACCCCCGAATTGCCGCTTTATGTCAGTATCGCCGTCAGCGTCGTGGCGCTGGCCGGTGCCACCACCTTCACGCTGCGCTACCCCACACTGGCAGCCAAGCGGGCGAAGCGCTAGATTCGGTCCGCATCGCTGGGTGTCAGCCCAAAGACCAAAGGCGCTTTTTTCATGAAACAGGCAGTTATCATTTCCACCGCGCGAACCGGCCTCGCCAAATCCGTGCGCGGCGGCTTCAACCAGACCCATGGCGCGGTGATGGGCGGCCATGCCGTCAAGCACGCCATTGCACGCGCCGGCATCACGCCGGACGAAGTCGAAGACGTCTATATGGGCTGCGGCTTTCCCGAAGGCGCCACCGGCAACAATATCGCGCGCGAAAGCGCGGTCTGGGCGGAATGCCCCGTCAGCACCGCCGGCGTCACCATCAACCGCTATTGTTCCAGCGGGCTCAATGCCATTGCCATGGCGGCGCAGCAGATCATGACCGACGGAACGGATGTCGCGGTCGGCGCGGGCGTGGAATCCATCTCGCTGGTGCAGATGGGCGGCATCAACCTCAAGCATTTCACCGAAGAGCATCTGCTGGGGACCCATCCGGCGCTGTGGATGACCATGATCGAAACCGCCGAAATCGTGGCCGAACGCTATGGCATCAGCCGCGAGCGCCAGGACCAGTATGCACTGCAAAGCCAGCAGCGCACGGCCGCTGCGCAGGCGAGCGGAAAATATGCCGATGAGATTGTCCCCCTCGCCACCAAAATGAAGAAGGTGGACAAGGCCAGCGACGCCGAAAGCATGGTCGATGTCACGGTTACCCACGACGAATGCAACCGCCCCGACACCACGCTGGAAGGATTGGCGGCGCTGAGGCCGGTGCATGCCGGCGGCCAGCAAGTGGCGCAAGGAAAATACATCACCGCCGGCAACGCCTCGCAATTCGCCGATGGCGCCAGCGCCTGTGTGGTGATGAGCGGCGATGCGGCAGCGAAGAAGGGCGTCCGGCCGCTGGGGATATTCCGCGGTTTCGCGGTGGCGGGCGTGGAGCCGGACGAAATGGGCGTCGGCCCGGTGATCGCGGTGCCGCGCCTCTTGTCGCGCCATGGGCTGAAGGTCAGCGACATCGACCTGTGGGAACTGAACGAAGCCTTTGCCAGCCAGACGCTTTATTGCATGGACAAGCTTGGGCTCGATCCGGAAAAGACCAACGTCAATGGCGGCGCCATTTCCATCGGCCATCCCTATGGCATGACGGGCGCGCGCCTGACCGGCCATCTGCTGCTGGAGGGGCGTCGGCGCGGCGCCAAGTATAGCGTGGTGACCATGTGCATTGGCGGCGGCATGGGCGCGGCCGGCCTGTTCGAGATACTGCCCGCCTGATGTTCAAGCGCTCCCTTGTTTTCGTTGTGGCTTTACTGGAGCTTGGCGCTTGCGCCACCGTGCCGGAAGTTCCACCGCCGCCCGATCCCAAGACCCAGATGGCAGCATTGGAAATGCGCATCGCCATCCTGGTGGAAGAGCAACGTCAGAGAATAAATCCCAAGGCCAAGAAACTGGCGATCGACCCGGCGCTGACCCAGGTCGCCCGCGCCCGCGCCGCCGACATGGCCGCCAAGAAATATCTCGCCCATACCGCGCCCGACGGGGCCACCAGCGCCACCATCCTGATGAAACAGGATGCGATGTGGCAGGGACTGTTGGGGGAAAACCTTGCGGCGCAGCATTACACCAGGCAGGGCGGCGTGTTGGTCAATGACTTCGCCAAGCGTTTCCTGGACGAATGGTTGAAAAGCACACCGCACCGCGAGAATATGGCCTTCGCCAACTATGATCATGCCGGGGTGGGTGCAGCGGTGAATGCCGACACGGTCTATGTCGCCCTGCTGTTTTCCACCGATCTGGGCCTGCCGCCGCCCAAGCCGGACGGTCCGGCCACCACCGCCACGCCATTTGAGAGCCCGGCTGCCGCCAGCGCCGTGCCGGCACCGCTCGCGCCAGACCCCTTGCGCCTGCGCGGTGCGACTGGGGCCCGGTAACACCCGGTTAAGCGTATAGGTCCAAGTACCTGTGCATGATTGAACACAGAAATGGCGCCCCCGCCGGTCGCATCGTCAACATTCCTTTACACTATATCTTGCCCCGGTACCTTCTATAGCGGGTGCGTGGTGCCAGTGAGACGAAATGCGCGCAGAGCTTCCCTGGAATGTTGCCGGTATCCCGCCAGAGGCCCGGGAACCGGCCCGTGCGGCTGCCCGGCGCGAGGGTCTTTCGGTCGGGGAATGGCTCACCCACCGCATTTTGCGCAGTTTTTCAGGCATGGAGGAGGAAATCCCCCCCATGGCCTATGAGAACCGGGCTCCGACCGGGGCGCCCCTGGACAGCTGGGGCCTGCCCCCGTCCGCCAACAGCCGGCGTGATACCGAAGACATGATGGCGCGGGTCAACCGCAGCGAACACGAATCAAACGACGCCTGGCGCCGGATCGAGGACCAGCTGAGGGGCCTGGGTCGCCGCATCGATTCCAGCGAGCGCTCCCACAGCGAAAGCAACCGCGTCATTTCCCGCACCGCCCAGGAGATCAACACCTCCGCCCGCGAGCAGGCCCAGGCCTTCGACCTGCTGGGCCTGAATGTGATGACGCTGAACGAGCGGCTGGAACGGCTGGAGCGCAGCAACGCCGACACCGGCATCAAGGAAGCGGTCAAGGCACTGCATCAGGGCCTGTCGCGTCTGGCTGACCAGATCACCGCCACCGCCAACAATTCGGCCGACCAGGTCACCCAGCTCACCGGCAATCTCGAACAGCTTGCGGCACGCGTCGGCCAGGGCCGGGTGGACGCCGAAGACAATCACAAGTTGCTGATCGTGCGCACTGAGGCGGCCGAACAACGCCTGGCGGCCGCCGAAAAGACCGCCCAGTTCAACACCAACGCGCTAGACCATGCGCTGGAAAAGATCGAGGCATCCACCAACCAGCGCGCCACTGACCAGGTCAAGAACCAGCGCCGCTTCGGCCAGACCGAGGAATCCATCAACCGCCTGGAAGACTCCATCGCCCGGCTGGAAATGCGCCTGCCCGACGCCGCCTTCGAGCGCCGGCTGGATTCCATCGAACATTCGGTCAGTGGCATTGCCGAGCGGCTGGAAAATTACGATCCCAAGGCCCAGTTCGACGCTTCCATGCAGGCCCTGTCGCACCGGCTGGAGTCGCTGGAGAAGGATCACACCGATCTGGTGGCCGAAATGCGCACCAAGCTGCGCTGCCCCGAGCCGCCCGCCTTCGAGGCACCGCCGCCCGCGTCCGCCGCCTTTGAAGCCACGCCCTTTGCGCAAGCCCCTTATCAGGACGCTTTCGCGCCGCCCCAGGTCCTGGACGGCTATGGCGCGGAAGGAACCGACGCCTTCGCCCCACCCCAGGCGCCGCCCGGCTTTGCCTTTGACATTCCCCCCCGAACCGGGCACGCCCGATCCCTTCGCGCCGGCGCAGGAATTCAGCCCCGAATTCGCCGACACGTTCGAAGCACCCGAAGCCGACAATTTTCTCACCCAGGCCCGCCGTTCGGCCCGCGCCGCGTCGGAACAGGCCAAAAACGAACGCCGCGGACGTTTTGCGGGTCTGCGCTGGAACCGGGCCCCGGCGGCGGAAGGCGAAGAAAAGCAGCGCCCGCGCTACATCATTCCCGCCGCCCTGGCGCTGATCACCGTGCTGGCGCTGGCCGTCGGCCTGATGATGACCCAGCGCGGCACCCCCGCCGGCGACCAGACCGCCACCCGCCCCGCTGGCGATACCGGCCCGACTTTTTCGGTGCCCGAACCGCCCAGTAGCGACGACACCCAGTTCGTGGTGGCCCCCCAGGCCGAAGCCCCCGGCAATGCGGAGGACTTCACCACGGCGCGCTCCGAACCGGAAGGTCCGCCGAACGCCGCCCCGCCGATGCAGCAGCGCGACGTGCGCAACGCGCCGGTCAATCCGGTGCCCGACGCGCCGCAGGCCGCGCGCGCGCCCGGCGTCGAGCGTGTCATTCAGATGGCCAATGCCGGTAATCCGACCGCCCTGACCATCCTGGGCCTTCGGGCGCTGGATGGCACCAACGGCTCCCCCATCAACCTGCCCGACGCCGTGCGCTTCCTCACCCAGGCGTCGGAAAAGGGCCAGGCTGTGGCCTAGTATCGCCTAGGCACCATGTATGAACGCGGCCAGGGCGTTCCGGCCGACGGCGCCCGCGCGGCGCAGTGGTATGAACGGTCCGCCAACCAGGGCAACCGCAAGGCGATGCACAATCTGGCCGTTGCGCATGCCAGCGGCGCGCCGGGCAAGAAGAACATGGCCGAAGCCGCGCGCTGGTTCGCCAAGGCCACCGCGCTGGGCCTGTCGGATTCCCAGTTCAACCTGGCGGTCCTGTATGAACGCGGCGACGGCGTGCCCCAGAGCCTGCTGGACGCCTACAAATGGTATTCCATCGCCGCCGCCTCGGGCGATGCGGAATCCAAGTCGCGCATCTCCGTGCTGCAGACCCAGCTCAGCGACAGCGACCGGGCGACGGCGACCAAATCCGCCGGCACCTTCCATGCCGCCGCGCTCAACCGCAGCGCCAATGTGCCGCCCGAGCCCGCCGACCTCGGCTAACACCGACGTAACACGCCGATCTGGCGCCGCAGCGCCCGCATGCGCACGCCCGAAGGCTGCGTGGCCTCAAGCGTAGCGGCAACAAGCGATGTGGGCCTATAGTCTCCTGAACGACGCGCCACGACTCCCCAAGGCCCAAGACAAGCGTTAGATGGAAATCTACCTTCCCGTCGCCGAGATGTCGGTTTACTGGCTCGTGATGATCGGGCTGGGACTGGGCGTGGGCTTCCTGTCCGGCATGTTCGGTGTGGGCGGCGGCTTCCTGATGACGCCGCTGCTGGTTTTTTCCGGCATCCCCTCCACCGTGGCGGTCGCCACCACCCTCAGCCATGTCACCGCCTCGTCCATGTCGGGCGCCCTGGCGCAATGGCGCAAGGGGGCGATCGATTTCACCATGGCGGGGGTGATGGTGGCGGGCGGCCTGGTCGGCACGGTGCTGGGGGTGTGGCTGTTCGCGCTGATGCGCCGCCAGGGACAGATGGGCCTGATCGTTTCGCTGACCTATGTGATCATGCTGGGCAGCATCGGCACCATCATGCTGCGCGAGAGCCTGACGACGCTCAAGGCCTATCGCAGCGGCGTGACGCCCTCCTCCCGGCTCGTCAATCATGTCTGGATCCACCGGCTGCCGCTGAAGATGCGGTTCCGCCAGTCGCGTCTCTATATCAGCGTCATTCCGCCGATCGCGCTGGGCTTCTTCGTGGGCGCGCTGGGCGCCATCATGGGCATTGGCGGCGGCTTCATCATCGTGCCGGCCATGATCTATCTGCTGCGGATGCCCACCAATGTGGTGATGGGCACCTCGCTGATCCAGATCATCGCGCTGACCGCCGTCACCACCGTGCTGCAGGCAACCAGCAACCATTCGGTCGATATCGTGCTGGCGCTGCTGCTGGTGATCGGCGGCGTGATCGGGGCCCAATTGGGCGTGCGGGCCGGTTCCAAGCTGCGCGGCGAGCAGCTGCGCCTGCTGCTGGCGGTGGTGGTGCTGAGCGTGTGCCTGGGGCTGCTCTGGGGCCTGGTCGCCAATCCCAGTGACGTCTACAGCCTGACACTGGGGGCACCATGAAGCGTGCGCTCTTCAGCCTGCTTGTGGTGATGGGCTTGGCGTGTGGCGCCCGGGCCGAAGACCTGGTGTCCGGCATCAGCCAGGACATTATCGAGATTACCTCCAATTACACCGGCACCGATATTGTGGTGTTCGGCGCCATCGAGCGGGCGGAGAAAGCCGAGGGGCGCGCCATCGCGGTGGTGGTACGCGGCCCCAATACGCTGCTGACGGTGCGCCGCCGCGACCGCGTCGCGGGCATCTGGGTCAACCGGGATTCCGCCAAGTTCGAAGGCATGCCCAGCTTTTATTATCTCGCCACCACCGAACCGGTGGACCGTATCGCGCCGCCCCGGGTTCTGACCCGTCATGGCGTGGGTACCGAGTATCTTCAGCCCAGCGCCGTCGGCAGCCATCACGATGCCCGCCCCTTTCACGAGGCGGCGCTCAGGCATCTCAAACAGGACGGGCTGTACAAGGAAGTACCGGGCACCATCGATTTTCTCAGCGAAACGTTGTTTCGCACCCGCGTGCCCGTGCCTGCCGCCGTAGCCCGCGGCCAGTACAATGTCGAAGTCTATCTGTTCCGCGACGGCGAGGTGGTGAGCGCCCAGTCCACGCCCCTCTTCATCGACCAGACCGGCATAGAGCGCAGGCTGTTCAACCTGGCGAACAACGCGCCGCTGGCTTACGGCCTGATCTGCGTTTTCATGGCCATGCTGCTGGGCTGGATATCGTCGGTGCTGTTCAGACGGCCGGCCTGATCTGCATTCTCGCGCAAAGCACCATTGGCGGTCCACCACCGATCCGATGAGGGCAGAGAGGATCGATTGCTGCTATCGCTCACCAACCCCGGTCACATGAGGGCTGAGAGTCGAGCTTTGATCCAGATCAATGTCCGTTGACAGAAGCTCTGCCTGACTCATGATTGTGACGCCCTCTTTGGTCACGGAAATGCAGGAGGCGTGGTGCTCCCGGGCCATGACTTGTCCGCGCAACACGGCTTGATCCAGATCGTTGAAATTTTCGGATATTGGAAAGGAACCGCGCCTGTATAAAAGGGTGTAACGCATTCAAATGTTGCCAATATGAAAACGACGTGGACTTAGCCGGAATTTTCCGATTCTCGCTGCTGACAAACCGCAAACTCACTCAATAACCGCAATGGCCGATAAGTTTGGCCTGATTTTATAATTCCCGATTTGGTATTAGATGACGCGAGCTATTGATAGACCCCTGGATGCGCATCCGGCGCTTCGTTCAGATGCCATCGGTGAAATCGAGCATGTCCTGGCCGATACTTATGGTGCGCGCCGGTTCGAGCTTGTCGGCACCAGGGGGCATCTCAATGTTCACGCCAATCATTGGCAATCGGGCTCGATTTCCTTGTCTTTTTGTCACTACGGTGCCCGCGTCAATGTTGAATTTCCTGAGGCCGGATTTTTTCGTCAGCAATTTTCTTTGCGTGGCGGCGCAGACATAACTGTTGGAGCCAAGGAGCGCGAAATTGGGACAAACGCATTTTGCGTGGTTCCACCAGATTGCCGGCTGCTGATAAAGTTCCGACCCGAGTTTGAACAGTTGGTGCTGCGGATCGACAAGGACAAGCTGGAGAAAAAACTTTCGGCCTTGACCGGGAAAGCGACATCGCAGCTCGCATTTGACTCATCCGTACGCGCAGGCAATGCCGCCCTGTCAAGGCTGTCTCGTTTGCTGCGGCATTTGATCTCCGAACTGGACCGGCAAGAAGGAATGACTGCTATCGAGATCGCTGAGATTGAGCAGGCGATCCTCGTATCATTCCTTCAGGCCAATCCGCACACGAATCGATCGGAGCTGAACCGTAAATCGCTTGCCGTTGGAGCTCGGCAATTGCGCATTGTGGAGGAATATATTGAAGCACATTGGAATGAAGCTCTGTCGCTGGAAGCCCTGAGCAGTGTCGCTTCGGTGGGAGCTCGCACCATTTTTCATCATTTTCGCAAGCAGCGTGGGAAGACCCCGATGCAGTTCGTCAAGGAAGTTCACCTGCGGCATACGCGTGAAATGCTTCGTAAGTGTCCCAATCTCAGCATCACCGAGGTCGCGATCAGCTGCGGCTTTGGAAATCTGGGACATTTCGCAGCGGACTATCGCAGGTTTTGCGGTGAGCGACCGAGCGAAACCCGGGTCGGCGTTGATAGGCATTTGTGATCCGATGCTGAGCGGCGAGCACCTGCTTGCTCGGCTATTGTGCGGCCTTGAAGGGCACCAGCTGCTGCCGGTCTTCATCCCAAAAGGTGAGGCGTGTCGCGCCCAGGCCACTTCTCAGCGACTGCGGGTTTTCCACCTGCAACAGAGAATCACTGGCGTAGCATGCCTCCAGGCGGTAGTTCGGAACACGTGGCGCCAGATGATGAATATGATGGAAGCCGATATTGCCGGTAAGCCATTGCAGCACCTTGGGCAGTCTCAGATAGGAAGTGCCCAGCAGGGACGCTTCGTGAAAGCTCCAGTCTCCCTGGCGCAGCCAGTGCGCAGTGTCGAAACGGTGCTGCACCGAGAACAGCCAAACGCCGCAGATCGTCGTGATCGCGATGACCGGCAGATGCACAAGCAATACCGATGTGAATCCCAACCACAGGCCAAGTCCAACCACCCAGCCAAGGATAGCGATATTGGTCATGACGACAGAGCGCCGCTCGGCCGTCCAACTGTTCGGCATATCGAAAGGGAAACGGTATAGAAGCGCAAATATAAGCGGCGGGAATACGATGTGCGCGAGCGCGGGGTGTCGTGGCAGGCGATAAAGCAGGCGCTGCCACGGCGTATAGGCGCGATATTCCTTCACGGTAAGACAGGTGGAATAGATATCAGCGCCCGATTCGCGACGATCAAGATTGTTCTAGTTGGCATGGTGTTGCGCATGCTGACGCCGCCAGCTCCAATAGGGTGCAAGGGTCAGGACACCGCACACGGTTCCAATGACGTTGTTGGCGAGCGGCGATCTCAGGAATGAGCCATGTCCGCAGTCATGCTGTACGATAAAGGTACGCACAAGAAAGCCGCTGGCGGGAAAGGCGAGAGCAAGCGTCAGCCAATAGGAGACCTGAAGCGACCAATACATCGCTGCGATGGTTGCCAGATAAAGCCCTATGGACGTGACGAGTTGCAGAACGCCGAGCTCCAGGCTGGGGTTCTCAAATGGGACGACTGCAACTCGCAAGGCCGTCCGCGTATTCGGATGCATATGAAATGTTTATCACAGCGCCGGCAAACAATCCAGATTTCGATGCGGCAGCACGCAACCAGATAGATTTAAACGATTAAGCCTTGGTGACGGGGCGGGATATTCCGCGATATCCATTCTCTATCGTCACACCCGGCGCAAAGCGGCGCATCAAACAACCGCGCGCCGCGGCATCGCATAGACCCGGCTGGTGCCCAGCATATAAGCGTGGAACGGGCCCGCAAAAAGCCCGGCGATGGCGGCATCGCCCACATCCAGCCCGCCGGTATAGGCACCGAAGGACGGCAGGATCAGCCTGAGGCCATCGCTAACAAAGCAGCGTCGGCGCACGCTGCGGCCCCATTTAGCAACGCTGGCGCAAGGATGCAGATGCCCCGCCACCTCACCCGGTTCGAAGTTGACCAGCGGTTCGTGGCGGAAGGTTAGCCCGCCCATGCGATAGGTTTCAGCCACCTCGCCCTCCAGCCATGCCGGAGGATGAGGGTCGTGATTGCCCGTGATCCAGACAAAGCGTGACGCCGCCTCCAGAGATTCCAGCATGCCGCGTTCTTCGGGGCCCAGGCGGTCGGCGGCCCCGGCGTCATTAAAGGAATCGCCCAGCGCAATCACCCGCGCCGGCCTGTGACGCGCGATAGCGCGCGTCATACGCAAAAGCGTGTTGGCGGTGTCATAGGGCGGCAGGAACTGGCGCCGCCTCGCATAGGAACTGCCTTTTTCGAAATGCAGGTCCGAGAAGATCAGCGTGTCATGGGCGCTGGAATAGGCTGCGCCACAGGCGTCCAGCAGCAGCGTCTCGCCATTCACATCGATCAGCAGGTCGCCCAAAGCCGAATCAGTCAACACGCATCGCATCCCGTATCAGGGCGTCTTCACTCTCACGCAGAATAGCCTCGTCCGCCTCGCCGGCAACTATGTGAACGTCGATTTCCAGCAGCGCCGGCACCGCCAGGGGCGACACCCGGTCCAGCCGCCGGGTCACGATCCGCCGCTTGACCCGCGCCAGCATGTCGCCCAACCGGGCAATGTCCAGCAGACTAGTCCCCGCATCGGCATAGGTGGCGCGCAGCAGCACATGGTCGGGCTCGTGTTCCCTGAGGACGTCGTAAATAAGGTCTGAAGAAAATGTCACCTGCCTTCCGCTTTTCTCCTTGCCGGGAAAGCGCCGCTGGATCAGGCCCGCGATAATGGCGCAATTGCGGAACGTACGCTTGTACATGTTGGAATCCGCCAGCCAGGCATCCAGATCGTCGCCCAGCATGTCCTCGTCGAACAAGACATCCATGTCGGCGCCGCTCATGTCCTTCGCGGCCCAGACGGCCAACGCATATTCATTGGCGACAAAACCCAATGGCTGGTAGCTGCTGCGTTCCAGCCGTCGCGTCAGCAGCATGCCCAGGGTCTGGTGCGCCAGCCGGCCTTCGAACGGATAACAGACCAGATAATGACGCTTGGCGCGCGGGAAGGTCTCGACCAGCAGTTGGCCAGGCTGGGGCAACACGCTGCGCCATTCCTGAATCTTCAGCCATTCCTGCACCGGCTCGGGAAGGTTCGCCCAGCCATCCGGGTTGCTCACCATCTCGCGCACCCGCTGCGCCAGGAAGGTGGAGAGCGGAAACTTGCCGCCATTGTAGCTGGGAATTTCCGCTTGCGCGTCGCTGGACCGGGTGACGAAGGCGCCATTCTCGCGCAAGCCCTCAAAACGCAGCACCGTGCCGGCGAAGACAAAGGTATCCCCGGGGGACAATTGCTCGATGAAATATTCCTCCAGCTCGCCCAGCTTGCGTCCGCCTGCACCCGCCGGACGCCCACGCGATTGCAGCCGCACCTCCACCATCGGGTCTTCCACGATCACCCCGGCATTGAGGCGGTATTCCTGCGCCAGCCGGGGATGAGCAAGCCGGAATTTGCCGTCCGGGGTTTTGCGCAGCCGCGCATATCGGTCATAGGAGCGCAGCGCATAACCCCCGGTAGCGACGAACTCCACCACCGCGTCAAAATCCTTGCGCGTCAGGGCGGCATAAGGCGATGCGCCGCGCACTTCCGCGAACAAGGCGTCAGCATCGAAGGGCGCAGCGCAGGCCGTGCCCAGCACATGCTGCGCCAGCACATCCAGCCCGCCTGTCTTCAGCCGCTCGCCATCCAGTTCGCCCGCCAGAACCGCGTCGCGCGCGGCATGGCATTCCAGCACTTCGAAGCGGTTGGCGGGCACCAGCAGGGCGGCGCTGGGCTCATCCAGCCGGTGATTGGCGCGGCCGATGCGCTGCACCAGCCTGGCGGCGCCCTTGGGCGCGCCGATACAGATCACTTTATCGACCGCGCCCCAGTCGATGCCCAGATCCAGGGTCGAAGTACAGACCACGGCGCGCAGGTTTCCCCTGGCCATGGCCGCTTCCACCTTGCGCCTTTGCTCGGGCGCCAGGCTGCCGTGATGCAGGGCGATGGGAAGGTTGGAATCGTTGATCGCCCACAATTCCTGGAAGGTCCGTTCGGCCTGGCTGCGGGTGTTGACGAAGACCAGCGCGGTCTTGGCGGTGTGGATCGCGGCCATCACATCCAGCATGGCGTGACGCGCCAGATGTCCCGCCCAGGGGACATAGGAATCTGAAGCGCTGATCCCGATCTGCGGCCTGGCGCCGCCTTGCGCAATCACCAGTTCGGACAGCGCTTCGCCGGTCAGAGGTTGCGGCACCAAAAAGCGCTGCAGTGGCGCCGGGTCCTTCACGGTGGCGGACAGACCAACCCGGCGATGGGCGGGCGCCAGGGTGGACAGCCGCGCCAGCCCCAGCGCCAGCAGATCGCCGCGCTTGGAATTGTACAAAGCGTGCAGTTCGTCCAGCACCACGGTCTTGAGAGATTCGAACATCTGCGCCGCGCGCGGATGCGCCAGCAGCAGGCCCAGTTGTTCGGGCGTGGTCAGCATGATGTCGGGCGGGGCATGGCGCTGACGCTGGCGGCGGGCGGCGGGCGTATCGCCGGTGCGGGTTTCCACCGTGACGGCCAGACCCATCTGCGCGATCGGAGCGTCGAGATTGCGCGCCACGTCCACCGCCAATGCCTTGAGCGGCGAAATGTACAGCGTGTGCAGGGCGCTTTTGCGCGAACGCTTGGGCCCCGGCCGCGGAGCGGCCAATTTATCCAGGCCCGCAAGATCGATCAGGCTGGGCAGGAAGCCTGCCAGGGTTTTGCCGCCACCGGTCGGCGCCACCAGCAGCACGCTTTTTCCCCGCGACGCATGATCCACCAAGGCCAGCTGGTGGGCACGCGGCTGCCAGCCGCGGGCAGCGAACCAGTCCTGAAAGCGGTTGGGCAGCATGGGGCGCCCACAGAACACAAGCGCTTCGCAAATTGCGAGAAAATTCTTATTTGCCCTCGAGCAGCCGCTTCAGTTCGGCTTCCGGGGTCCCATAGAAGCTGCCGGCCACCTGCTCGATCCCGGCCCGGTTGACAATGGTGAGCTGGCCGCGACGGGTCGTGACCAGTCCTTTGCGTTCAAAGCCGTGGATCGCCACCGAGACGCCGGCGCGGCGCACGCCCAGCATCACCGCCAGGAATTCATGGGTCAGCGGCACCGCATCGCTGGTGGTGCGGTCATGGGCCATCAGCAGCCAGCGGGCCAGACGCTGCTCCAGCTTGGCCCGGCCATTGGCCAGCGCCGTGTGCGCGGTCTGGATCATGAAGCCTTGGGCCGATTTCAGGAACAAGGCGCGCAGACTTTCGCTTTGCGCGATGGCGCCGCAGAACGCGTCTTGGGCAATGCGATGGCCGCTGCCGCCGATCTGCATGTAGGTGGAATGCTGCGCCCGAGCATCGCCCATGATCAATGGCACACCGGTAACACCCTCATATCCGATCACGCCGACTTCGATGCGATGATCTTCGCCGTCCACCGCCACGACAGAGGCGACGCCGATCTCGAGAAAATAGGCATGGGTGATCGGCTTGCCCGGCACCTCGATCACCTGACGCTCCTTGAGCGTCAGGGCTTCAAGATGGGGTCCGATCATATCCCAGTCCTCGAGCGAGATACTTTGCAGAAGCCGGTTGCGAATTCCGGCGCGTGCATGCGCTTCTAGCATTGAAACCAGCCCAAATATGATGTGCGAAGCGGCCCCTCACCGTTTCGCGGCGCCCCTGAATCGTGCGGCGATCTTGTGAAAATACCGGTATGTCGCGGAAAACATACGGTTTTTTCAGTACGAAAACGTACTCGTTGGGCGGCGTTTGAAAGGTTACAGCGCATGAATTCTCACCCATGAACATACTCATCAGTACACGGATAATTTCTCCTCACGCCCGCGAAAATGCAGGATGCGAGCGTGTAAAAAATGAAACGAATGTACGGAGGGATCGGTTGCGTCAGCCGCGGAAAAAGTCGATCACGGCCTGGCGTGTATGTGGATCGCCCACCGCCGACATATGATCGCGCCCCGGAATTATCACCGCCTTGCCGTCGGCAAACATCCGTGCCAGGGGTTCGGGGTGGCCGGCGGTGTCGTCCAGCGCCCCGCACACGACAAGGATCGGCCGCGCGAGCGCCGCAAGTGTGGCGGGGGCAAGGCGCGGCGACATGGCCCGCATGCAGGCGGCCAGCGCAAACCGGTCCTTGCCGGGCTGATCGGCAAAAGCGCGAAACATCCTGGCCCTGGGATCGGTGATACTGTCCTTTTCGGGCGTCAGCAGCGCATCGGCCAACAGCGCACGCGCCTCAGGCGCGGTGATCGCATCCTTCAGGTAATTCTCGCCAACTCCGGCTATCGCCAGCTTGATCACGCGCCCCGGATGCGCCGCCAGCAGCCTCAGGCCGATAAAGCCGCCCATCGAATAGCCGCAGATCAGCGCCTGCCCCAGATCCGCCGCATCCATCACCGTCAGCACATCTTCGGCCATGCGGTCATGGCCATAGGCATGCTCGTCATGCGGCTTGCCGCTGTCGCCATGGCCGCGGCAATCCATCGCCACGATGGAAAAGCCCGCCTCGGCGAGCCCCCGATACCAGCCTGTGGATTTCCAGTTTTGCGACCGGCTGGAGCCGAAGCCATGCACCAGCACGATTGCCGGGCTCTGCGTTGAATTCTCTGGCCCCTGGCGCTCGAACGCCAGGGCGGTGCCGTCGCTGGCGGTGGCGAATTCCGGCATGACTTTGTCCCAGATTGCAGGCGTCAAACTCGCAAAGCCGCGCCTCCATGTCTATAACGCCAGTCATGAAACGATGGCTTGTGGTCGCCGCCCTGCTGGGCGGCCTGGCGGTGGTGATGGGGGCATTTGCCGCCCATGGCCTGCGTCCGATACTGAGCGAACGGATGCTGGCGACCTTTGAAACCGGCGCGCGGTATCAGATGTATCACGCCCTTGCCATTGGCCTGGTGGCGTTTGCCATGCGGGGCCGCGCGGCTCGGCTTGCCAATATCGCCGCCGCGCTGTTTCTCACCGGCGTCCTGCTGTTTTCCGGTTCGCTCTATCTGCTGGCCTTCACCGGCATGACATCCTTGGGGATGATCACGCCGATTGGCGGCCTGAGCTTTATCGCCGGATGGGCCGCGCTGGCGCTGGCCGCTCTGAAGCTGGAACGTTCTGAATAGGCCCGTCAGGATGGCGTGATAAAATCGCTCAGGTCCTGAACCTCGCGCGGCGACCGCCCTTTTTGAGGGCCTGCCAGGGCGGCGAGGAAACGATCGCCCCAATCCGAAATGTCGTTGCGCAGCAAGCTGGCATAGAGCTCGGCGTGACGCTGTTTGCGCTCATCCGGGGGCATCGCCATGGCACGGCCGATGGCTGCGCCCACCGCATCGGGATCATAGGGGTTGACCAGCAGCGCCGCGCGAAACTCGTCCGCGGCGCCGGCAAAGCGTGACAGGATCAACACGCCCGGATCGTCCGGGTCCTGGGCGGCGACATATTCCTTGGCCACCAGATTCATCCCGTCGCGCATCGGCGTCACCAATCCCACATGGGACGCGCGGTACAGGCCCGCCAGCGCCGTGCGGCTGTAGGGGCGGTTGACGTAACGCACCGGCGTCCAGGCCGCTTCGCTGAAGGCGCCGTTGATCCGGCCGGCGGCCGAACTGACCGCCTGCTCCATCTCGGCATATTCCTTGATCTGGCTTCTGCTTTTTGGCGTGATTTGCAGATAGGTGACCTTACCAAGCCATTCGGGGTGGCCAAGCAGAAACCGTTCATAGCCCTCCATCCGCTGCGCGATCCCCTTGGAGTAATCCAGGCGATCGACGCCGATGATCAGTTTTCCGGGAATGGAGTTGATCACCTTGCGGACGAATTTTGTGCGCACCGACCGGCTGGCAAGGCGGGTGAACTGCCGGGTTTCGATTCCCACCGGGAACGTCCCAAGGCGCATGGCCCGCCGGCCGCTGCCCAGCGTCAGCGACATGTGCGACCCGGTGCCCAGCTCCTTGGCCAGGTAGCGCGCGAAGTTGGTGGCGTCGCCGTCGGTCTGAAAGCCCACAAGATCATAGGCGCCCAGTGCCGGGATCAGCGTGTCGTGATGCGGCATGGCGGTGAGGATTTCCGGCGGCGGCAGCGGAATGTGCAGGAAAAATCCGATCCGGTTGTCCAGCCCCCGGGACTGCAGCCCCTGCGCCAGCGGAATCAGGTGATAGTCATGCACCCAGATAATGTCGTCGGGCTTGAGAACCTTGGCCAGTTCATCGGCGAACTGCTCATTGACGCGTCGATAGCCGGAAAGGTCACGGCGCGAAAACTCCGCCAGGTCGATGCGATAATGGAAGATCGGCCACAACACCCGGTTGGCGAAGCCGTTGTAATATTCCTCGAAATCCTCGGTCCGCAGATCCAGGACTATGTAGCTGTTCCGGCCCTTTTTGATGGTATGCGTGCGGGGCGTATCGTTGACCTCGCCGCTCCAGCCCAGCCAGACACAGGGATGCTTCTTCAGCGTGGATTTCAGCACCACCTCCAGCCCGCCCGGCTGTATACCCGCCTTGGGAATGGCGACGCGGTTGGAGATTATGAAGATGCGCGCCAATACCGCTCCTCCCAGCTCTGGCTCAGCCTCATGGCGCTGAGGATAACGCCTGCCATCGAATAGGTCTGCGGAAAATTTCCCCACAAGGCGCCGGTCTGCGGATGAATGTCCTCGGCGAGCAGGCCGAAACTGTTGCGCAAGCCCAGCGCGTCCTGATAGCGCTCGCGCGCCTCCTCGCGCCGTCCCAGCGCCGCCAGCGCGTCAATCAGCCAGAAGCGGCAGACCAGGAATTCGGTTTCCGGCAGGCCGAAATCGTCTTCCGCCGCATAGCGCATCACATGGCTTCCGCGCACCAGATCCTTCTCGATGGCAGCCACAGTGGATGCAAACCGCGGGTCTTTTGGATCGATCAGGCCCAGTTCGGGCAGCAACAATACGCTGGCATCCATGTCCGTGATGCCTTCGGCGGCGGTAAAGGCCTGGCGCTTCTCGTTCCACACCCGCTTGAGCAATTCCTGGCGGAGGGAATCGGCCAGCTCCTGCCAGTGATGCATCCGATCGACCAGTCCCAGCTTTGCGGCGATGGCGGCGGTGCGGCTGATACCCGCCCAGCACATGGCGCCGCTGTGGGTGTGCACCCGCTTGCGGCCACGATACTCCCAGATGCCGGCATCGGGCTCCAAAGCCAGGTTGGCGCATTGCTGCGCCATTTTTTCCAACAGGCGGAACAGCGGCTCGTCGCCGGGTACCGGCAACCGCTTGTCGAAGAACATCGGCGTCGCCGCCAGGATCACGCTGCCATAGGCATCATGCTGTGCCTGATCCACGGCGGCATTGCCGATCCTGACCGGGCGATGGCCTTCAAAGCCCTTCAGATCGGGAGCGATCCATTCGGTCAGGTCGTCCGACGGCACGATGCCGTAACAAGGCTTGAGCGTGTCCTCATTGCCGGCGATGGACAGGATATAGGCGATATACTGTTCCATGGTCTGGGTGGTGCCAATGGCGTTCAGCGCCTTGACCACGAAATAGGCGTCGCGCAGCCAGCAATAGCGATAGTCCCAATTGCGCCCCGAATGCGGCGCTTCCGGAAGCGAGGTGGTCAGCGCTGCGACAATACCGCCAGTTTCCTCGAAGCTGCACAGCTTGAGAGTGATGGCGGCGCGGATGGATGCTTCCTGCCATTCATAGGCTATGGAAAGGCGCCGTACCCATTCGCGCCAATACTCGCAAGTGCGTGCACGGAAATCGCGCACCGTGGCGGCAATGTCACCCTGGAACGGTTCGTCGGGACCAAACACCAGATGCACCGGCCGGGTCAGGACGAAGGGGGTTTCCTGCTGGATATAGGACAGCGCCGCGTCGGTGGTCAGCCGCATCAAGGCCGGCTCGCCATAGGTGACATGACTGGAGCCCGCCACCTGCCGCTTCATGGGGTTGCCGTAAAATTGCGTGGGACGCACCCGGATGGTAATGCGCGGCAGGCCAGCAATGGGCTCAATGATGCGCATCAACTGCGGCGGACGCAGGATACGTTCATAATTGCGCAGACGGGGCGCGAAGTCTGTGATCCTCACCTGCGATCCATTCTCGGCGGTCAGGACCGTGACCACGATGGCGGTGTTGCGGTTATAGGAGGACTGGCAGTCAACCTGCCGGTCCAGCACCACATCGGCGAAGCCTTTTTCCTCATCGCCCGCGATCAGCCGGCTGAACACCGGATCGCTGTCGAAGCGCGGGAAGCACCACCACACGATCTGCCCCCGGGCGCTGACCAGGGCAGCGGTATTGCCATTGCCAATGATGGCCAGATCGGCGGGACAGTTCATCGCACACCGCCTTCGGCCACGCGCGCCAGCCATTGGCGCACCGCGCGGGGCGTCTCGAACACATGCTCGGCGCCGGGAAAGCGCCGGCCAACCGAAAAGCCGCGCCCGCCCAGCCGTGGCAGGATGCGAAACACATCCAGGTCGGTGGTATCGTCACCACCGAACAGGACGGTGCGGCCCTTGAAAGGTTTTTGCCGTGCAAGCTTGAGGACAGCGCTGCCCTTGTTGATGCCTTTGGGGCGGGCCTCAATCACTGCCTTGCCGTGCAGGATGTGGATATTTTCCGCCGCGAACAGCGCGGCGTGCTTTTCCATCGCCGAGTCCAGAACCGGCCTGGTCTCGGGCGCCAGACGGTAATGCAGCGCCATCGCGCATTTCTTGTCTTCCAGCAGCAGGCCCGGAATATGCTCGGCCAGGCCCGTGAAGATTTCGCGCACCGTGTCGGGCAAGGGCGCGATGCGGCTGACCTCGCCCTTTGCATTGCGTATCTCGCCGCCATGCGTTCCGATTGCCGCAGGCCGAAACGGCGCGAACAGCTGGTCGATGCTTTCCAGCGAACGGCCACTGACAAAGGCCAGCGCGCCATGCAGCTGATGGGTGAGCCTTTCCAGCGCCCGCAGCAATTCGCCCGGGACCCTGACCCGGTCGGGCGTACGCGCCAAATCCAGCAAAGTGCCATCAATATCGAGCAAAAGAGCCGTGTTTCCACTGACCGGCGGCATCATCTACGCTTCCGTCGTTGTGGCCCGCAATTTTTAAGGCAAAATTGAAATGGGCTTCGATCCAATGGGATCGAAACGCTTAGACCCGTCAATGGGTTCCCTTGTGAGAGGCAGTGTTTTTCAGGTTGCGTGACGCGTCCAGGCAAACGCACCGCCCTCCATTCCTGCATCATTATCAACTGTGGTCACATTGCGTGGCAGCCTGAAATCGACCCAGCGCGAGTTGCCGCCACCCAGATAGAGATGGTCGTAATTGAACACGGTGTCCAGCACACCGACCAGCTTTTTGATGCGCTTGTTCCAGCGGCGATTGCCGATCTTGCGGCGTGTCTTGTCGCCCACCAGTAGGTCGAAATCGTTTTTCCGCTGCAAGGCGAGATGCGCCAGGTCCATATGCGGCATCAAAGTGCCATCGCGAAACCAGGCGGTGCCCAAGCCCGTGCCCAGGGTGCAAACCAGCTCGAGCCCCCTGCCCTTGATGACCGCCAGACCCTGCACATCAGCATCGTTCAGCAGCTTGACCGGCTTCTTCAACTTCTTGCGCATCACCGCCGCCAGCGGGAAATTCGCCCAGTCCTGCGTGCCGAAATTTGGCGCCGTCACCACCTTTCCCGCCTTGACCATGCCCGGAAACCCGATGGTGACGTGATCGAACTTGCCCAGTGGCCGGACCAGCTCGATCAGCAATGGCACGATCTGTTGCGGCGCGCGTTTGACAGGCGTCCTGACCCGCACCCGGTCCTTGAGAAATTTTCCCGTCGGGCCGATGACGGCCGCCTTAAGGCCGCTGGCGCCAATGTCTATGCACAGAATGCGCTTCGCTTTCACCGCCATCTAAAAACCGTATCCCTGATCTTCTTCACCGGCCGCTGCCTGGTCCACCAGCCACAGTACTTCGCCCTGGGGATTGAGGGCGCCCGCGGGCAGCGCTCCGCCGCGCGCCTGGGCCAGCGCGTCGCGCTTGGCCGCGCCCGAGACCAGGAAAATGATCAGGGCGCTGGCTTCCAGCGCGGGATAGGTGAGTGTGATGCGCGGCTCGCCGCGCCCCTCAGGCACCGCCGCCACCCAGCGGGTGCGTTCCTCCAGAACAGGCTGGCCCGGCAGCAGCGAGGCGGTATGGCCGTCATCGCCCAGGCCCAGCAGCGTCAGATGAAACAAGGGCACACCCGCTTCCAGCGTGCCCGCGCCATATTGCTGGCGCAACGCCTCGTCATAGCGGTCGGCGGCGCTTTGGGGACTGCCATCCGTCGGGATCGCGAACAGCTTGCGCGGATTGACAATACCGGAGGCCAGCAAGCTCTCGCGCACCATGCGATAGTTGGAATCCTGGTGGTCCGGCGGCACAAACCGCTCGTCGCTGAAGAAAAGTTCGGCGCAGCTCCAGTCCACATTCTTGTTGGCGAGCAACTGATAGGCAGCGCGCGGGGTCGAACCGCCCGACAGCACCATCCGGTATGGCGCCTTCGCCGTTCTTACCCGGCCGGCGATGATCTCCGCCGCGCGCGCCGCCAGCGCGTGTGCATCCTTCATCACTTCCATCGTGCCGCCAATCCGATTGTCAGACCCCTCGCTCATTTGCCACCCAGGATGCGGATGTCGCGCCAGGACCGGCCGTCCTTGGCCAGGAGGTCATTGGCCGCGCTGGGGCCTTCGGTGCCTGCCGCATAGTTGGGGAAATGGCGCGGCGTGGTGTTGGCCCAGCCCTTGAGCACCGGTTCGACCAGGGCCCAGGCGGCTTCCACTTGGTCGGCGCGCTGGAACAAGGTGGCATCGCCGATCAGACAGTCATATATCAGTGTCTCATAGCCGACCGCCGGCGCCTGGTGGAAATAGTCCTTGTAGTTGAAGCGCATCGAGACGCTTTCCAGCATCATCACCGGGCCGGGCCGTTTGGCGTTGAAGCGCAGGCGGATGCCTTCGTCAGGCTGGATGCGCAGGATCAGCCAGTCGGCATCCAGCTCGTCCACCGGCGTGTTGCGGAACAGGGCATGAGGCGCCTGCTTGAAGCGGATTGCGATTTCGCTGGAACGGATGTTCAGCCGCTTGCCCGTGCGCAGGTAAAAAGGCACGCCCGCCCAGCGCCAATTGTCGATCTTCAGCCGCATGGCGACATAGGTTTCGATATTGGAATCGGGCGCGACATTGGGCTCGCGGCGATAGGCAGGAACCGCCTTGCCCTGCACGGTGCCGGCGTCATACTGGCCGCGCACCACGTCGGTCACGGCGAGTGTAGACATGGCCTTGAACAGCTCCGCCTTCTTGGCGCGGATGTCTTCGGCATCGAACGACACCGGCGGCTCCATCGCCGTCATAGCGACCAGCTGGAAGAGGTGATTGGGCACCATGTCGCGCAGGGCGCCGGTCCTCTCATAGAAATTGCCGCGCCCCTCGATGCCGATGCTTTCGGCCACCGTGATCTGGATGTGATCGATGCGGTCGCGGTTCCAGATCGGCTCGAACAACCCATTGGCGAAGCGAAGCGCCATGATGTTCTGCACCGTCTCCTTTCCCAGAAAATGATCGATGCGGTAGATCTGCTCTTCCTTGAGATATTTCAGCAGGCAGGCATTGAGCGACTTGGCCGATTCCAGATCGTGTCCGAACGGCTTCTCCACGATCACGCGGCGAAAGCCTTTGTCTTCCGTCGATACCAGCCCGGACTCACCCAGCATCTTGGCGATGGTGGCAAAGAAGCGGGCGGCGACCGCCATGTAGAACAGCACATTGCCGCCGAGATTATCCTTCCTGTCTTCGGCTTCCAGGCATTCGGATAGGCGCTGGTAGGTCTCGACCTTTTCGAAATCACCGCCGCTGAGAAAGACCATCCGGCGCGCGACCTGGCCCCAGAGCTTTTCATCCAGCGCCTCGCCGTTCTTCTCCAGCACGCCCATCAGGAAGTCCTTGACCGCCGCCTGCCACTCCGCGTCGGTCTTCTTGTTGTGGTCCACGCCGATCAGAGTCAGGCGCTCCGGCAACAGGCCGGTGCGCGCCAGGTTGTACAGCGCCGGCACGATCAGGCGCTTGGTCAGATCGCCATTGGCGCCAAAGATGACGATGGCGCAGGGAGGCGGTGGGTGATTATGCAACTGGGTGCTCATTTGTCTTCATCCCTTGCCTTGCGTTCCGGCACCACGCTTTCGACATGACCGCCGAATTCCTTGCGCATCGCCGACAGCAGCTTTTCGCCAAAGCTATTGTCGCTGCGCGAGCGGAAACGGGAGAACAGCGCCGCCGTGATAACCGGGGCCGCCACCGCTTCGTCCACCGCCGCCTGCACGGTCCAGCGGCCCTCGCCGCTGTCCTCCACCTTGCCGCTGAATTCCTCGAGCTTTTCGGATTTGGCAAGCGCGATCGCCGTGAGGTCCAGCAGCCATGAGGCAACGACGCTGCCGCGCCGCCACACTTCCGCGACATCCGCTACATTGATGTCGAAACGTTCGTCTTCCGGCAGTTTTTCACTGTTGCGGCCGCGCATGATGTCGAAGCCTTCGGCATAGGCCTGCATCAAGCCATACTCAATTCCGTTGTGCACCATTTTGACGAAATGGCCGGCGCCGGCGGGACCGGCATGCATATAGCCTTCGGTGACGCGCGGATCGTTCTTGTCGCGGTTTGGTGTCCGGGCAATGTCGCCCGCGCCGGGCGCCAGCGTCCTGAAGATGGGATCGAGACGCTCCACGATTGCCTTGTCGCCGCCGATCATCATGCAATAGCCGCGATCCAGCCCCCACACCCCGCCCGAGGTGCCCACATCGACATAACCAATGCCTTTTTCGCGCAAGAGTTTGGCGCGGCGGATATCGTCTTTGAAAAACGTGTTGCCGCCATCAATGATGGTATCGCCCCTGGACAGAAGGCCGCCCAGCGCGGCGATGGTTTCCTCAGTGATCTTGCCGGACGGCAGCATCACCCAGACGGTGCGAGGGCTCGCCAGCTTCGCAACCACATCCTGCAGCGAACTGGCGCCGGTCGCCCCTTCCAGGCCCTTCACCGCCTCAGGCGCCGCGTCATACCCAACCACGGCATGGCCGTTCTTCATCAGCCGGCGGGCGATATTGGCCCCCATGCGGCCCAGTCCGACTATCGCGATCTGCATGAAAACTCCCAGGGTGGCTCGCGCCCGCGGCGCGCAATGGCGAAGACAAGAATCGTCCAAATCTATCGCCGCCAAACTAGCCTATCGACAGGGGCGTGAAATCGCTTCTCGGCATCCTTTCCCCGGGCCTGTGACTGGAACGTCTCGGCCGAAAGCCGGTTCCGGGAAAAAGGGCGGAAAACCGGGCAAAAACAGGGAGAAAGGATTGATTTTAGCGCCCCTAACCTGCCAATTACCCGCTTTGCGCAAAGGCCTTTCATGGACGACGATTTTCGCAAGGCAGCCCTCGCCTATCACCGCCTCCCGCGCCCCGGCAAATTGTCGGTGGAAGCCACCAAGCGCATGGCGAATCAGCGCGATCTGGCGCTGGCCTATTCCCCTGGCGTGGCGGCGGCCTGCGAGGCCATCGTGGCCGATCCGGCCCAGGCGCGCGAGCTGACGGCGCGGGGCAATCTGGTCGCGGTCATCACCAACGGTACCGCGGTGCTGGGGCTGGGCAATATCGGTCCCCTGGCCTCCAAGCCGGTGATGGAGGGCAAGGCCGTCCTCTTCAAGAAATTCGCCGGCATCGATGTGTTCGATCTGGAAGTGGCCGAACTCGATATCGACCGCTTTGTCGATATCGTCGCCGCGCTCGAGCCGACCTTTGGCGGCATCAATCTGGAAGACATCAAGGCGCCCGAATGCTTCATCATCGAGAAGAAGCTGCGCGAGCGCATGAAGATTCCCGTCTTCCATGACGATCAGCACGGCACCGCCATCGTCTGCGCCGCCGCCATCCGCAACGGGCTGGTGCTTCAGGGCAAGCAGTTGGCCGATGTGAAGCTGGTGACCAGCGGCGCCGGCGCCGCGGCGCTGGCCTGTGTCGATCTGCTGGTGGCGATGGGCCTTCCCATCGACAATGTCACCCTCACCGACATCAAGGGCGTGGTGCATAAGGATCGCGGCGATGAGATGCCGCCCAACATGGCGCGTTTTGCCCGCAAAACCGACGCCCGCACCCTGGGCGATGTGCTGGTCGGCGCCGACGTGTTCCTGGGGCTTTCCGCGCCCAATGTGCTGAAAGCCGAATGGCTGCCGCAGATGGCGCCAAAGCCGCTGATCCTGGCGCTGGCCAATCCCGATCCGGAAATCCTGCCCGAAATCGCCAAGGCGGCGCGACCCGATGCCATCATCGCCACCGGGCGCTCGGACTATGCCAACCAGGTCAACAATGTCCTGTGCTTCCCCTTCGTGTTCCGCGGCGCGCTGGATGTCGACGCCACCACCATCAACGAGCCGATGAAGGTGGCGGCCGTGGAAGCCATCGCCGCCCTGGCCCGGGCTGAAACCAGCGACGTGGTGGCGGCCGCCTATGGTGGCCATACGCCGGGCTTCGGCAGCGAATACATAATTCCCAAGCCGTTCGATCCGCGCCTGATCCTGTCCATCGCCCCTGCCGTGGCGCGCGCCGCCATGGAGTCGGGCGTGGCGCGCCGGCCCATCGCCGATTTCGACGCTTACGAGAACGAGCTGGAAAAGTTCGTCTATCGCTCCGGCCAGCTGATGCGGCCGGTTTTCGAAGTGGCGCGCCAGAGCCCTGCCCGTGTGGTCTATGCCGAGGCCGAGGAAGAACGCGTGCTGCGCGCGGTGCAGACGGTGGTGGACGAAGGGCTGGCCCGGCCGACCCTGTTCGGCCGCCGCGACGTGATCATCGAAAAGACCAGGAAGCTCGGGCTTCGGCTGGATTTCAGCAACCAAGTGCGGATCGTCGATCCGCAAGCCGATCACGAGATCATCGGCCCCCTGATCGAGCGCTACCAGCGGCTGGTCGAGCGGCGTGGCGTACAGCCGGAATCGGCGGCCCGCTGGATCGTCAGCCGTCACGGCATCGCCGCCGCCATGCTGCTGGAAGCCGGCCATGTCGATGCCGCCTTGTGCGGCGGGCTAGGCGACTGGACGCGGCAGCTGGCCAATATCCTGCCCATCATTCCGCGCCAGCCCAGCGTCAGCCGGCTTTACTCGATGTCGGCGCTGATCCTGCCCAACGGCGCGCTGTTCTTCTGCGATACCCATCTGAATCTGGACCCGAGCGCCGAGCAGATCGCGGAAATGACATTGCTGGCGGCCAAGAGCGTGCGCCGCTTCGGCCTCGCGCCCAAGGCGGCGCTGCTGTCGCATTCCAGTTTCGGCAGTTCGGATTCGCCCAGCGCCCGCAAGATGCGCGCCGCGATGGTGCTGCTGCGCCAGTCCGAGCCGGATTTCGAGCTGGACGGCGAAATGCATGCCGATGCCGCGCTGAGCGACGTGCTGCGTGGCCGCTATGTGTCTTCCAGCCCCCTCACCGGCTCGGCCAATCTGCTGGTGATGCCGTCGCTGGATGCCGCCAATATCGCGCTGACGCTATTGTCCGCCGCCACCGAAGGCTTGCTGGTGGGTCCCTTGCTGCTGGGCGTCGCCAAGCCGGTGCATGTGATGGTGCCGTCGGTGACGGCGCGCGGTATCGTGAACATGACGGCGCTGGCCGTTGCCCAGGCCGCCTCCCAGTCCTGAGAAAGAAAAGAAGAAACGATGGAAGTTCTGGACCTCAAAGCCATGGCCGAACAGGCCGTCCGCACGCACCAGCAGGGCGACCTTGCGGGTGCGGAGAAGATTTATCTGCAAATTCTGCAGGCCGATCCGGGCCTGTTCGGGCCGCGCTATTACATGGGGCTGATGCGGCTGCAGCAGGGTCGCAACAGCGAAGCGGCCACCTATCTGGGCGAAGCCTTGCAGATTTCCCCCGACAATCTGGGCGCCCTGATGAATCACGGCATGGCGCTGCAGGGCGCCGGGCGCCCGGACGAAGCGCTGGAGAGTTTCGACAAGGCGCTGGCGATCGATCCCAACCTGCCGGAGGCTCATTACAATCGCGGCGTGGCGCTGGTCGACATGCACCGTTTCGAGATGGCGGTGGAAAGTTATGACCGCGCCCTGGTGCTGCGGCCTGAAATGATTTCCGCCCTGGTCAACCGGGGCGTAGCGCTGGCGGCGATGAACCAGCTGGACGACGCGCTGGCCAGCCATGACCGGGTGCTGGCGATGCAGCCCGGCAATGTCATGGCGCTGAACAATCGCGGCTTGACGCTGCGGGCGATGCGGCGGCTGCCCGAAGCGGTGGCGGCCTATGAACAGGCGCTGTCATTGCAGCCCGACTATGTCGATGCCCGCTACAATCTTGCCGTGGCGCTGCTCGACCTTGAGCGCGCGGGCGAGGCTTTGGCGGCGTTCGAGGCGGTCATAGGAACGCGCGGCAATGACGCCGAACTGTTCAACAATCGCGGCGTGGCGCTGTGGCACCTGAAGCGCCCGGCCGAAGCCCTGGCCAGCTTTGAACGCACCCTGGCGATCGAGCCGCAATTCGCCGAAGCCTGGGGCAACCGGGGCCTGGCGCTGCGGGACATGGCCCGCTTTGAGGAAGCACTGGCCAGCTTTGACATGCTGCTGACCATAACGCCCCGCGATCCCGTCACCTGGAACAGCCGCGGCAATGTGCTGCGTGACATGCGGCGTTTCGACGAGGCCATTGAAAGCTATGGCAAGGCGCTCGCCATCCGGCCCGATTATACGGAAGCCGCCAACAATCGCGGCTATAGCTGGTGGGCCGACAAGCAGGACTATGCGCGGGCCCTGGCCGACATGAAGCGCGTGCAGCTGCTGGACCCGGACCATCCCTATATCCAGGGTGAAATCCTGCACCTGAACATGTATGGCGCGGACTGGGCCAATTATGCCGCGCAGAAGACAGAGCTGGACGAAGGCGTGCGTTTCGGCCAGCGCGTGGCGCGGCCCTTCATGTATCAGGCGGTGGCGGAAAGCCCGGCTGACATGCAGGCCTGCAGCCGCATCTGGGCGCGGCATATGTATCCGGAAAATCCCGGCGCGCCGCACGACCGTGCCGCGCGCAAGGACCTCAAAAAAATCCGCATCGGCTATGCATCCGGCGAATTCCGCGAGCAGGCGGTGCAGATCCTGATGGCGGGACTATACGACGCCCACGACAAGGACCGGTTCGAGCTTGTCGCCCTGGACAATGGTGTCAGCGACGGCACCGCCATGCGCAGCCGGCTGGAAAAGGCGTTCGACAAATGGATCGACATTTCGCAGCTGTCGGATGAAGACGCGGCGGCGCGGATCCGCACCGAGGAAATCGACATACTGGTCAATCTCAACGGCTATTTCGGCCGCACCCGCATGGGCGTCTTCGCCCGCCGCCCCGCGCCGGTACAGGTCAATTATCTGGGCTTCCCCGCCACGCTGGGCGCGCCCTATATGGACTATATCATCGCCGACAAGATCGTGATTCCGGACGACGAGCAGCGCTTCTATGACGAGAAGGTCGCGATCCTGCCCGGCTGTTACCTGGCCAACGACAACAAGGGCCGCGCGCTGGGCACCATCCCCAGCCGCGCTGAAGCGGGCCTGCCGGACAAGGGCTTCGTCTTCTGCAATTTCAACAATGCCTACAAGCTGACACCCGACACCTTTGCCGGCTGGATGCGCATTCTCAGCCGCGTGGACGGCAGCCTGCTCTGGCTGCTGGAAAGCCACGCGCCCTTCGCCGAAAATGTCCGCAAGGAAGCGAAAAAACATGGCGTAGCGGGGACGCGCATACTCTTTGCGCCCAACAAGCCGCCGCAGGAGCATCTGGCGCGCACGGCGCTGGCCGATCTGTCGCTCGACACCCTACCCTACAACGCCCATACCACCGCGGGCGACGCCCTGTGGGCGGGCGTACCGCTGCTGACGCGCCGCGGCAGCACCTTTGTCGGCCGGGTCGCCGCCAGCCTGTTGCTCAATGCCGGCCTTCCCGAACTGGTCACCGAAAGCCAGGCCGATTACGAAGCCCAGGCGGTCAAGCTGGCGAGCGACGCCAAGCTGCTGAAAGCCCTGCGCGACAAGCTGATCGCCAAGCGAGACAGGGGCGAACTGTTCGACACCGCGCGTTTCACGCGCCACATGGAAGCCGCTTATCAGCAGATGTGGCAACGCTGGCTGGCCGGGGAAGAACCACAGGCCTTCGCCGTAAAGGACTGACCGGGTGACGGACCTCAAGGCCCTGGCCGAACAGGCCGTCCGCAGCCATCAACAGGGCGATTTACCCGGCGCCGAGACGCTGTACCGGCAGATCCTGGATGCCGATCCGCATCTTTTCAGACCGCACTATTATCTCGGCCTGATGCGGATGCAGCAGGGCCGCAGCGAGGAGGCGGCGAACCATCTGCAAGAGGCGCTGCGGATTTCCCCCGACAATGCCGGCGCGCGCTACAGCCTTGGTATCGCCTTGATGAATCTGCGGCGCGCGGACCAGGCCCTGGCCGCGTTCGACGCCGTCATGACCACCGGCGCGCAAGATCCCAAACTGTTCAACCATCGCGGCGTCGCGCTGTGGCACCTGAAGCGTCCCACCGAGGCGCTGGCCAGTTTCGAACGCGCTTTGGCACTCGATCCGCAATCGGCGGAGGCCTGGGGCAATCGCGGCCTGGCGCTGCGCGATCTGGCGCGCCATGCCGAAGCGCTAGCCAGCTTCGATCAGGTTCTGGCGATCGCACCCCAGAGCGCCGCCGCCTGGAACAGCCGCGGCAATGTCCTGCGCGACATGGGGCGCTTCGACGAAGCCATCGAAAGCTATGGTCAGGCCATCACCATCCATCCCGGTTTCAGCGAGGCGCTGAACAATCGCGGCTATACCTGGTGGTCCGAAAAGCAGGAATATGCGCCGGCGCTGGCCGATCTGGAGCGGGCGCTGGCACTGGACCCCGACCATCCCTATGCCGTCGGGGAAGTCCTGCATTTGAAAATGTGCGTGGCGGACTGGAGCGGCTTTGAAGCAGACAAGGCGCGGCTGGAGGCTGAGGTGCATGCCGGCAAGCGCGCAGCCCGGCCCTTCATGTTCCTGGCCGTGTCGGACAGTCCGGCGCTTATTCAGACCTGCTCGCGCATCTGGGCGCGGGACATGTATCTGGACAGCCCCGCCGCGCCGCATTACCGCGCGGCGCGCAAGAACCACAAGAAGATTCGCCTGGGCTATGTGTCGGGCGAATTTCGCCAGCAGGCCACCCAGATCCTGATGGCCGGGCTGTACGAAGCCCATGACCGCGGCAGGTTCGAGCTGATCGCGCTGGACAATGGCTATCGCGACGCCAGCGCCATGCGCAGCCGGCTGGAAAAAAGTTTCGACAAGTGGATCGATATTTCGCAGCTGTCGGATGAAGACGCGGCAGCTGCGATCCGCGCCGGGGAAATCGACATACTGGTCAATCTCAACGGTTATTTCGGCAAGCCGCGCATGGGCGTCTTCGCGCGCCGGCCCGCGCCGGTCCAGGTCAATTACCTGGGCTTTCCCGCCACGCTGGGCGCGCCCTATATCGATTACATCATCGCCGACAGGCACGTGATCCCCGAAGAGGAGCAGCGTTTCTATGACGAAAAGGTCGTTACCCTGCCCGGCAGCTATCAGGCCAACGACAATAAGGGCCGCGCCATCGCAAATCCGCCCGGTCGGGCGGATGCCGGCCTGCCGGACAAGGGTTTCGTCTTCTGCAATTTCAACAATGCCTACAAGCTGACACCCGACACCTTTGCCGGCTGGATGCGGATATTGAATCAGGTGGAGGGCAGCGTGCTGTGGCTGCTGGAAAGCCCGGCGCCGTTTGCCGACAATATCCGCAAGCTGGCGACGAGGCATGGCGTGGACGGCGCGCGCATCATCTTCGCGCCCGACCGCGTACCGGCGGATCATCTGGCGCGCCTCAGTTTGGCCGACCTGTTTCTCGACAGCCTGCCCTACAACGCCCACACCACCGCCAGCGACGCCTTGTGGGCCGGCGTGCCGCTGCTCACCGCGCGCGGCAATGCCTTTGCGGGGCGCGTCGCGACCAGCCTGCTGCACGCGGCAGGACTTCCCGAACTGGTAAGCGAAAGCCAGGCTGATTATGAAGCCCTAGCGGTCAGGCTGGCGACCGACACCAATCAACACAAGACCCTGCGCGACCGGCTGAAGAACAACCGCGCGACATGCGAACTGTTCGATACCGACCTGTTTCGCCGCCGCATCGAGTCGGCCTATGACCGGATGTGGCAAAGCTGGCTGGCGGGTGACGCGCCACAATCTTTTGCCGTGAAGGACTGAGACATGGACCTCCACGCCCTCGGCCGGCAAGCCACCCAGTTGCATCAGCAGGGTCGGCTGGACGAAGCGGAGACGCTGTACCGGCAGATACTGGCGCTCGATCCGCGCGTTTTCCCCGCACTCTATCTGCTGGGCATGCTGCGCTTGCAGCAGGGCGATAGCGGCGAGGCTGTGGAGCTGCTTGGACGGGCGCTGGCGATCAATCCGAACGATCTCGCCGCGCTGGCCCATTATGGTCTGGCCCTGTTGGGACAGAGCCGCTTTGGCGAGGCGGTTGCCAGTTTCGACCGCCTGCTGGCCTTCCAGCCGGGCGAACCCACCGCGCTGATGGGCCGGGGCACGGCGCTCAAGGCGCTGGGGCGCGACGCAGCCGCGCTGGCGGATTATGAGTCGGTGCTGGCGGTGGACCCGCGCAATGCCGATGCCTGGAACGGGCGCGGACTGTTGCTGCGCAGCCTGCGGCGGATCGACGAGGCGCTGGACAGTTTCAACCGGGCCCTGGCGCTGGCACCCGACTTTGCGGACGCGCTGCAGAACCGTGGCGACCTGCTGTGGAGCGAAAAGCTCGACAACCTAGCCGCGACGGCGGACCTGGAAAAGGCGCTCATCCTGGAGCCCGGACGGGCGCTGCTGCGCGGCAGTCTTCTGCATCTGAAGATGTTCGCCGGCGACTGGAAGGATTTCGAACACCAGACCGCACTGGTCCATCAGGAGGTCCGCGCCGGCAAGCTGGTCATTCATCCCTTCGCCTATCAGGCCATCGTGGAAAACCCGGTCGACTCGCAATCCTGTTCGCGCATCTATGGCCAGAGCCGCTATCCGGCGCAGCCCTTTCAGCCGCATGCGCCGTCAAGGCGGGACAAGATCCGCATCGGCTATGTCTCGGGCGACCTTCGCGAACAGGCGGTGGGCCTGTTGCTGGCTAGACTGTACGAGCAGCACGACAAAAGCCGTTTCGAGATTTTCGCCTTCAACACCGGCGATGCCAGCAATGACCATATCCGCCAGCGGGCGCTGGCCGCCTTCGACCGCTTCATCGACATCACCCATCTGTCCGACGCCGCCGCGGCCGAGCGCATCCGCCGCGAGGGCATAGACATTCTGGTGACCCTGAACGGCTATTTCGGCGCCGAACGGCTGGGCATTTTCGCCCATCGCCCTGCCCCGGTGCAGGTCAGCTATATGGGCTTTCCCGCCACGCTGGGCCTCGCCTACATCGATTACATCCTGGCCGACCGCATCGTGATCCCCGACGGCGAGCGCGACTTTTACGACGAAAAAGTGGTGTGGCTGCCGGAAACCTATTGGGTCAATGATTCCGCGCGCACCATCGCGGACGAAACCCCCAGCCGCGCCGCATGCGGCTTGCCGGGTGATGCGTTCGTCTTCTGCAATTTCAACAGCAGCTACAAGCTGACGCCGGCCACCTTCGCATCCTGGATGCGAATCCTGAGCCAGACGCCGGGCAGCGTGTTGTGGTTGCTGGCGGGAAACAATCCCGCCTATGCCGGCAATCTGCGCCGGGCGGCCAGCGCCGCCGGGGTCGATCCATTGCGGCTGATCTTTGCGGACCCGGTATCTTCCGCCCAACATCTGGCGCGGCTGAAGCTGACCGACCTGTCGCTGGACAATCTGCCCTACAATGCCCACACCACGGCAGCGGATGTTCTATGGGCGGGGGTACCGATTATCACCTGCCGCGGCACCACATGGCCGGGCCGTGTCGCCGCCAGCCTGCTGACCGCCATCGGACTGGACGATCTGATCCGCGATGATTTGCCGGCCTATGAAGCCCTGGCTGTGCGGCTGGCGCAGAACCCCGCCCAGTTGAAAGCCACCAAGGACCGTCTGGAAAAGAACCGGCTGACCACGCCGCTGTTCGACACGGTGCGCTTCGCCCGCCACATGGAAGCGGCCTATGCGCAAATGATGGCGCGCCACGCCAGCGGCGAAGCGCCTGCGCATTTTGCCGTTTCAACTCTTTAGGAGCGTCTCCGCCGCAAAGCGGCTACGGCTTAGCGGATGAACTGGTCCACATAATCGGCGCCCAGCCCGACCTTGGTGTAATGGGCGCGGCACAGGTCGATCTTGGTGAAGACGTCTTCATAGCCCAGAACGGCGCCATCGGGATCGACATACAGCATCACGCCATTGACCTGGAACAGGGTGATCATCTCTTCCACGCCCTCGTCCACCACCAGCGTGTGGGTCTCGCCCGGTGCTTCATAGACATAGCCGCCCTCCTGCGCTTCCCAGTCATGCTCCAGATAACGCCAGCGGCCCTTGATGACATAGCCATGCACAGCCTGGGGATGGCGGTGGCGCGACAGCACGCCGGATTTGCGCACCTTGAGCAGATTCATCCAGTAGCCGCGCGAGGCGCACAGGCACAAGGGCCTGAACCAGACATTCTCAGCCTGCGGCACCCATATGCGGTCATCATCGGGAATAACTGACGGGATCACCAGTTCGGGCGCGGACTCTTTGGGCTGGGGATGACGATAGGGAACGCGTGAATTGTCCTGGGCCATGCTGGTCTCTTCTTATTTGGCGATATAGCCGCCATCCACGGGGAGAATAGTGCCGGTGATGAAGCCGGCGCCTTCGGAACACAAGAACACCACCGCCCCGCCAATGTCTTCGGGCTTGCCCCAGCGCCCGAAGGGGGTGCGGGCAATGATGGCGTCGCTGCGGTCCTTGTCCGCCTGCGCCGCCTTGGTGAGGTCTGTTTCGATCCAGCCCGGCGCAATGGCATTGACGCGAATGGCGGGGGCCCAGGCCACCGCCAGGGATTTGGTCAGTTGCGCCACGCCGCCCTTGGAGGCGGTGTAGGCCGGTACCAGGGGGCCGCCGAAAAAGGACCAGACCGACGCAATATTGACGATCGCGCCGCCCTGTTTTTCCAGCAGCGGCCTGGCCGCGACGCACATGCGCATGGTGCCGGTGAGATTGACGTCGATCACTTTCTGGAAACCGGGAATCGTGAATTCCTTGCCGTCGCGCAAAACCATGCCGGCGCTGTTCACCAGTGCGTCCAGCCGCATCAGGCCACCGACGCAATCGGCGACCTGCGCATCGCTGGTGACGTCCAGGGTGACGGCTTTGAGATTGGGCCGGGAGGGAACCGCAGCCACTTCGTCAGCGGTGAGTCCGGTGACGGTGACGCCATAGCCGGCATCCAGCATCGCCCGGGCGATGCCCCAGCCGATACCCTTTGCTCCGCCCGTGATCAGGACCTGTTTCATGCCGGGCACTGTAAGACACTGATTTCAGGGGGGAAAGTGGTAGGTGATGTAGGGATCGAACCTACGACAAGCTGATTAAGAGTTTGACCTTGCGTGTCCGACAGTGACCGCCGGAGTACCCTAAAGCGAGCATTTCCGCGTTATTTCCACTTACTACCCGGAAAAACGCTGTTCTACGCCATGGGCTGCTTACCGGCTGCTTACCGGAGGATAAACATGGCACGGCTAAACAGGAAATTCATAGAACAGTTGCAGAACACTGCTGCAACCACCGACAAGGAAATCATCTGTTTTGACGATGATCTCCAAGGTTTTGGGATCAGCTTCAGACTGGTATGCAGAGCAAAAATCCCGCTGTGACTTCTTGGGGGATGAAGGTCTGCAAATTTCACGGGGCTAGAGGGCCGTCATCCATCAAACGTGGTGTGGACCACCCGGGGTATAGGCATGGTCAGGAGACCCTCCCAGCCAAGGCAGAGCGGAGTGCGAAGCTAGCGGAGCTTAGAGACATCGAGGCAGAGATGGCCTTGGTGGGGGTGCTGGACGGACCTAGGTGGCGGGGGAGGAAGCCCGGGGGCGAGAAGTAGCTAGCGATGAGGTGTACCCCAGTGCCCTACTCATCGCTGAAATATGGACCGCCAGCGACGCAGGCTTTCATGCCCATGCGACCTCATCAGGACCGAAAGCCTGCTATGCAGTAATCTCAATTCCGGTGGTACAAATTATCCGGCAGGCCAGCCCGTTATTCGGGGCGGTTTCCGCGCGGACCCTCTCCGATAGCCCAGAAGACGTGGGTGAGCTTCTTTCTACCCGGTGCATCGATGTGCTCGAAATAGTCCGGACGTCCCTGACTATCGAAATGAACAGGGCGGCCCCACTCCGCAGGGGTATCGCCGGCCTCTTGGCCGATTGAGGCGGCGCCGACAACTGATGCAGCAGCCACTTCGAGATGGTTATAGATCGCCAGTAGCTGCTCATAGTCATGAGCATCGGGATGCTCATTTCCAGAAGGATTGTTAGTGTAGTCCATGCAGCTGTTTGTGCTGTCCGTGTTGAAGTTTTCGTCTTGGTGCCCGAGGCCATAATTATGCCCAATTTCCTGGCACATAACCAAAGCGCGCCAGCTCGGGTTGTTGTACTGAACTGATGCGAAATAAGTGTCGTTCAGCTTGGTCGTACCCTGCGAAATGTGTCCGTTGGAAATCCAGATGCTAGCAATGCCAAGCCAGCCTGTACGGCCATAGGCGGCATTGCAGACTTGAATCGTACCCGCGACCGCCTTGCAGGTCTTGGGATTTATCGATCCAGCGATCGCAGGTGACCCGATCACGGTCGAATTATTCCAGTCGGCCACCGCTTGATTGAAATAGGGCCGCCAGGTCTCATTAACATTATAAAATACACGCACCGTAAGTTCGGTCGTCGAGCGGGCCCAGTGGTAAGTGCTCCACGAGTGGTTTGCTATGGCGGGCACAGCGGGCACAGCAAGGGCAAAGGCGAGCCCCGTCAAAATGGCGATTGTCAGCTTTCTTGAGACTTTGGCCATAGTTTTTCTAACTCTTTATTCTACACAGAAAGTGTACTTCATCTAGAAATCAGATGTCCAGTTCACTCTTTGCGCGATTTACGGATTAAACCCCTGAATATGCATAACCGTAACTGCCCAGGTACCCGCACCGGTTCAAGCCGTGCGCAGCCTCTTTGTGAGGTGAGCCGGGTCGCAGGTCAGTGCCTCGACGATATTCCAGCCCTGCTTGCGTGCGGTTGAGAGGAAGCTGCGGATTGTGGCGAAGTTTTCCGCGCCTTCGGGTGAAATGAGATAAGATACCGAATCTTATAGCTCAAATGGAATCGACGCAGGTCAGTTCAATCGTTCATCTGGGTAATGCGGGATAACTTCATGGTAAATATTATTTTTCGCTAGATAATCATTTTACGGGAACCGCCGGATCGTCAGGTTTCTGAACTGCAGTATCATCCGCAGAGCGGCGGTGACGTACGATGCGCGGGGTGATCACGATATAAAGCTCGGTCTTAGACCGCGTGCTGCGGTCGTTCTTGAAAAGCTCGCCGAAGAGCGGGATATCGCCGAGCAATGGCACCTTGCTCTTGCTCGAGAGCGAATTTTCCTGAGTCAGCCCGCCGATGACGAAAGTTTCTCCATCGCGGACCGATGCTGAAGTCTCTGCCTCACGCTGGCTGATGGTTGGGTATCCCTGCGAATAGCCTGTCACTGACGAGACAACACCGTAGATGTGCGAGGTCACGAAGCCGTCGTGACTGATGCGCGGGGCGATCTGCAACGTCACCCCGACATTGACGTACTGCACCTGCTGCGAGACCCCGTTGACGCCGGAAAGCGTGATCGAGGTCAGGATCGGCAGGGCATCGCCGGTGATAATCTTTGCGGTCGAGCCACTCTGCGCCGCGATCCGCGGACGCGAAACGATGCGGCCCTCGCCCCTCTGGACTTGCGCATAGAGCGCGGCCTGCAGGTTGAAGCTGGGCTGGACGATCTTCGGATCGAGCCCGAAAGGCACATACTGGCCGAACTGGAGCGTCCCCGCGGCAACTTGGCCGTTGGCATTGGTGAAATCGAAGCCGACCGCTTTTGCCCCCTGCTCGGTCAGCTCGACGAACTGGGTTTCTAGGATAACACCGTCCACCGGCACATCGATCAGTTCGATCTGCGCCTTGAGACGGGCGATCTTTTTTGCTGACCCCTTGATCCAAATTGCATTCAGACGGCGATTGATCGCGAGGCTAGAGTCGACCGATTGGCCAAGCGGTCGTTCATCGCCGATGCTCGGCGCAGGCGCGGTGTAACTGCTGGTGCTACTGGTACCGGGCGAACCGAACCCCGGCTCTCGCCTAATGAAGACGTTGTTCGGCTTGACCGTCACACCGTCGGTCAACAGGCCTACCACCTCGCTGACGTCGGCATATTTGAGCATGACCATCTCGTAGCCATCCTCGCCAGGCGGGGGTTCGGTCGCCTTAGGGACATGGCTGCGCACGATCATCTCATCGCTGCTGGAATTGACCGGCTGGCGGCCCAATGCTTCGGCGCCGGTCAGCCTGTCGACCGTGATGAGCAGGCCGGTGCGCCCGCTGGCTTCGACCTTGATCTTCGAAGGCGCGGTCGGATTGAACCGCAGATAGAGGGCACCTTCACCCGGCTCGATGTCGATCGACCGGACAAGGCCGCGGAATTCTGGGCGAGATGGCAGTTCGGGATTGCGGATGGCCCTGAACAAAACTAGCGTCGGCCTGCTAGGATCATCGGACTTCGCCTCAAAAAGTGCAACAGCCGGATCGACTTCAATCTTAAAGATGGACTGGTTGGGGCCTTCAGCAAGCAGGCGAGACGAAACTAGCGTCGAAGTACGATTATCTTCCTGCGCTACTACAGGCGTTGTAGGGACTGCGACGGCGCAGAACACGGCCAGGTAAATCGCCAACATCAATCGCGTAAACTTGGACAAGTCGATCATTCGCCCCTGAGAAGCCACCCGGAGCGTACCCCTAGCCTGCCAGATATTATGTAATAGATTTTCTTCTATTGCACTGGCACCGTTATATCCAGAGGTGGTGGTACGGGCATTCAAGTCTGCGCCGAGGGTGGTCGATATCCCAGCGATGAATGGGGTCTGACGGTGTTGTAGTGGTGGCGCCATTGCTCGATGAGGACCCTGGCTTCTTTGTTCTTATCCCGACAGTTCCCAGCTACCCACCCCATCCCCAGCACACCGGATCGGCCGAGCAAAACCGTAAGTATGGGGAGCGTAGGTACCATCAAACCAATGTGGGGGGTGCCGGGGTAGTGGGGTCTGATCTAGACCGATTTTGGAGGGCCTAGGGGGCCTGTTGGGCCGGGCTTTGGCGGAAGGCTAGGTGCTAGTCGGATGGTGGCTGGTGAGGGCTGTGTGTTGGGCGCTGGTTAGGCTGGCTGTAGCGTTCAATTTGGTCGCCCATAGAAGTGTAGAGCGCCATCGAGTTCTGGCGGGTCCGCTACGGGTCCGCAATCAGCAGGTAATCAAAACCTGTTTCATGCCGGGCACTGTAAGACACTGATTTCAGGGGGGAAAGTGGTGGGTGATGTAGGGATCGAACCTACGACAAGCTGATTAAGAGTCAGCTGCTCTACCAACTGAGCTAATCACCCACGCTGCCTGGCGGCCTTGGTCTCACCGTCAGGGACGGGCCTCATAACAGAGGGCTATCCCCCTGTCTATAAAGGCTTATGGAACCGGCTGTGGGTGGATTTTGACCGCGAAAATCTCAGGAAAACACAGGCCCGCCTCCCCTTCGTGCGCCGCAGGCGCACAGGAGGGGGAGGTGGTTTCAGCGATCGAGGCGAGCGCAAGCGAGCCGAGAGGAAGCTGAAACCGGAGGGGGTAATTAAATGATGCCGCCGGCCGAGCGCGGAATCTCGACCTGGCGGTGGATGTGCACGCTCATCAGGATGCCAAAGCCCAGCATCACCGTCAGCATGGCCGAGCCACCATAGGACAAAAGCGGCATGGGAATGCCCACCACCGGGATCAGGCCCATCACCATCATGCCGTTGATCATGATGTAGAAGAAGAAGTTCAGGATCACCCCCATCGCCACCAGCCGGCCGAAATGGCTGCGGGCGCTCATCGCGGTCTGCACACCATAGAAGATGACGGTGGCGAACAGGATCAGCAACGCCAGGGCGCCGACAAAGCCGAATTCTTCGCAAAAGCTGGTCCAGATGAAGTCGGTCTGTTTTTCGGGCAGGAAGTTGAGCCGGCTCTGGGTGCCTTCCAGGAAGCCCTTGCCCGCGGTGCCGCCCGAACCGATGGCGATCTTGGCCTGGGTGATGTTCCAGCCCTTGCCCAGCGCATCGGCGGCCGGATCGAGGAAGGTCTCCACCCGCGCCTTCTGGTAATCATGCAGCACAAACTGCCAGGCCAGCGGGATGGCGGCGGCGATGCCCAGCAAGGTCGGGCCGATCCACCACCAGGAGAGCCCCGCCAGGAACAGCAGGGCGCAGCCATCCATGATGATGATCAGGGTGGTGCCGAGATTGGGCTGCAAAAAGACGAGAACCGCCGGAATGCCGATCATGGCCAGGGCGATGGCCAGCGGCAGCGGCTTGGAGACCTCCTCCATGCTCTTGCCGTGCAGAAAGCGCGCCAGCGCCAGCACCAGCGCGATCTTCATCAATTCCGACGGCTGCAATTCCAGCGGCCCGATGGAGATCCAGCGCTGGGCGCCCATTCCCATATGGCCGACCAGCTCCACCGCCACCAGCAGCATCAGCGCCACGGCATAGGCGGTATAGGCCAGGCTCATCCACACCCGTATGTCGATCATCGCCGCCATCACCAGCACGGTGAGGCCCAGCACGAAATGGCCCATCTGGCGCAGCGCCCAGGGATGGAACTGGCCACCGGCCACCGAATAGAGCATGGCGATGCCGGCGGCGCCGATCAGGGCGATCAGCAGCACCATGCCCCAATTTATCTCCAGCAGCTTGTCGGCGAAGGACAGAGTGCGCTTGGCGGCGGCATAGGGACGGGGTGTCATCAGCCCCCCGCTTTCGGCGGCACCGGCTGGGTGCGGCTCTGTTTCCTGGGCGGGGCCGCGGCGGCGGAGGTCAGCGGATAGGCGTTGGGCAGACGCGCAGGATCGCGCTGCTGGCAGAAATGCAGGATATCGCGGGCCATCACCACCTGCGGATGGCCGATGGCGCCATGCTCGATGATGTTGACGATGGCGTATCTGGGATTGATCACCGGCGCATATCCGGCGAACAGCGCATGGTCGCGCATCTTCCATTCCAGGTTCGCATTCTTGGTCAGGCCGCGGGCGCGCTCTTCCTTGCTGAAGCGGCGGACCTGGGCGGTGCCGGTCTTGCCCGCCATTTCAAAGCCCGGCTCGGTGATGCGCTCGGGATAGGCGGTGCCGCCCGGCTGATTGACCACCTTGTCCAGGCCGGCGCGCACCACTTCCAAACTCTTTTCGCTGACGTCCAGCAGCGCGGGCGCGTCGCGCGGCATCAGCCGCCCGCCCACCGAATGGACCAGCCGCGGGCTGACCACCTTGCCGCTGGCGACGCGCGCCATCATCTGCACCAGCTGCAGCGGCGTGACGGTGACATAGCCCTGGCCGATGCCCACGCTGATCGTGTCGCCCTGCTGCCAGGCCCATTTGTAGGTCTTCTGCTTCCATTCCCGGCTGGGGATAAGCCCGCCGCGCTCGCCCGGCAATTCGATGCCGGTGGGCGCCCCCATGCCCAGCTTGCGCGCCATTTGCTCGATCCTGTCGATGCCGAGCCGGCGCGCGGTTTCACAGAAAAACACGTTGCAACTGTGCTGCAGCGCGCTCTGCACATCCATCGAGCCATGACCGCCCTTGCGCCAGCAATGAAAGGCCCTGCCGCCAAAGAAAAAGGCACCGCCGCAATGGACGCGGTAATCGGGCGTCGCGATGCCCGCTTCCACCGCCGCCATCGCCACCGCCGTCTTGAAGGTGGAGCCCGGCGGATAGGCACCGCCCATGACCTTGTTGAGCAGCGGCTTGTGGTCGTTGTTGGTCAATTCGCGCCACTGGGCGCCGCTCAGGCCATCATTGAACCAATTGGGATCAAAGCCCGGTGTGGACGACAAGGCGATCACATCGCCATTGTTGACATCCATCACCACGCAAGCGGCGCTTTCCTCGCCCAGCTTGCCGGCCACGAATTCCTGCAACTGACGGTCCAGGGTGAGATAGATGTCCTCGCCCGGCTGGCCCGGTTCCATGCCCAGCTCGCGGATGATGCGGCCATAGGCATTGACCTCGACCCGCGAAGCGCCGGCCTTGCCGCGCACCTGCTTGTCATATTCCTTCTCGATGCCGCGTTTGCCGGTGCGATAGCCCGGCAGGCCGAACAGCGGATCGCTGTCCGCCGCCTTTTCCTCCGGCGACACCGAGGCGACATAGCCCAGCACATGCACCAGTTCATTGCCGAAGGGATAGTCGCGGGTTTCGCCGATATCAGGCTGAACCCCCGGCAGATAGGGCAAGTGCAGATTGACGCGGGAGAAATCCTCCCAGCTGAGATTTTCCGCCACCGGCACGGGAACGAATTTCTTGTTGGCGGCGATGTCGCGCAGCACCTTCTTCTTACGCTGATCGGTGAGATGGATCACCTTGCCGATCTGGTCCAGCGCCTGCTCCACGCCTTCGGTCGCCTGCTCCGCCACCAGCAGCACCCGATAGTTGCGCCGGTTGTTGGCGAGTTCCACGCCGAAGCGGTCGACGATGCGGCCGCGCAGCGGCGCGATCAGCCACTGGGAAACACGGTTGGCCTCGGCGTCCACCAGATAGTCTTTGCCGTCACGGATCTGGAGCTGATAGAGGCGGCCCGCCAGCACCGCGAACACAGCCGCCATGCCGCCGCCCATGCCCACCGCGCGGCGGGTGAAGGTGGCGTAGCGGCTTTTGTCCTTCTTATCGAATAGCGGCATCAGATGTCGCTCCGCGACGCACCCACCAGGCGGTGGTGGATGATCCCGACAACATAGACTGTCGGGATATAGAACAACACCGTAACCGCCAGTACACTGAGGATCGGCGCCACCGGCGGGAAATGCCAGTAAAGCGCGGTGATGGTGAAATAGGCCGATGCACAGGCGGCCGAAGCGGCGGCGGCGAAGCCGATCACGGCGGCCAGGCCCGAAAGCCCGGCGAAACTGCCGCGCTGACGCGCCACCAGGGCATAGGTCAGCACAAAGGCCAGGGTCCAGACCCCGGGTGGGCCGCCCGACATGATGTCCTCGGCAAGGCCGATGGCCAGCGCCACGGCCGGCGTCATCAGATCGGGTCTTACCAGACACCAGAAATAGACCGGCACCAGCCCCAGCAGCGGCGGCGGCACGGCCCCGCCCAGCAGCAAGACCGGAATATTGGCGATAAAGACACCCAGCAAGCCGCAGAACAGCGGCACCAGCGCGCCGAACAGGCGCTGGAAAGTGCTGCTGCCGGGGCGTTCAAGCGCGGCCATGCTAATCGGCCCCCAATTCGGCGGCGTCAGATGGCGGCGCGGTTTCATCCGCCGGTGTCGCCGGCTTGGCCACCACCACGGGCTTGGGTTTGGCGGGGGCGACCGCCGTTGCCGGCGGCGTCGTCGCCGGGGGCGGCGGCTGCGGCTTCAGCCCGGCCGCTTCCGCCGGCAATTGCGCGGTTGGCGGCAGCGCCTCTGGCGGCTGGGAGTAATTGAGGATCTCGACATCCTGGCTGGAGGCGGGATCGGCCAGCAGCGCCACGCGCCAGCCGCCATTGCCGTCATCCACCACCGTGCCGATGGGCAGGCCCGAGGGCAGCAAGCCGCCGTCACCGGAACTCACCACCTGATCGCCGGCATGCAGGGCTTCCTGCCGCGAAACAATGTCCAGCACCGGCATGGCGGTATTGTCGCCGGTCATGATCGCCTGAACATTGCCGCTGCTGCCCGCCGCAGAGGCGATGGTGACGGGAACGCGCGAATTGAGGTCGGTGAGCAGGATCACCCAGCTGGTGCGCTCGCCGGTCAGATAGATCCGGCCGATCATGCCGCGCGCATCCACCACCGCCTGGCCTGGCATCGCCTTGTCCTGCTTGCCCGCGTCCAGAATCATGGTCTGCAGGAAGGGCCGGCTGGCCCGTCCGATCACCTGGGCCAGGACCGCATTGAGCTTGGGATCGGGCACGGCATGCAGCAGGGTCTGATAGCGGGTCACCCGCGCCTGCAGCACGGTCGCCACGTTGCGCCATTGGCGCAGACGGGCATTCTCTTCCTTCAATTTCAGGTTCTGCTCATAAACCGAGAAGATTTCGGTGATGGAGCCGACAAAGCGGTCGAAGCCATGTACCGGGGCGCGGGCTGTTTCGAGCGCCGGCGCCAGCAGGTCGGTGATGCGGCTGCGCGCCTGGTCGAACAGGCCGGGCTGCGCCTTGCCCAGCAGCACCAGGACGATCGCCAGCGCAATGACAATGACCAGCGGCAGCTGGGCATTGCTTTTGCGGGCGATCTTCCAGGCGTTTGCCATGCTGACGCGGCCCCTCCCGCGTGTGGTTAGAAGGCGGTGGACAGGACGTGCCGCATGCCCTTGGTGTTTTCCAGAACCCGGCCTGTCCCCAGCGCGACACAGGAGAGCGGATCGTCGGCGATGGAAACCGGCAGGCCGGTTTCGTCGCGCAGCACCTGGTCGAGATTGGCCAGCAGCGAACCGCCACCGGTCAGGACAATACCCTTGTCGACAATGTCGGCCGCCAGTTCCGGCGGGGTGGCTTCCAGCGCCACCTTCACCGCTTCCACGATCGCGCCCACCGGTTCGGCCAGGGCTTCGGCGATATGGCGCTGGGTGATGGTGATTTCCTTGGGAACGCCGTTCAGAAGATCGCGGCCCTTGATCTCCATGGTCACGCCATTGCCGTCCATCGGCAGGGCGGCGGAACCGATTTCCTTCTTGATGCGCTCGGACGAGGATTCGCCGATCAGCAAATTCTGGTGGCGGCGGATATAGGCGATGATCGCCTCGTCCATCTTGTCGCCGCCCACGCGCACGCTGCGCGAATAGACGATACCGCCCAGGCTAAGCACCGCCACTTCGGTGGTGCCGCCGCCGATATCCACCACCATAGAGCCGGTGGGCTCGGAAACCGGAAGGCCCGCACCGATGGCGGCGGCCATGGGTTCCTCGATCAGGAACACACGGCGGGCGCCCGCCGAAAGCGCCGATTCCTGAATGGCGCGGCGTTCCACGGCGGTGGAGCCAGACGGTACGCAGACAATGATCATCGGATTGGCGAAGGAGCGGCGGTTATGCACCTTGCGGATGAAATGCTTGATCATCTCCTCGGCGACTTCGAAGTCGGCGATGACGCCATCGCGCATCGGGCGGATGGCTTCGATATTGCCGGGCGTGCGGCCCAGCATCATCTTGGCGTCATTGCCGACGGCGCGGACGGATTTCTTGCCGCCGCGCGTGGTGATGGTGGCCACCACCGACGGCTCGTTGAGGACGATGCCGCGCCCTTTGACATAGACCAGCGTGTTCGCCGTGCCCAAATCGATGGCCATGTCGCTGGAAAGCGCGCCAAGAAGACTGCCGAACATCTTAAATCCTGTCCCTAACCTGGAAAATTCAACCCAAAAACCTGCAAGCGCCGTTCCTCAAAAACGGCCCCGGAGCGCTTTTCCCGGGGCCGCGCATCTTAACGATGTCTCATCTAGCGACCGTTAACGCTTCGGGCGCCTGCTTTTCGCGCTTTACCAGCAGATTGTTCAAAGCGTTCACATAGGCATAGGCGGCCGCCACCATCGTGTCGGTGTCCGAGGCCCTGCCGGTGACGCTGCGGCCGTTTTCCTCCAGCCGGACGCTGACCGTGGCCTGGGCGTCGGTGCCTTCGGTCACGGCATTGATCTGGAACAGCTGCAGGGTGGCGGTGTGGGGATAGGCCTCGCGGATCGCCATGAAGATGGCGTCCACCGGGCCGTCGCCCGAGGTTGTGACACTTTTCACCGTGCCGAAGGCTTCCAGGGTCAGGGAGGCGACCGGGATGATGCCGGTACCCGATTCCACCCGCAGCGCCTTGATGGAAATGGCTTCATGGCCGCGGATGATCTCGTCGTCCACCAGGGCGGCGATATCCTCGTCAAAGACGTGCTTTTTCTTGTCGGCTAGGTCCTTGAAGCGCTTGAAGGCTTCCTCGAACGCCTCGGTTTCCAGGCTGTAGCCCATGGCTTCCAGCTTGTCGCGGAAGGCATGCCGGCCACTCAGCTTGCCCAGCATCAGCGAGGTGGAATGCACCCCGACATCCTCGGGCCGCATGATCTCATAGGTTTCGACATTCTTCAGCATGCCATCCTGGTGGATGCCGCTTTCATGGCTGAAGGCGTTCTTGCCGACGATGGCCTTGTTGTACTGGACCGGGAAGCCCGTGACGTTGCTGACCAGCTTGGAGGCGCGGTTCAGCATGGTGGTGTTGATGCCGGTATGGAAGGGCATGATGTCCTTCCTCACTTTCAGCGCCATCACAATCTCTTCCAGCGCGGCATTGCCGGCGCGCTCGCCGATGCCGTTGATGGTGCATTCCACCTGTTGGGCGCCCGCCAGAACGCCCGCCAGCGAATTGGCCACCGCCAGGCCCAGATCGTTATGGACATGGGTGGAGAAGATCACCTTGTCGGCATTGGGCACACGCTCGCGCAGCATTTTGATGATTTCGAAATATTCCTGCGGCGTGGAATAGCCCACCGTGTCGGGCACGTTGATCACCGTGGCGCCGGACTGAATGGCGACATCGACGCAGCGGCACAGAAAGTCGGGCACCGTGCGGGTGGCATCTTCCGCCGACCATTCCACGTCATCGGTATAGTTGCGCGCCCTGACCACGCTGGCGCCGATCGCTTCCAGCACGGCGTTCTCGCCCATGTTCAGCTTGTGCTTCATATGAACCGGGCTGGTCGAAATAAACGTGTGAATTCGGGGCCTGAACGCACCTTTCAGGGCCTCGCCGGCGCGGTCGATATCCTTGAATCCGGCGCGGGACAGGCCGCAAACGGATGCGCGCTTGACGATCTTGCTGATTTCCTGCACCGCGCGGAAATCGCCCGGCGAGGAAATGGGAAAGCCGGCTTCGATGATGTCGACGCCCATCTCGTCCAGCAGTTCGGCGATCTGAAATTTTTCTTCGTGGCTCATCGCCGCGCCGGGCGACTGCTCGCCGTCACGCAGAGTCGTGTCGAAGATTTGAATCGGTGTCGTTTCGGTATTGGTGGTGACCATGTCAAAAGTCCTTCTGTTCGTCGCAGCTTGCGACTTCAATTCTCCCGTTGCGTTGACCCCCTAAACACCGCCACGCGCGACCATTCGCGCGAGCGAGCGCCTAGGGGCAGCTAAGAAGAAGAAGCGCCTGCGAAGAACCGAGGGAATGACGGGGCTGAATGTTGGCGCGCGTGAAATCGCGGGCGGAAAATCCACCCGTCGCGATTTCGCTATACACGCCTTCCGTCATTGACCTGTCGCCGTTCCGCCCGTCAAAAATTCACCGGTACTCACTGTAACCAACGGATAAAGCACCGTTTTTTGCCAGCGTTTGCGCGGTTTTACGCCGATTTCCCCCTGTGGCGCAATAGCGACAGGGGTCGCTTTTCGGAAAACTCCCGTCTCTGCCGCCAGAAATTTACACCGTAAACAATATCTTGCTCCCAGCGCCATGAAATGGGGATGGAAGAACAACCTTCCGCATACGGAAATCCGTCCGGCGCCGGCCTCGCCAAAGCACCTTTTTGTGACACGCAAAGTGGTTGCCTCGGCCCTCGAACGCGCCTATCGGGGCGGACGAACAATCGTTTTTGACCCATCCCAAGCTTCGAGTGCCGCGGATATGAAAATCCTGCCGCCCGTCTCGATCGAAGCACGCCGCCTGCTGCCCAGCCGCTGGGACCTGCTGGCGGCGGTGATGGTGCTTGGCTTTATCGTGGCTTTTGCCGATGCCAGCCGTCTTCTGGTGCAGCCTCTGGCCAGCATCTCCGGAGGCGATCTGGACCTGGATCCGGCGCTTTTGCCCGGCTACGCCCTGCGCACGGGGCTTCGGATGCTGCTGGCGATGGGTC
>JBEGVG010000049.1:0-41507 GCA_041178445.1 Pseudomonadota bacterium | reverse complement strand
GCTTGATCAGGGACCATTCCACATCGCTCAGATCGAACCGTGCCATCTTATCCTCCCAGAACTGAGAGAATGAATCACTGTTCGCCCGTCAACGGAATCCCTTTATGAGTACAGGACCTAGATCACTTCCCGATGCAGAAATCGCGGAAGACGAAATCCAGCAGCTCTTCCACATCCACCCGGCCGGTGATGCGCCCGATGGCGCGCATCGCCAGGCGCAAATCCTCCGCCAGCAATTCCGGGCGATCGGGTGGCGCGGCCAACCCATGCTGAAGCGCGGCCAAGGCTTCGCCCAGCGCATGACGATGGCGCGGCCGGGTGAGAGCAGGGGATGTGTCCGTGCTTTCCAACCGGGCCCGCACTTTCTGGGTTAGAGCTTCGATCAATTGTGAAAGCCCCGCACCAGTCTTAAGCGAAATGGAAAGTCCCTCGCGCGCGCCACCCAGATCGGATTTGTTCCAGACGATCAGGTCCGGCTGCGGCAGATCGGCGGGTAGTCCGGCGCGCGGCTCCGCCACACTGCCGTCCAGCAGCAGCAACTTCATGCCGCCTTGCGCATGCAACAAAGCCCGGCGCACGCCTTCGGCCTCGATGGCGTCCCCGGTCTGGCGCACCCCGGCGGTGTCGGCGACATTGATAAGATAGCCGCCCAGGTCGAGCCGCGCCTCGACCACGTCGCGGGTGGTGCCGGGCGTGTCCGAGACAATCGCCACATCGCGCCGGGCCAGGGCATTGATCAGCGAGGACTTGCCGGCATTGGGCGGGCCCAGAATGGTCAGGCGCAGACCCTCCCGCAGCGCCTCGCCGCGCCCCGAATCATCCATATGCCTTTGTATTTGTTCATAAATATCTGATGCCGCCTGACGGGCGGCAGTGAATTCGCCGTCTCCCACCCCGTCATCGGAAAAATCGATCGCCGCCTCGGCCCGGCCGAGTGCCTGGATCAGGGCCCTGCGCCAGCCCTCATAAAGGTCCGCCAGTGCCCCATCCTGCTGGCGCAGCGCCTGGCGCAGCTGGGCGGGGGTTTCGGCATCGATCAGGTCGGCGATGCCTTCGGCCCGGGTCAGGTCCAGCTTGCCATTCTCGACAGCCCTGCGGCTGAACTCGCCCGGCTCGGCCGGGCGCAGGCCCAGCGCCAGCAGGGCCGAAAACAAAGCCTCGCGGACCGCCCGCCCGCCATGGATATGGAATTCGGCCAGGTCCTCGCCGGTGAAACTGTTCGGGCCTTCAAACCACAACACCAGGGCCTGATCGATGGCGGCCCCTTCAAAAGCCAGACGCCGCAGCACCGCCTGGCGCGCACGCGGCAGGGGGCCGGCAAGCGCGCTCAGGGCCGGGCCCGCCTGCGGCCCCGACACCCGGACCACCGCCACGCCCGCCCGTCCGGGGGCGCTGGACAGTGCAAAAATACTGGAATTCATTGAAAAAAGAGGGCCAAGGCTATTTGCCGTCCTTCTTGCCCATGGCGGCGGCGCTGTCCCACATCATCTTCTGGAATTTGCCGAAGGCCTCGGCGCCCCCAAGCGGCATCCAGGCCTTCATCATCCCTTCCGGGTCCCCGGCGTCAAAGGCCGCCCGCATCCGCTGCTGCATTTCCTCCAGCATCAGCTTTTGCATGGGCTGCACATCGGGCAGGCCCATAAAGGCGCGGGCCTCCTGGGGCGTCATGTCCATTTCGATCGTCACCTTCATGGGGCACCTTCTCGCGCACGGGCTTGGCCCGGGGTTAGGGGCGGGCTTTCGGGCCCGGATCATTCGGGGTAAAGAACCCGGCCCCAAAAACATCACAGAAGCGGGCCGGCGGGAAGCCGTGCGCGCATCAATTGGAACATGACGATGAACAATGCCCTCGCCGCCAGCACCAGCCCCTATCTCGCCGCCCACAAGGACAATCTGGTGCAGTGGCGCATCTGGGGGCCCGAAGCGCTGGCCGAGGCGCGTGCCGCCGACAAGCCCATCCTGTTGTCCATCGGCTATGTCAGCTGCAGCTGGTGCCATGTGCTGAACAACGAGGCCTTTATGGACGAGGCCGTCGCCGCCCAGATCAACGACAATTTCATTCCCATCCTGGTCGACCGCGAAGAGCGCCCCGACCTGGACCTGGTCTATCAGGGCGCGGCGGGCGCGATGCGCCACAATGGCGGCTGGCCGCTCAACATCTTCCTCACCCCCGATGGCGTGCCCTTCTGGGTGACCGGCTATCTGCCCAAGGAAGACAAGAACGAAATTCCCTCCTTCACCCGTCTGCTGGGCGACGTCTCCAAGCTATATCAGACCGACAAGGTCAAGGTGGCCGAGATTTCCGCCACCGTGCGGGCGGGCCTGGAGAATCTCTACAACCGCGACATGAGCGCGGTGCAGGAGAATATGAATCTGGACATGGCGGCGCTGCGCATCGCCCAGAATTACGACATCTTCTTTGGCGGCATGCAGGGCCAGTTGAAATTCCCCAACGCCCTGATGCTGGACCTGTTGTGGCGCGCCTTCCTGCGCAACGGCATGCCGCAATTCTCGCAGCTGGTCTTCACCACCCTCGACTCCATGCTGTTCGGCGGCGTGTATGACCATGTCGGCGGCGGCTTCTTCCGCCACACCCAGGACGAGCGCTGGCTGGAGCCGGTGTTCGAGAAGATGCTGTACGACAATGCCCAGATGATCGAGGTCTGCAACGGCGCCTGGCAGTTCAACCGCAACGAACTTTGCCGTCAGCGCGTCACCGAAACGGTGGAGTGGCTGCTGCGCGATATGCGGGTGGAGGGCGGCTTCGCCGCGGCGATCGGCTCGGGCAATGAGGACGAAGACGCCAAATACTATACCTGGAGCGAGGCGGAGATCGACGCCGCGCTGGTGGGCACTTTCTCGGCCCGCTTCAAGCAGGTCTATGGTGTGACCCGCGACGGCAATTTCAAGGGCCGCAACCTGCCGCGCCGGCTGGGCAACCCCGTTCCCGCCAATGAGGCGGACGAGACGTTGCTGGTCAAGCAGCGCGGCATGCTGCTCGCCGCCCGCGAGAAGCGCGCCAAGCCGCGCCGCGACGAGCGGTTGATCGCCGACTGGAACGGGCTGGCGATCGCCGCCATCGCCCGCGCTGGCATGGTGTTCGAAAAGCCGGAATGGACTCAGGCCGCCATCCAGGCCTTCGACCATGTGGTGGCGACGCTGGGCGATGGCGACCGTCTCGCCCATATCGCCAACAAGGGCGCCAAGGCCAGCATCGGCATTGCCGACGATTATGCCAACATGGCGCGCGCCGCGATCCAGCTGTGGGAAGTCACCGGTGACGAGCGCTTCCTGGCGCCCGCCAAGATGTGGACCAAGACCCTGGACACCCATTTCTGGAACAATGAGATCAACGGCTATTGCTACAATGCCGATGACGCCGAGCAGCTGTTCATCCGTCCGCGCATGTTGTTCGACAACCCCACCCCGTCGGCCAACGGCACCATGCTGACGGTGCTGACGCGGCTGGCGCTGCTGACCGGGGAAACCGATTATATGAGCCGCGCCTCCACCCTGGCCGTCACCTTCGGCGACGAAGCCAACCGGGTGATGAACGGTTCGGGCGCCTTCTTTGCCGGCTTCGAATATCTGGTGAACAGCCTGGTGCTGGTGGTGGTCGGCCATAAGGGAAATTCCAAGACCCAGGAGCTGCTGCGCGCCTTCTGGGGCAAGCCGGTACCCAATGGCATGATCGTGCAGATCGAGCCGGGCGATCCGTTGCCGCCGGGCCATCCCGCGACCGGACGCGGCATGCTGAACGGCCAGTCCACCGTCTATCTCTGCCAGATGGGCAACTGCTCGGAAGGCATCACCGATCAGGCCGTGCTGTCCAACACCCTCACCTTGCCGGCGCAGATGCGCCAGCAAGTTCAGCAAAATTAGTACAATGACCCCCTCCGCCCTTCGCACCTGACGGTGCTACGGGCACCTCCCCCTCGCAGGCGCTTCGCGCGCTAAGGGGGTGAGCGTGGCGCCCAGCCACGCGAACGACCTGAGAGGCTTCGATGACGAAAGCTATTCGCTTCGACAAACCCGGTGGCAGCGATGTGCTGCAGTATGTCGATGTCGATCTGCCGCCGCCCGGCAAGGGGCAGGTGCGCCTGAAGCACAGCGCCATTGGCGTCAACTTCATCGACACCTATCACCGCACCGGTCTGTATCCGCTGCCCATGCCGTCGGGCCTGGGCTCGGAAGCGGCCGGTTTGGTCGAAGCCCTGGGCGAGGAGGTCACAGGGTTTAGGGTTGGCGACCGCGTCGGATACGCCAGCGGCTTTATTGGATCCTATGCTGACGCCGCGAATGTTCCCGCTGCCCGGCTGGTGAAGATTCCGGACGGCATCAGCGACGAGATTGCCGCCGCAATTTTGCTCAAAGGCATGACGGCGCAATATCTGCTGCGCCAGATTCATCGCGTGAAGGCGGGCGAGACCATCGTGTTCCACGCCGCCGCCGGCGGCGTCGGCCAGATCGCCGTGCAATGGGCCAAACATCTGGGCGCCACCGTGATCGGCACCACCACATCTCCTGAAAAGATCGCGCTGGCGAAAGCCAATGGCTGCGCCCATGTGCTGAACAGCAAGGATGCAGGCTGGGAAAAGCAGGTGCGCGATCTCACCGGCGGCAAGGGCGTGCCGGTGGTCTATGATTCCATCGGCAAGGACACTTTTCTTGCTGGTCTGGATTGCCTGCAGCCGCGCGGCATCATGGTGACCTATGGCAATGCCTCGGGTCCGGTCGATCCGTTTGCGCCGGGCATCCTGGCCGCCAAGGGCTCGCTGATCGTCACCCGCCCCACCCTGGCCCACTACACCATCACGCCCAAGGAATTGCAGGACACCGCCGACGATCTCTTCGATGTGATCCTGTCCGGCGCGGTCAAGATCGCCATCAACCAGCGCTTTGCGCTGAAGGATGCCGCCAAGGCGCATGATGCCCTGACAGGCAAGCAGACCACCGGCGCGACCATTCTGCTTCCGTAAGCACAGTCGTCATGGCCCGCTTTATGCGGGCCATCCAGTTTTTATCGCGAACTGGATCACCCGCATAAAGCGGGTGATGACGATGAGAGTCGGATTAAGTATTCATGCTCTCAAAGAAGTCGGCGTTGTTCTTGGCCGACTTGAGCTTGTCGAGCAGGAACTCGATGGCATCGACCGTGCCCATCGGCGAGAGGATGCGGCGCAGGACATAGGTCTTGGCCAGCTGGCCCTTTTCGACCAAGAGTTCGTCCTTGCGGGTGCCCGAGCGCATGATGTCGATGGCGGGGAAGACGCGCTTGTCGGCGACCTTGCGGTCCAGGATGATTTCGCTGTTGCCGGTGCCCTTGAACTCTTCGAAAATCACTTCGTCCATGCGGCTGCCGGTGTCGATCAGGGCAGTGGCGATGATGGTCAGCGAACCGCCTTCCTCGATATTGCGCGCCGCGCCGAAGAAGCGCTTGGGGCGCTGCAAGGCATTGGCGTCGACGCCGCCGGTCAGGACCTTGCCGGACGACGGCACCACGGTGTTGTAGGCGCGGCCCAGGCGCGTGATCGAATCCAGCAGGATGATCACGTCGCGCTTGTGCTCGACAAGGCGCTTGGCCTTTTCGATCACCATTTCGGCGACCTGCACATGGCGTGTCGCCGGCTCGTCGAAGGTGGAGGAAATCACTTCGCCCACCACCGTGCGCTGCATGTCGGTGACTTCTTCGGGGCGTTCGTCGATCAGAAGCACGATCAGGAAGGCTTCGGGATGGTTGGCGGCGATGGCCTTGGCGATGTTCTGCAGGATGACGGTCTTGCCGGTGCGCGGCGGCGCGGTGATCAGGGCGCGCTGGCCCATGCCCTGCGGCGCCACGATGTCGATCACCCGGCCGGTCTTGTCCTTGATGGTGGGATCGTCCAGTTCCATCTTCAGCGGCTTGGTGGGGTAGAGCGGCGTCAGATTGTCGAAATGGACCTTGTGCTTGATCTGGTCAGGGTCTTCGAAATTGATCGTGGTGACCTTGAGCAGGGCGAAATAGCGCTCGCCTTCCTTGGGGGCCCGGATCGGGCCTTCGGCGGTGTCGCCGGTGCGCAGGCCGAAACGGCGGATCTGGGAGGGGGAAATGTAGATATCGTCGGGGCCGGGCAGGTAATTGGATTCCGGCGAGCGCAGGAAGCCAAAACCGTCCTGCAGGATTTCCACCACGCCGGAGCCGGTGATTTCGACCTCACGGTCCGCAAGCTCCTTGAGGATGGCGAAAAGCATGTCCTGCTTGCGCATGGACGAGGCGTTCTCGATCTCCAGTTCCTCGGCAAAAGCCAAGAGATCCGCGGGTTTTTTATTCTTGAGATCCTGCAGCTTCATCGCCTGCAAGCCATCTTGGACAGTCATGTGATCGGCACCTGGTCGAAAAGGGGGATTGGTCCCGATGAAACGGGGGCTGACGCCCCAAGCGCGGTCATCGAAGAGATTGGTTTGGACCCGCGCCGGGTTTTGCCGGTTCAGCTTGGCCTCGAAGGCCTGCCGTGCGGGTTAGGAGAACGGGTTGGTTATAGCCGGATTTGCGGGCCGTGCAAAGTTTTCTCTTAGGCCCCCTCCGATTTCGTTCGGCAAGCTTGGCCGCTTGCCTCACCCGCTCGCGGCGTAGCGCCGCTTCGCTCGCTGAAATCACCTCCCCCGTCTGCGGGCTACGCCCGCACGGGGAAGGCGGGCCAGAGTTCGCAACAAAAGGTGATTAACTGCGCGTTCAGCCGCCGAAGGGCCTGACCACCGCCAGGATCACGATGAACACCATGGCCACGGCCGGTACCTCGTTGATGATGCGGTAGAAGCGGGCGCTGCGCGCGTTGCGGTCCTGGGCGAAACCCTTCCAGCAACCAACCAGAAAGCCGTGAAAGCCGCTCAGACCCAGTACCAGCACAAACTTGATCTGGAACCAGATCTGCATATGCGCGCCCGTGATCCAGGCCAGCGTCAGCCCCAGTATCCACGCCGCGATCATCGAAGGATTGATGATGCCCTTGAGCAGGCGGCACTCCATCACCTTGAAGCGCTCGCTGCCTTCCGAACCCGGCGGGGTTTCACAGTGATAGACGAACAGTCGCGGCAGATAGAGCATTCCCGCCATCCAGGCGATCACCGCAATGACATGCGCCGCCTTGATCCACAGAGCGTACTCGGCCAGCAAGCTGCCCAGTGCATTCATGGCATCCCCCACGCGAAGCCACACGCCTTGTGCGCGGCGGGGCAGATACGCCCCTTAGCGCAGCCCACAACAGTTTGCGTCTCAAGACCGCGCCGCACCAGATCGGCCAGGCCGGCGATGAAATCGGGATGGACGCCCACCGTGGCAGCGCGGCGATAGTCTGGCACGCCGGCTTCCTCGGCCAGGTGACGATACTCGATATCCAGTTCCACCAGCGTCTCGGAATGTTCGCTGACAAAGGCGATCGGCGCGATGATGACACCCTTGCCGTCCTTGGCCGCGCGGCGGATTTCCGCATCGGTGGCCGGGCCGATCCATTCCAGCGGCCCGACACGGCTCTGGTAGCAGACCACCGATTCCAGATTCTCCATGGCGAGTGTCTTTACAATCGCGGCCGCGCTCTGCTCGACCTGCCACTGATAGGGGTCGCCCTTCTGGATGACGCGCTTGGGCAGGCCATGCGCCGACAAGAGCAGGCGATAGGAAATATCGGTCCGTGCGCCCTCCATCACTTTGCGGATATTGGCCGCCGCCGCGGCAATGAACCCGCTCTCGCTGGGATAGCAGCAGATGCGCGAGGTCGGCGCGGTGACGCCCGCCTTCTTCGCCGAGCGCGCCCAGTCCTTCAGCGATGACCCCGTGGTGGTAGTGGAATATTGCGGGTAGAGCGGCAAAAGCACGATTTTATCGGGGTTAAACCCCTTGATCGCCTGCGCCGCGCCGTCGCTGAAGGGATGCCAGTAGCGCATGGCGACAAAGGCTTTGGCCTCCACACCGTCTTTCGATAGCGCTGCTTCCAGCGCATCGGCCTGTTTGCGGGTTTCCTCGAAAATGGGTGAGCGTCCGCCGATCCGGCCATAAATTTCCCGCGCGATGGGCGCGCGACGGCGCGCAATCAACCACGCCAAGGGCAGACGGAAGATGGTGGGAAGGCCGATGATCGCCGGATCGGAAAAAAGATTGCGCAAAAACGGCTGCACGGCTTCCGGTGAATCCGGCCCGCCCAGGTTGAAGAGGACAATTGCTATCCTCATCCGCGAATACACTTCAGCAATTGCTCGACATGGGCAATCGGCGTTTCCGGCAGGATGCCGTGACCCAGATTGAAGATGTGCGGCTTGCCGGCTGTGGCTTCGCGGATGTCATCGACTGCCTTGTCCAGCGCCGCCCCGCCCGCGATCAGGGCGATGGGATCCAGATTGCCTTGAATGGCGCAGGGCAGATTGTTCGCCGCCCAGCGCATCGGGGCCGAGGTGTCCAGCGATATGGCGTCCACGCCCGTGGCCTGAACATAAGCCTGATAACCCGCCAGGGTGGCGGCACGGGGAAAACCGATGATCCTGGCGCCGGGCCTGGCGGCGCGCACCTGATCGACGATTTTCTTGGTCGGGACAATCACCACTTGGGTATACAGCGCAGGGGGCAGGCCGCTGGCCCAGCTGTCGAAGATCTGCACCGCATCGGCGCCGGCTTCCAGCTGGCGGATCAGGTGAAAGGCAACGCACTCACCCAAGATATCCAAAAGATATCCAAAGCCCTCCGGGTCCCGGTAGGCCCACAGCTTGGCGGCCTTCTGTTCATCGCCGCCCGCGCCCGCCGCCAGATAGGTCGCCAGCGTCCAGGGCGCCCCGGCAAAGCCCAGCAATGTGGTCTCGTCCGTCAAACCCGCGCGTGTCAGCCTGAGCGCCTCATAGACCGGCTCGAAATAGGTGGCCCACTGGGTACGGTCTTCGTTGAAACCCTTGGCAGTCGTCACTGGTGCCAGGCTGGGGCCCTCGCCTTCGGTGAAGGTCACTTTCTGGCCCAGGGCCTCGGGCACCGTCAGGATGTCGGAAAACAGGATGGCCGCGTCAAAGCCGAAACGGCGGATCGGCTGCAGGGTCACGTTGGCGGCATATTTGGGGTTCAGGGCCATGCCCCAGAAGGAACCTGCCTCGGCACGCAGCTTGCGGTATTCCGGCAGATAGCGTCCGGCCTGGCGCATCAGCCAGACGGGGGGCACCTGTTCGGCGGTTCCTTCCAGAACACGCACAAGCTTGCGGACACTACTCACTACAAGACTCCTAGGAATCTAAGATGATGAAGATGATGTTAGGGCTGTTAGTTGTGGGTGAAAATGTGAAGTCGGCTTTGACGTAAGCCCAAGACCGCAGGGACTCAAGCACTTGGCGAAAATCCGCGCCGGCCGCCGGGGGCGCCATGGTATGTTGGGGGTCAGGGATAGCATCCCCAATCCATACGGGTTTGCACATTTGCGCACCTATCGGCTAGGAGCCTGTGCCCAGAAGTGGGCTTATACCCGGCCGGGGCCGAATTTTCGGGACAGTTCTGTGGATCATAAATTTCACGTTCATCTGGTGTCGGATTCCACCGGCGAAACCTTGCACGCCATGGCCAATGCCGCCCTGGCCCAGTTCGAGAATGTGGATGTTCATATCCACCCCTATGCCCTGGTACGCAGCGACCACCAGCTGACCCGCGCCCTGGATCATATCGCCATCATGCCGGGGATCGTCTTTTTCACTCTGGCAAACCAGGCCCTGCGCGACAAGCTTCTGGCCCGCTGCACCGACATCGAGGTGAGGACCATCGACCTGCTGGAGGGTCCGGTGCTGGCGCTGCGCCAGTTCCTGGGGAAAGCCGAGACGCACAAGGTCGGGCGGCAGCATCAGGTGGACCAGCGCTATCTGGAGCGCATCGAGGTGCTCAATTTCACCATCGCCCATGACGACGGCCAGTCGCTGGACACGATCGACGAGGCCGAAGTGATCCTGACGGGGGCCAGCCGAACCTCCAAGACGCCGACCTGCGTCTATCTTGCCATTCGCGGCATCAAGGCCGCCAATGTGCCGCTGGTGCCGGCCATGCCGCCGCCACGGCAATTGCTGGCCGCGAGAAAGCCGTTGATCGTGGGATTGTGGGTATCGCCCGACCGGCTGGCGCAGGTGCGCCGCAACCGCCTGACCAGCATGGGTGAGACCCGCGACAGCAATTATATCGAGCCTGATGCGGTGCGCGCCGAAATCGCCGCCACCCGTCAGCTATTCGAGAATAACGAATGGCCGATGATCGACGCGTCGCGCCGCTCCATCGAGGAAACCGCCGCCGCGGTGATGAACCTGCTTAGCGACCGCAAAGAGACCGCCGGGTGAGGCTGGTTCTTGCCTCCGCCAGCCAAAGCCGCACTGCGCTGCTGAAGGCGGCGGGCGTGGTGTTCACCACCGACCCCGCCGATCTGGACGAAGATGCGCTGATGGCGCGGTTGCGCGGCTCGGATACGCAACTGATCGCGTCTGCCCTGGCACAGAAAAAGGCCTTGCACGTTTCGGCCCGCCATCCCGGTGATATCGTGCTGGGCGGCGACAGCGTGATCGGATTTGACGGCGAGATGCTGAGCAAGTGCGCCACGCTGGACGAGGCAAGAACCCTGCTGGCGCGGCTGTCGGGTCGCACGCACCTGCTGGTATCGGCGGCGGCGCTGGCAAGGGACGGCGCCTTGTTGTGGACGCATGCCAGCCCCTGCAAGATGGTGATACGCGATTTAAGCCCGCAATTCCTGGATAACTATATCGCCGCCGAAGGCACGGCGATCCTGTCCTCCGTGGGCTGCTATCATTATGAAGGGCGCGGGGCGCAGCTTTTCGATACAGTCGAGGGCGATTATTTTTCCGTGCTGGGCCTGCCCCTGCTGCAGGTTCTGGCCGCGCTCAGGAAAGAAGGCGTGCTGGCATCATGACGGTGAAGGCGGGAATTGTCGGATGGCCGGTGACGCAGTCGCTGTCGCCCGTGCTGCACGGCTATTGGCTGAAGCAGCTGGGCATCGACGGCGAGATGCTGCGCGTGCCCGCCCAGCCGGACGAATTTCGCGATGTCATCGCGCGGCTGCGCGGCGAAGCTTTTGCCGGCGTCAATGTCACCGTGCCGCACAAGGAAGCTGCCTTCGCGCTGGCCGACCGGGTGGATGCGGCGGCGAAAATGGCGGGCGCGGCCAATCTTCTGGTGTTTCATGCCGGCGCCATCGAAGGGCGCAACACAGACAGTTATGGCCTGGCCGAATCCTTGCGCGAAAATATCGGCGCGCTGGGCGGCGCCACTGTGGTGCTGTTGGGCGCGGGCGGCGCGGCGCGCGGCGCGGTGCTGGCGCTGGAAAATCTGGGCGCGGGCACCATCCATATTCTCAACCGCGATGCACAGCGCGCCAAAACGCTGGCGGCGCAGCTGGGATCCCATGTCAACGCCCGGCTTGTGCCCGGCGCGCTGGCCGACTGGAAAAACCTGGCCGCAAATGCCGCGCTACTGGTCAACAGCACCAGCGCGAGCATGAGCGGCAACCCGCCGCTTGATCTGGATCTGGGGGCGCTGCCGCCAGGCGCCGCGGTTTGCGACATTGTCTACAAGCCGCTGGAAACACCGCTGCTCAAGGATGCGGCGGCGCGCGGCCACAAGACCATCGATGGCCTGGGCATGCTGATGCATCAGGCTGTGCCGTCTTTCGAAGCGTTTTTCGGCAAGCGCCCGCAAGTGGATGCAGGCCTGCGCGCCGCGCTGGAAGGTGCGCTCTTTGGCCCGAAATAGACCTTTCGTGATCGGCCTGACCGGCTCGATCGGTATGGGCAAAAGCGAAACCGCCAAGCTGTTTGCGCAGCAAGGCATTCCGGTCTTCGACGCCGATGCGGTGGTGCATGCGCTTTATGCCGGGGAAGCGGCGGCGATGATCGAGGCCGCCTTTCCAGGCTCTACCCGAAATGGCGTGGTGGACCGCGCTGCGCTGGCGCGGCTGGTCACCGGCGAGCCGGGCGCGCTGGACCGCCTGGAAAGCCTGATACACCCGCTGGTGGCCGAACGGCGGGCGCAGTTCCTGGAGAGCACGGACGCACAGATTGTCCTGCTGGATATTCCCCTGCTGCTGGAAACCGGGACCCCAACCGATGCGGTGGTGGTGGTCACCGCGCCGGCCGAGGTCCAGCGCCAGCGCGTATTGGCCCGCCCCGGCATGACGGAAGCAAAATTCAACGCCCTTGTGGCGCGCCAGATGAGCGACGCCCAAAAGCGTCAACAGGCCGATTATCTGGTGACCACCGACAAGGGCTTGGATGACGCCCGCGAACAGGTGAAAATGATCTTGGCGGATGTGCGGCGGCGTTTGCGCGAGCAAGAGCCGCAATCAAAAGAGTAGTTGAATGCGTGAGATTGTTTTCGACACGGAAACGACAGGCTTTGAACCAAGCGAGGGCCACAGGATCGTGGAAATCGGCTGCGTCGAGCTGATCGATCAGTTCCCCACCGGCCGCACGCTGCAATTCTACCTGAACCCCGAACGCGACGTGCCCATCGAGTCCCAGCGGGTGCATGGCCTGTCGGCGGAATTCCTGGCCGACAAGGCGCTGTTTGCCCATGTGGTCGATGAGTTTCTGGAGTTTCTGGGTGACTCGCCGCTGGTGATCCACAATGCCAGCTTCGACATCAAGTTCATCAACGCCGAACTGACGCGGTGTGGCCGCGGGCCGATTCCGCTGGCCCGCGCCATCGACACGATTGAAATCGCCAAGCGAAAGTTCCCGGGCGCGCGCTATTCGCTGGACGAGTTATGCCGGCGGTTCGGCGTTGACCTCTCCGTGCGCACCAAGCATGGCGCGCTGCTGGACGCCCAGCTGACGGCGGAAATCTATCTGGAACTGGTCGGCGGCCGGCAGAAGGGCCTGATGCTGGCGCCGGTGGAAATTGCCGCCGCCCAAGCCGGCGAGCCGGTGCGTGCGGCCCGCCAGCGCCCCGAAAAGCTGGCGCCATTGCTCACGGCGGTGGAAATCGAAATCCACGCCGCCTTTGTCGCCAAGGAATTGGGGGACAAGAGCCTTTGGAGCGCGTAGAGGCGCCTGGCTAGGCGGTGCCCTGCGGCGCCCCACCACGAGACTGGCCGGAAGCCTGGGCGACGCGGGCCTGGTACAGCGCCATGAAGTCGATCGGCTCGATCATCAAAGGCGGCATGCCGCCGTCGCGCACCACGTCCGAGACAATGCGGCGCACAAAGGGGAACAGCATGTGCGGCGCCTGGATCAGCAGAATGGCCTGCTGGGTGCCGGTGTCGGGCACATTCTTCAGCTGGAATACGCCGGCATAGGCGACTTCGAGCAGGAAGAGGGGCTTTTCCTCATTCTTGGCGTCGACGCGGATTTTCAGTTCCACCTCGAAAATCTCGTCCTCGACCCGCTTGGCGTTCAGGTCCACGGCCAGGTCGATCTGGGGCCGCTGGGAGATTTCGTTCACCGCGCCGGGATTTTCGAAGGATAAATCCTTGATGTACTGGGCCATGACCTGGAGGTTGGGCATCTGGGGGGCGTCGGGAGTGGTTCCTTCGCTGCTCATTGTGGTAATCTTCCTGCCCGTCTGACGGGCTTTGTGGCTGAATTCGGCCCGCGCGCTACCATGGATTGCGCGGCCCTGACAAGGAAAAGCGCTTCACAAGCCTCGTTCCGGGCAGGTAGGGTCCGCCTCACTACGGGGCGGGTCGGTAGGTAAAGGTTGCATAATGCCGGATTCGCAAACTCTGGGACTTTTCATCGCCGCCACCCTGGCCGGCATTGTCTGTTTCCGCCTCTATTGGATATTGGGGCGCCGCACCGGCCATGAGCCGACGGAGCAGCCCAAACAGCCCTCGCCCTTGAGCCCGCCCGCACCGGTGGCCCAGCAGGCTCCGGTCACAGCCGACGCCGCGCCCCCCACCGCCAACAAGGGCCTGATGGAAATCCAGCTGGCCGACCGCAGCTTCGATGCGGCGCGTTTTGTCGGCGGCGCCCAGCAAGCCTACACCATGATCGTCGACGCCTTCGCCAAGGGCGACCGCGATACCCTGCGCCCGCTTCTGGCCCCCGATGTGATGGCGGCATTCGAAGGCGCCATCGAAGGGCGCAGCGAACCGCCCCCGCCGCTCACCAAACTGCTGGACGCCAAGATCGTGGGCGCCGTGCTGGATGGCCGCCAGGCCGAGATCACCGTCGCCTTCACGGCCGAGTTCGATGCCGCGCCGGTCACCGATGTCTGGACCTTCGCGCGCGACGTCAAATCCCGCGATCCCAACTGGCTGCTGGTCACGACCGCCGGTGACATGCCCGGATGAGGCTGGCGCGGGGGCTTCTTCTCAGCGCGCTTTTCGCGCTGTATGGCTGCGCCAGTCCTCCGACCGCTCCTGTTACAAAGCCCCAGCCCGACAGCTGGAGCATGGCGCGCACCGCATTTGAAGCGCTGCCCGGCTGGAACGCCGCCAATGCCGATGCCGCGCTGCTGTCCTTCCGCCGCAGCTGTGCGGTTCTGGCGGCAAGGCCCGACAGCGCGGCGATGGGCGGGGTGGGCTATGCCGGCACTGTCGGCGACTGGCGCGGCGTTTGCGCCGGTGCGGGCGGCGACGCCAAGACGTTCTTCCAGACCAACTTCACGCCCTTTGCCCTTGATGCGGCGGGCGAAGGCCTGTTCACCGGCTATTACGAGCCGCAAATCCGCGGCAGCCGCACGCGACAGGGCGCCTACCAAACCCCGGTGCATGGCCTGCCGTCCGATCTGGTGCGGGTCGATCTGGGCCAGTTCATTCCCAAGTTCAAAGGCGAGCGCGTTTCAGGGCGCGTTTCGGGCAATGCGCTGGTGCCCTATGCGAGCCGTGCCCAGATCAATGCCGGGATCAAGGCGCCGGTGCTATTCTATACTGACGATCCGGTGGCCTTTTTCTTCCTGCAGATCCAGGGTTCGGGCCGGGTGGTGTTCACGGACGGCAGCGCGGCGCGCATCGGCTATGCCGGCGAAAATGGCCGCCCCTACACCGCGATCGGCCGCACACTGATTGCTGAAGGGGCGCTCAGCCGCGAAAATGTTTCGCTGCAAACCATCCGCGCCTGGCTTCTGGCCAATCCGGCGCGCGCCCAGGGCGTGATGGAAGGAAATGAAAGCTACATCTTCTTTGAGGAAAAGCCGCTGGGCGACACCCAGCTGGGCAGCACCGGTTCGCTGGGCGTGGCCCTGACGCCGATGGCGAGCCTGGCGGTGGACCCGCGCATCCATGCGTTGGGGGCGCCCTTTTATCTGTATGCCGGCGGGCCGGATCCGGTGCGCGCGCTTCTGGTGGCGCAGGATATCGGCGGCGCCATTCGCGGTGCGGTGCGCGGTGATATCTTTTTCGGCTTCGGCGCTGAAGCGGAACGCCGCGCCGGGGCGATGAAAGCGCCGGGGCGGCTCCATGTGCTGCTGCCCAATGCGCTGGCGCAGCGGATCGGAGAGGCGAAAGCTTACGGGCCATGACGCGGCGGAAGGTCAGTGACGAAGAACGCAAGGAATTCGAGCAGAATTTCCGCGCGGCACCGCCTATCAAGATTGCCGCGCCCAAAGGACCGGCCAAAAAGAAAGTCGCTGCGTTGCAGCCCACGGGCGTCAATGGCGCCACCGAGGACCGCCTGCGGCGCGGCCAGCTGGAGCCCGATGCTAAGCTGGACCTGCATGGCATGACCGAGGCCGCCGCCTATCGCGCTTTGTCCCGCTTCCTGGTGGCCGCGCAGCAGCGCGGCAACCGCTTGATCCTGGTGGTGACCGGCAAGGGCAATCGGCGCAAGGAAGAAAGCACCAGCTGGATGACTTCGCCGCATGGCGTTTTGAAACAGATAGTGCCGCGCTGGCTGAAGGAACCGGAACTGGCCCCCATGATCGCCAGCATCAAGGCGGCCCATGTCCGCCATGGCGGCGAGGGCGCGCTGTATGTTTATTTGCGCAAAAGCCGATGAAACAGGCGCAGCATACCCCACCGTGCCGACCCGTGGCCCGGGGCTTTATGATTTCACCGACGCGCTGAGCGATTTCGTGCGCCAATGCGGAATCGAAAACGGCCTCGTCACCTGTTTCATCCGCCACACTTCGGCGTCCTTGGTGATCCAGGAAAATGCCGATCCGGACGTGCTGAAAGACATGAAGGATTTCTTCGCCCAGATCGCCATACGGGGCATGAACTATCGCCACACCGCCGAAGGGCCCGATGACATGCCCTCGCATATCCGTTCGGCCCTGACATAGACCTCGATCGGGATTCCACTGCAGAAGGGCAGGCTGGCGCTGGGCACCTGGCAGGGGATTTATGTTTTTGAGCACCGGGACGCGCCGCATAGGCGCGAGGTGATGCTGCACATTATTGGTGATTGAACACTCTCCATGGCCGGCTTCAACCCGGCCATCCAGATTCTTTGATAAGCTGGATGGGCGGCTCAAGGCCGCCCATGGTGAAAATTATACAAGCCCCGCCTTTGCCGCCAAATCCTTCAGCGACGTTTCCGGCCGCGCGCCGTAATGCGAAATCACTTCCGCCGCCGCCAGTGCGCCCAGACGGCCGCAATCCGCAAGGCCTTTGCCATGGGTCATGCCGTAGAGGAATCCGGCGGCGAACTGGTCGCCCGCGCCGGTGGTGTCGACCACTTGGGCAACGGGGGCGGCGGGAATGACATTCTCCTGGCCTTCCTCGATCACGACGCAGCCCTTGGCCGAGCGGGTCAGCGCGGCGATGCCGCCCCATTTTTTCGCCGCCGCCACCACGCCGTCAAAGTCATCCTGCTGGAACAGCGCCTTGGCTTCGTCCTCGTTGGCGAACAGGATGTTCACATCCTTGTCCAGCAGATGCAGGAATTCGTCGCGGAAGCGCCCGACGCAAAAGGAATCCGACAGCGACAGGGCAATGCGCCCGCCGGCGCCCTTGACGGCGGCGATGGCCTTGCGCGCCGCCTGCTTGGCTTCGTCCTGGTCCCACAGATAGCCCTCGATATAGAGGATGCGTGCTGCGGCAACCTGGTCTTCGTCGATATCATCCGGCACCAGTTCGCGGCAGGCGCCCAGATAGGTGCTCATGCTGCGCTGGCCGTCCGGCGTCACCGCGATCATGCAGGTCGCGGTGGATGAGCCCTGGCAGGCCGGCGCGGTGGTGAAGGTCATGCCCAGACGGGCCATGGAATCGCCGAACACCTTGCCCAGCCGGTCATCGAACACCTTGCCGATGAACACGCCATTGCCGCCGAGCGAGGCGATGCCCGCCATGGTGTTGGCGGCCGAGCCGCCCGCCACTTCATGCACGCTGCTCATGGTCTGCTGATTGTCGGCCAAGAGCTTCAGCAGCTCCTTGGCGCGGAACTCGTCGATCAGGGTCATGCCGCCCTTGGCGATGCGGTGGGTCAACAGGAAGCGGTCGTCCACCGAGGCGATGACATCAACAATGGCATTGCCCAGACCGGCGACATCATACTTCTGCGACATGAAAACCCCTGTGAAAGCTGGCTTTCGCTTATACGGGATGTGGCGGACCTCGCAAGTATTTCGCTTGTGGTGGCAAAAAGCCTGGTGCAGAAGGCGATACATGATCCGGCCTGCCGCTTCCTTGCTGATCGTCCTGCTGGCCGCCGGCTGTGCCACGCCCGACAAGCAGCAGGCGCCGCGCAACCCCACCAGCATTCCCAGCGCCCCGCCGCGCGGCGAACCGCACGGCTATATCAATCTTTCGACCACCGCCCTGCAGGCTGCCTTTGGCCGCCCCGCTTTTGTCCGCAAGGACGGCGCCATCGAGATGTGGCGCTATGACGGAACCACCTGCCGCGCCTTTTTCTTTTTTTATGGCGCGCCGCTGGCGGTGCGCCATGTCGAGACCCTGCCGAATGGCGCGCGGGCGGCCGCCGATCCGGCCTGCCTCACCGCTTTGAGAGCTTCGCCGCCGAAAGTGTCTTAGGTGCTTCTTTAATGGTCGCGCCGCGAGGCCCTTGGGGTTCGCGGTCGCTCCGGGGGCAGCAGCTCTTTCGTCTTGTCCTTGAAGCGGCAAAGATCGCGCACCACGCAAGTTGGGCATAATGGTTTGCGCGCCACGCAGGTATAGCGGCCGTGCAGGATCAGCCAGTGATGGGCATGGCTTTTGAAATGATCCGGCGCGATCCTTTCCAGCCCGAACTCCACTTCCAGCACGTTCCTGCCGGGCGCCAGATTGGTGCGGTTGGAAACCCGGAAAATATGCGTGTCCACTGCGATGGTCGGTTCGCCGAAGGCGACGTTCAGAACAACATTGGCGGTCTTGCGTCCCACCCCCGGCAGGGCTTCCAGCGCCTCGCGGCTTTGCGGCACCTCGCCGCCATGCTGCTCCAGCAAAATCTTCGACAGGGCCATGACGTTCCTCGCCTTGCCGCGATACAGGCCGATGGTCTTGATGGCGTCGGCGAGCTTTTCCTCGCCCAGCGCCACCATGGCTTCGGGCGTGCTCACGCTTTTGAACAGCGGCGTGGTCGCCTTGTTGACGCCCTTGTCGGTGGCTTGGGCCGACAGCGCCACCGCCACCAGCAAGGTATAGGGATTGACGTAGTGCAGCTCGGTCTTGGGCGATGGCTCAAGCTTCTTCAACCGCGCGAAGAACTCTTCGGCTTCGGCGCGGGTGAAAGGCTTAGGCATTCAAACCGAGCACGTCCGTCATGGAGTAGAGGCCAGGCTTCTGGCCATGGCCCCAGCGCGCCGCCGTCAGCGCGCCATGGCTGAAGATGGAGCGGTCTTCGGCGGAATGGGACAGGGTGATGCGCTCGCCGGTGCCGGCGAAGATCACCGAATGCTCGCCCACCACGCTGCCGCCGCGCAACGTGGCGAAACCGATATCGCCATCCTTGCGCGCCCCGGTATGGCCGTCGCGCGATTTGACCGCATGCTTGGCCAGCGCAACCGAACGGCCGCGCGCCGCCGCCTCGCCCAGTAGCAAGGCCGTGCCCGAGGGTGCATCCACCTTGTTGCGGTGATGCATTTCCAGAATCTCGATGTCGTAATCGGCCAGCGCCTTGGCGGCCCGTTCCGCCAGGGCGGCCAGCAGATTGACGCCCATGCTCATATTGCCCGACTTCACGATCACGGCATGGCGGGCGGCGGCCTTGATCCGCGCCTCGCCCTTTTCGTCAAAGCCGGTGGTGCCGATGACGTGAACGATGCGCGCCTGCGCCGCCAGGTCGGCCAGCATGGTGGAGACCATCGGCGTGGTGAAATCCACCACCGCCTGGGCATGGGCCAGCAGCGGCAAGGGATCAGCGGTCAGCTTGATGCCACTGGGCTGCATCCCGGCTAGCGTGCCGCTGTCCAGGCCCAGATTGGGATGGCCTTCCATTTCCAGCGCGCCGCACAGCGTGATGCCGGAGCCCTGCGCGATTTCGCGGATCAGGGTTCGGCCCATGCGCCCGGAAGCGCCGGTAACGACGATCTTGAGTTCAGACATGACGCCCCCTCTTAGATCCCCAACTTAAATCTTAGTATCCATACTGGCCGGGCCGGCGGACACATCTTTTTTTGCAATCGTGACCATGGCGGGACGCAGCAGCCGGTCACCGATCATGAAGCCGGTCTGCACCACATCCACGATGCTGCCGGGCGGCTTGCCGCCCGCCGGCACTTCGGCGATCGCCTGATGCAGGTTGGGGTCGAACTTGCCGTCGGCGGTATCGACCTGCTTGACGCCATAGCGCTCCAGGGTCTGGAGCAATTGCCGATCGGTGGCTTCGACGCCGTCCAGCACCGCAACGATCTGCGGATCGGCGGCGTCGCGCACGCCCGCGGGTACGGCGGCCAGGGCGCGTGAGAAATTGTCGGCGATCGCCACCATGTCGCGGGCGAATTTTGTCACCGCATAGACGCCGGCCTCGGCCTTTTCCTTTTCGGCGCGGCGGCGGATATTCTCGACCTCGGCCAGGGCGCGCAGGCGCTGGTCCTTGAGGGATTCCACTTCGGCCTTGAGGGCTTCCAGCACGGCGAATTCCGCCGCATGGGGGTTTTCCGCGATGTCGGGCATTTCGGGATTTTGTTCATTACTCATGAGGCGCGTCCTTAAACCTTAAGCGAGCAGTCGTCCAATAACTTTGGCGGTATGGTCCACCATGGGAATGATGCGGCCATAATTCAGCCGGGTCGGGCCCAACACACCGATCACGCCGACGATTTTTCCCTGGGCGTTGGCATAGGGCGCGGCGACGATCGAGGAACCCGAAAGCGAGAACAGCCGGTTTTCCGAACCGATGAAAATGCGCACCCCTTCGCCGTCCTTGGCCAGTTCCATCAGCTGGATCAGATCGGCCTTGCGTTCGATATCGTCGAACAGCGAGCGGATGCGCTCGATGTCTTCCTGCGCCCCAACGCTGTCGAGCAGATGCGACTGGCCGCGCACGATCAGCACTTTCTCGGGACCGGCAATCGTGGCCAGGCCTTCGGCCACCACCTTGGCGGTCAGGGCATCGAGCTGCAGCTTTTCGCTTTCCAGCTCGGCCAGAATCTCGGCGCGGGCCGCATCGATGGTGCGGCCACGCAGCCGCGCTCCCAGATAGTTGGAAGCTTCCGACAGGGCCGAAACCGGCAGGCCCGCCGGCGTGTCGATGATGCGGTTTTCCACCTGGCCGTCTTCGCTGACCATGATGACCAGCGCCTTGCCCGGCGCCACGGCGACGAATTCGACATGCTTGAGGGCGCTGTCCTGTTTGGCTGTCACCATCAGCCCGGCGCAGCGCGACAGGCCGGCCAGGGACTGGGTGGCCTGGGTCAGAAGCTCTTCGATGCCGCGGCCGCTGCCAGACATGCGCGCTTCGATGGCGACGCGCTCGTCCGGGGCCAGCTCACCGATTTCCAACAGGCCATCGACGAACAGGCGCAGGCCTTTTTCGGTCGGTACGCGGCCGGCACTGGTATGGGGGGCATAGAGCAGGCCCATGGATTCCAGGTCCGACATCACGTTGCGGATCGAGGCCGGGGAGAGGGCCAGAGGCAGGCGCTGGGACAGGGTGCGTGACCCCACGGGCTCGCCAGACACCAGAAAGGCTTCCACCAGATGGCGAAAGACCTCGCGCGGCCGGTCGGTCAGACCGGGCGGGACGACCAAAGAGGGGTGGGGTTCCAGGCTCAAACTATTGAAAACCTTATATTTTTTGGTTTGCGGTTGCTTGTTGGGCGAAGGCCACTGTAGGTAACGCCCCACGTTAGCAGACCCATATATGAGGCTCCATGCGCCCTTCCAATGCTTCGGGCATCCGCCCGAGCAACCGCGCCCCCGACCAGATGCGCGCCGTTTCCCTCACCCCGGGATTTTCCCGCCATGCCGAGGGGTCGTGCCTGGTCAAGTTCGGCGACACCCATGTGCTGGTCACCGCCAGCCTTGAGGAAAAGGCGCCGCCCTTTTTGAAGGGCTCGGGCAAGGGCTGGGTGACGGCGGAATATGGCATGCTGCCCCGCTCCACCCATGACCGCATGCGCCGCGAGGCGGCGGCCGGCAAGCAGTCGGGCCGCACCCAGGAAATCCAGCGGCTGGTGGGCCGGTCCTTGCGCGCGATATGCGACCTGTCGGCGCTCGGCGAGCGCCAGATCACGCTGGACTGCGACGTGCTGCAGGCCGATGGCGGCACCCGCACTGCCGCCATCACCGGCGGCTTTGTCGCGCTGGGCCAGTGCCTGGCCTTCATGAAAAAGACCGGCATGGTGACGGCGCCGGTGATCAAGGATCACGTCGCGGCGATCAGCTGCGGCATCGTCAAGGGCGTGCCGGTTCTCGATCTGGATTATGACGAAGACTCCACCGCCGAAACCGACGCCAATTTCGTGCTGACCGGGGCGGGCGGACTGGTGGAGATTCAGGGCACCGCCGAAGGCGCGCCCTTCAGCGAAGACGAATTGCTGGCGCTGCTGAAGCTGGCGCGCAAGGGCATCGGCGAACTGGTTCTGCTGCAAAAGGAAGCGCTTCTTTGATTAGGAAGTGGGCGTGAGACTGCCGCGCGGCAGCCAGCTGGTTGTTGCCAGTCATAACCCTGGCAAGGTGCGCGAGATCAAGGCGCTGCTGGGGCCGCACGGCATCGAACCCATCAGCGCCGGATCACTGGGCCTGCCCGAGCCGGAGGAAACCGGCACCAGCTTCGCCGCCAATGCGGAACTGAAAGCGCGCGCATCGGCGCAGGGCAGCGGCCATGCCGCTCTTGCCGATGATTCCGGGCTTTGCGTCGAGGCGTTGGGCGGCGATCCCGGCATCTATTCGGCGCGCTGGGCGGGCGAGACAAAAGACTTCCGCATCGCCATGACGCGCATCGAAAATGAGTTGCGTGCGAAGGGGCTTGCGACCAGCGCCGCGAAATTCGTATGCGGTTTATCCATTGCGCTGCCGTCGGGCGAAATCCAGACCTTTGAAGGCGAAGTCCATGGCCGGCTTACCTTCCCGCCGCGCGGTGATCATGGTTTCGGCTATGATCCCATCTTCATCGCAGACGGCATGGACCAGACCTTCGCGGAAATCGATCCGGCGCTGAAGCACGCCATGAGCCACCGCGCCCGGGCGTTCGAGAAGTTGCTGCATTCCGGCATATTCTCGGAGAGCTTGTGAGTTTCGGCGTCTATGTCCACTGGCCGTTCTGCGCCGCCAAGTGTCCCTATTGCGATTTCAACTCCCATGTCCGCAGCGCGATCGATGAGGATGGCTGGGTGGATGGAATCCTGGCCGAACTGGACTGGGTCGCCCGGAATCAAGGCGAACGGCCGGTGGTGGAAACCATCTTTTTCGGCGGTGGCACACCCTCGCTGATGCGCGGGAAATCGGCGGGCCGCATTCTGCAAAAGATCGCCAGCCTGTGGCCGATGGCTAATGACGCGGAAATCACCCTGGAAGCCAACCCTGCATCCGCCGATGCGGCGCGTTTTGCCGATTACCGCGCTGCCGGGGTCAATCGCGTCTCGCTGGGGGTGCAGGCGCTCAACGATGCCGACCTGAAAAAGCTGGGGCGGCTGCATGATGTCGCTGAAGCCAGGGCGGCGCTGAAAATGGCGATGGGAGAATTCGAGCGGGTTTCACTGGATCTGATCTACGCCAGGCCGGGTCAGACGGACGCGGGGTGGCGCGCGGAATTGCGCGAAGCCCTCAGCTTCGGCACCGAACATCTGTCGCTGTATCAGCTGACCATCGAGCCGGAAACGCCTTACGCTCTGCTGCACAAGAATGGTCAATTGCAAATTCCCGACGACGATATCGCCGCCGGTCTTTACGAAACGACGCAGGAACTGACGGCGGCGGGGGGCGTGCCGGCCTATGAGATTTCTAATCACGCGCGGCCAGGGGCGCAAAGCCGGCACAACCTGATCTATTGGCGCTATGGCGATTATGCCGGGGTCGGTCCCGGCGCGCATGGCCGCTTGAATCTGGGCGGCCGGCGCACCGCCACTGCCGCGATCCGGCTGCCGGAACGCTGGCACGATACCGTCGGCAGGAGCGGCCACGGCTTTGCAGAGCGCTTGACCGTTTCCAACGACGAAGCGGCGCGCGAACATCTTTTGATGAATCTGCGCCTGGCTGAAGGCATTGACCTGATCGCGTATGAGAAGCGCTGGGGCACACGGCCGCAAGCGCAGAAAATTACCGCCATGGCCGAGCAGGGCTTTGTCACGCTGGATAACGACAGGCTGACGGCTACACCCAATGGGCGCCTGCTGCTCAATCGGGTGATCGAGTCACTTCTGAATTAGAATCGTTTGTGATCAAGCCTGCTGATCTTCCCTCTCCCTCAAGGGGAGAGGAGAACTATTTGGGCTTCATGATTTAACTCTAAAATCCCGGCTGCAGGAAGGTGGTCGGCGCGGGGCTGACCACGACGGGACCGCCCGCATTCACCTCCAGCACCGCAAGACCGCGCTCGGATGTGCCATCGGCATTGAAGCGGAAGATGCCGTTCACCCCGGAAAAGCCGTTGGGGTCCATCAGCGCCGCTGGCGTGAAGCGGCGATACGGCTCGCCCTGCGACAACAGGGCCACCAGCGACACCGCGTCATAGGCCAGATTCGCCAGCTGTGCCGGCGGCGCGCCGAAGGCGGCGCGATACTTGGCGGAGAAGTCGGCATCGACATTGGGCGAAGGCGCGGCATACCAGGCGCCCTGCAAGCTCGCTTCACGCGACAGGCCGGCATCGTCCCACAGGCCGGTGCCCAGCAACTTCACCTTGTCGCGCGCCATGCCACCTTGCGACAAGGTCGGGGCGATGGCGCGCAGGATGGTGCCGCCCTGTGGGATGAACACCGCGTCGGCGCCGCTTTGGGCCACGCGTCCTGCTGGCGCGGTCGCGGCGGCGGCATCGGGCGCGAAACGCTGCAGCGACACGATATTGCCCTTGGCGGCAGCGACCGATTCCTGAAACGCGGCCTGGGTGACATCGCCATAGGCGGTCTGCGGCACCAGGGCCGCGAACTGGCGGCGCCCATTGGCGGCCGCATAAGACACCACCCGGCGCACTTCATTGCGCGGCAGGAAGCTCAGCAGATAGGCGCCGTCGCCCGCCACGTTGCGCTCGGTGGAAAAGGCCAGCACCGGCACGGCGCGGTCGCGGGCGATCGGCGCAATCGCCGACACCGAGGCGCCGAACAGCGGACCCACGATAATCTCCGCGCCCTGTGACAGAAGCTGCTGGGCAGCCCTGGCGGCGCTGGCGCCGCCATTGCCTTCATCGGCGGTCATCAGAAGGATGCGCGGATTGCCGGCATCGAACATTGCCAGCTGGGCGGCCTTCATCATCGACGCGGCCAGGGCGCGGGTGGCCGGCGCGGCGCTGGAGAAAGGCAGAATCACCCCGACCCGCACCGGGGTTCCGGCCGGCATGCTGGGCAGGCGCAGATAATTGGGCATGTCCCGGTCCAGGGGGTTGGCGGCCAGGGGCGCCGGGGGGGCGACCACCATGGGCGGCGGCGGCGGCGGCGCGGGGGGGCGGGCGGCGCAACCGGCTATCGCCAAGCCCAAGGCAATGGCACAAAAGCGGGACAGGGAACGCAATGTCATCAAAACATCCTTTGCCGGGCGAACTTATGCCTTTGGACGCGGCCGGTAAATCACCGGATCGCGGCAGTTTGGCGGCGGGCCTTTATGTCCTGGCCACCCCCATCGGCAATGCCCGCGATATTTCCCTAAGAGCGCTGGATGTCCTGAAAGGTTGCGACGTGATCGCCGCCGAGGATACCCGAGTCACTTCCAAGCTTTTGGCCATCTACGGGGTCTCCAAACCCCTGATCGCCTATAACGACCACAATGCCCCCGAAATGCGGCCCCGGATTCTGGGGCGGCTCGCCAAGGGCGAGGCGGTGGTGCTGGTCAGTGATGCCGGAACGCCGCTGGTGTCGGACCCCGGCTACAAGCTGGTGCGCGCCGTGGTGGAGGCGGGCGCCAATGTGGTGGCCATCCCCGGTCCCTCGGCGGTGCTGGCCGGGCTTACCCTAAGCGGCTTGCCGTCAGACCGTTTCCTGTTCGCTGGCTTTCTTCCCAGCCGCCAGGGCGAGCGCAAGGCGGCGCTGGAAGACCTCAAGGCCGTGCGCGCCACCTTGATATTTTTTGAATCGGCGCAGCGTCTGTCGGAGTCTCTGGCCGCCATGGCTTTGGTGCTGGGCGACCGTGCGTGCGCCATGACGCGCGAACTGACCAAGATGCATGAGGAAGTGCGGCGTGGCAGCCTGTCTGAACTGGCGGCACATTATGAAAAGGCCGGCGCTCCCAGGGGCGAGGTCACGCTGCTGGTGGGTCCGCCCGGCGAGATCGTGACCGACAATGCCAAGATCGATGCCGCGCTGACGGCGGCGCTGGCCTTCATGCCGGTGAAGGCGGCGGCCAACATGATTGCCGACCTGACCGATGGCTCGCGCAAACAGATTTATGCCCGCGCGCTGGAACTGAAAGATGGCGCCTGAAGAATTGAAAAGAGGCCGGCAAGCCGCCCATCAACGTGGCCATCGCAGCGAGAGTCTGGCGGCGCTGTGGCTGCGGATGAAAGGTTACCGGATTCTGGCGCGGCGGCTGAAAACCCATGCCGGGGAAATCGACCTGGTGGCAGCGGCGCCCTTTGGCCCGGTCTGCTTTATCGAGGTCAAGGCGCGCGGCGACGCCCGCGCAGCGGCGGAATCGGTGCTGGCGGGGCAGCAGACTCGCATTGCCCGCGCCGCCTCCTTATATCTGGCCAGCCGCCCGCATCTGTCCCGGCGCGGCAGCCGTTTTGATATTGTCGCCATCGCGCCCCGCGCCTTGCCGGTGCATCACCGGGATGTGTGGCGGCCGGATTTTTAAGAGAGAGCTTTCATGGCGCTGACCGTCGCAATCCAGATGGACCCGATCGAGAGGATCGATATCGGCGGCGATTCCACCTTCGCTTTGGCGCTGGAAGCCGAAAGGCGCGGCCATGCCATGCTCTATTATGGGCCGCGCGACCTGACCTTTCGCGACGGCAAGGTCACGGCCCATGTGCGCCCGCTGAACGTGCGCGCGGTGAGAGGCGATCATTTCGCGCTGGGCGATTATTTCGTCTACGACCTGTCGCAGGCCGATGTGGTGCTGATGCGCCAGGACCCGCCCTTCGACATGGCTTATATCACCGCCACCCATATCTTGGAGCGCATCCATCCCAACACGCTGGTGGTGAATGACCCCAAGGAAGTGCGCAATGCACCGGAAAAACTCTTCGTCACCGAATTCGCCGAATTCATTCCCCCGACCTTGATTACGTCGGACCTGCGGGAAATCCGCGCCTTCCGGGACGAGTTCAAGGACATCATCTTGAAGCCGCTCTACGGCAATGGCGGCGCGGGTGTGTTCCGCGTCAAACCGGACGACGAGAATTTCGGGGCGCTGATGGAAATGTTCACCCAGTTCTATCGCGAGCCCGTCATCGTGCAGCGCTATCTGCCCGACGTGCGCAAGGGCGACAAGCGCATCATCCTGGTGGACGGGGAATTTGCCGGCGCCATCAACCGGGTGCCGGCGAGCGGAGAGGCGCGCTCCAACATGCATGTCGGGGGCCGCCCCGAAGCCACCGACCTGACGGCACGCGAAAAGGCGATATGCGCCGCCATCGGGCCAGAGTTGAAGAAACGGGGGCTCATTTTTACGGGAATTGACGTGATCGGCGACTATATGACCGAGATCAACGTTACCTCTCCGACCGGCATTCAAGAGGTCAAGCGGTTCGGCGGTGCCGACATCGCCGCATTGGTCTGGGATGCCATTGAAAGAAAACGCAAATGATCACGGTCCGGCGGTCCGACGAACGCGGTTACAACAAGATCGACTGGCTGGAGTCGCGCCATTCCTTTTCCTTTGGCGACTATTACGACCCGGCCCATGAAAGCTTCGGACCCTTAAGGGTCATCAACGAAGACTGGATCAAGGGCGGCGCGGGCTTTCCGCCCCATCCCCATCGCGACATGGAGATCGTCACCTACATCCTGAACGGCGCCATTGCGCACAAGGATTCCAGCGGCGGTGGCGGCACCATCCGTCCCGGCGAAATCCAGCGCATGAGTGCCGGCAGCGGCATCGTCCATGCCGAGTTCAACGCCAGCCCGACCGAGACCTGCCATCTGCTGCAGATCTGGATCATGCCGTCCAAGACCGGCATCGCGCCGGGCTATGAGCAAAAGGCGATTCCTGCCGAGGTGGTGCAGAATCATTTCGGCCGCATCGCCGCGCCCGAGCCGCGCGAGAACGAAGTGCGGCTGGTGCAGGATGCGGAAATCTGGGTCGCCAAGCTGGATGCCCATGTCGAGGCGATTCATCCCCTGGCGCAGGGCCGCAAGGCCTGGCTGCAGGTGGCCAGGGGTGAAGTCACCATTGGCGATGAAACGCTGAAGGCCGGCGACGCCGCCGCCATCACCGACCAGGCGCAGATCGCCGTCCGGTCCCAAGCACCCAGCGAAGTGCTGCTGTTCGACCTGGCGTGATCTGAAGGAAAACGCAGGTCAGCCTCCCCCTTCGTGCGCAGCACGGCAAGGGGGGCGAAGCGGCGCAGGGCGGCGCGCGACAGCGCAGTAAGCCGCCCGAGCCCCGGTGGTTTCAGCGAGCGACGGCGGCGTAGCCGCCGAGCGGAAGCTGAAACCGGAGGGGGTTGGATTATTTCGTCAAACCGAAGCGGCTTTTGTAGCGCGCATCCAGGCCGGAAACCGGGAAATAGATAAAGACGTCGGTGGTGCCGAACTGGCGGTCCACCACGGCGCCATCGCCGATGCCACAGCCGGCGCGCACATAGCCCTTGAGAATGGCAGGCAGGCTGCGAATGCCTTCGCGCGGATCGATCGCGTCCTTGGGCATGCGGTTCATATTCACGAACAGTTCGGGGCGCGCCTTGACGCGCAGATGTTCGGGCATGGGAACGAAATGGTGCAGATAGGACAAGGGCAGCGTCATCTCGTCCACATTGGTGCCGGGCAGCGAGGCGCAGCCGAACATCATGTCGATGTCGAAGCGCGCGACATAGGCCATCAGGCCTTTCCACAACAGCTGCATGGTGCCGGGGCGGGCGCGATAGCTTTTGATGATGCAGGAGCGGCCCAGCTCCAGATATTTGGTTTCGCGCGGCAGCGCCCGCAGCATCGGCGACAGGTCGAATTCGCTGGAGGTGTAAAAACCGCCGACCCTGGCCGCGTCCCGCTCGCGGGTCAGCCGATAGGTACCCACCACCAGCGGCTGGCCGTCTTCATCATGGGCGTCGCGGTCGACCACCAGAAGGTGGTCGCAGACATCATCGAATTTGTCGAAGTCGCGGCCCGTCTCGCGCATCTGGGGTGAGGGGATGGCGCTCATCTCTTCATAGAAAACGGAATAGCGCAGGCGCTGCGCCTGTTCGATTTCCAGCTCGGTCTCGGCCAGGCGCACTTCCAGCGCACCGGAGACCGCCAGTACCGGCCATTGCTCCACGCGTCCCTCGAAAGGTCCCGCTTCGTAAATATTGACCACGATCGCTTCCCGTTTGGCGAGGGTCCCCACGACTCGGCCCGCGCCCATCCTGTGCCTTGGGTAACCCCCAAATGCGACAGTTTGGCGATTTTACCCCAACCGCCACCCCCGGAGCAATGGATTGTGACAGTCGCGGGCGGTTGGTGATCAAACGGTGTTAATCGGGGGGTGAGGGGTTCTCGATCCGCCGGGCCCAAAGCGCCAGGGTCAGGATGACAGCAAGAACGCCGGCCAAAGCGGAATAGAGGAAGAACACGGTGTAACCCGCCCCCAGCGCCGCCGGGGATACCTGAGATTTCGCCATCGCATTGGCGAAACCGACGCCGCTCTGGAACAGTCCCAGGAACATCGCACCCAGCCCGCCGCTTTCGCTGCCGCGCGCCACGCCTTCGATGATGGCACCAGACTGCGAGGCCATCAGCTTGCCCGGCACCGCATAGAGAGAGGAAAAAAGCGCGTATTGCGTTGCGGTAAATCCTTCGCTCGTCAGCGAGGACATGTAGGCGATCAGACAGACGCCCGCAAAAGCGCCCGTGATGTTCTCGACGCCGATCACGGCAAACAGGGTTGGCAGGTCCGGCCCCGCCATGGCCACGAAGATGAACATGGCGTTGGAAAGGGGCTGGGCGAAGGCGCCGATCAAAAGGCTGTTCATCAGCCCTAGCCGCGCCACCGACCAGCCGCCGAGGAACACTCCAAAAACGGTAGCGAATACGCCGAAAACCTTGCGCACCTCTGCAATCTCCAGCGGTGTGTAACCAACATCGAGATAGAAGGGCGTCATGATGTTCAGCAGGAAGTCGGAAAGGCGATAGAAACAGATCATCGCCAGAATCAATCCTGCGCTCCTGCCATAACGGCGGAAGAACACCGCCAGCGGCTCACCCAGCGCATGGTAGAGATAGACCCCTGGCCGGGTTTTGGCGCCGGGCAGCGGTGTGGCGGTCAGCCCCACCAGCACCAGGCCAATAACCACGAAGATGAATGAAAAGAGGGCTGCGCCCGAGCCGCTCCAGCGCGTGCGCAGCGTTTCAGCCAGAGGATCGAGCCATAACCCGCCCAGCACGGTCTCCAGAATATCCATGTTGCCGGAAAGGCCGGTACCCAAGAGCAGGGCCGCGACCAGAAGCATCGCCAGCCGCGCCAGCCATTCCAGGGCTTCAGCGACAGGGTGATTGGGAATGGCGTCCGTCGGAATGGCCCTGATGAGGCGCTTTTTCTCAGCCGGTGCCAACAGCACTGCGCCGATGCCCACCAGCATAAAAGCGCTCATGACTGCATAAGAGAAATTCCAGCCGACCCATTCCGCCAAGATCAACGGTACCGCTCCCGCCACAAGCATGGCGATGCGATAGCCCCAAGTGTAGGCGGCCGCCATCGCACCCTGACGCGAGGTGTCCGTGGCTTCGATGCGCCAGGCATCGATCACGATATCCTGTGTTGCTCCGAAAAATCCGGTGAGCACCGCAAAGGCAGCGACAGCGCCCAGGTTGGAGGCAGGATCGCTGATTGAGATCAGCGCCAGGCCTATCGCGATGGCAACTTGCGCCACCAGCATCCAGGCACGGCGATGGCCGAGCGCGGCGTCCAGAAAAGGCACGCGCGTGCGGTCCATTAGGGGCGCCCAGAGGAACTTGAAGGCATAGACCAGTGTCGCGAGCCCGAAAAAGGCGATGGTCTGAAGTGAAAGGTTGGATTGGCGCAGCCAGGCCGAGAGCGTGTCGAAAATCAGTAGGAAGGGCAAACCGGCGGAAAAACCCAAAGCCAGCATCACAAGAATGTGGCGCTCTCCATACGCAGCCAATCCGGCAAACCGTTCAGAAGACGTGGTCATGCCAACCCCCCAAGGGTCATTCAAGGTGATTCAAGGGTTCTCTATATCACGGTGCCGGGGGGCTCAGGCGACCGCGGCGTGGGAGCGTTCCTCGCTGGGGAACAGCATCAGGAACATCTCTTCCAGCTCGGCGGGGTTCACCGGCTTGGTGAGGAAGCCGTCCATGCCTGCCTGCTGGCAGGCCTTCTTGCCTTCTTCCAGCGAATTGGCGGTCAGCGCGACGATGGGCGTGCGGCGGCGGCCGGAACGGGCTTCCCCGGCGCGGATGGCCCGCGCCGCTTCGATCCCGTCCATGCCGGGCATGTGAATGTCGGTCAGCAGCAGGTCGAATGTGTCTTCCAGCATGGCCTGGACCGCGGCATTGCCGGTGGTGACCTCCACCACGCTATGGCCGCGCCGGCGCAGCAGTTCGCGGATCAGCATCATGTTGATGGGATTGTCCTCGGCCAACAGGATGCGCAGGCCGTCTTCGGCGGACGGCATCATCACGGCAGGACCGACGCTGCGTGCGGCGGCGGGATGATCTTCCAGGAAGGGCGCCGGGATCGCGGGCGGATCGAAGTCGGGATAATCCGGCGCAGGCCCTCTTCCGGCGCGGGCGGGGTGGTGATGAAGGGCGGCAGCTCGTCCGCCGCGGCGATTTCTGAGGCGGCATGATAGGCATTGAGGCAGCCGGAAGGCTCCTGCTCGCCGGCGTGTGGCTCATGTTCCGTCCGCCGGTCGCCGCAGCACAGCAGCAGCCGCTCCACCAGCGAGGCCTGCCGCACCGGCTTGACCAGATAGCCGGCAAACCCGATGCTGCGCATCTCCTCCAGACAGCCACGCGCGCCCGGCGTCAGCAGCACCAGCACCAGCGCCGGCACGGTGGTGTCGGGATGCACCTTCAGTTCCGGCACCTGGCCGGTGCCGGCGTCGATCAGCAGCGCATCGATCGGGTCCTTGGGATCGGCGGGAATGCCGCCGGCGGCGGCGATTTGCAGATACAGGCCTTCGCGCAGCGCCTTGTTCTTGCTCATCACCGCCACATGCATGCCCTTCAAGGGACTGCGGTCTGCGTGCGCCGGCTCCACCATGGTGACCGGCAGGGTGAACCAGAAGCTGGAGCCGCCTTCCGGCGCCGCATCGACGCCGATCTCCCCGCCCATGGTGTCGACCAGGCGCTTGGAGATGGCCAGGCCCAGCCCGGTGCCGCCAAACTTGCGGGCATGGCTGGCGTCGGCCTGAACGAATTCCTCGAAGATTTCCTGGCGCTTGGCAGGCGGCACGCCGACGCCGGTGTCGCGCACTTCAAAGCGCAGGAAGGAACGCTCCCCGTGCAGCTCGGTTTTGACTTCGACGCAGACGCCGCCTTTTTCGGTGAATTTGACGGCATTGCCCATCAGGTTGGTGATCACCTGGCGCAACCGGCCTTCATCGGCCTGAATCTTCGCCGGTACGTCGGCGGCTATGATGGTGGTGACTTCCACGCCATTGGCCTGGCCGCGCGGGCACAGAAGCTCGGTGACGTTGCACAGCATGGTGCGCAGGTCGACATCGTCTTCGTCCAGATGCAGCATCCCGGCTTCGATCTTGGAGAAGTCCAGAATATCGCCGATCAGGGTCAGCAGCGCCTCGCCCGACTGGGTGATGGCTTCGGCATAGGTGCGCTGTTCGGGGCGCAGTTCGGTTTCCAGCAGCAGCCGTCCCATGCCGAGCACGCCATTCATGGGCGTGCGGATTTCATGGCTCATGGTGGCCAGGAAGCCGGACTTGGCGCGGCTGGCTTCCTCGGCGCTTTCCTTGGCCTCGGTCAGCGCGGTTTCCAGCGTCTTGCGGTCGGTGATGTCGCGGCCGACGCTCTGCACTTCCACCAGCCGGCCATGTGCATCGCGCACCGCGAAATCCTCCCAGGCGATCCAGCGATAGCCCTGGGCGGTCTTCACATGCTGATCATAGCGGGCGCGGTTGCGGCCCGATTCCAGGAAGCTGCCAAACAGCGGCGCGCGGCTGTCGGGATGGGGCTCGGGCGCGAAGGGATAGCCGATGGCGCGGGCGGGGTTGAGCCCAAACAGCTTGAGGAAGGCGTCATTGCCATAGGTGAGGCGGCTGGAAGCGTCGCGGCGGAAGATGGCATCGCCCTGCGCATCCACCAGTCCCTTGTAGCGCGCTTCGCTCTGGTTCAGCCGCGCATTGATCGCGGCGGCATTCTTCAATGATGCTTCCAGGCGCGCCGCGATGGTCTTGAGCTGGGTGCTCTGGGCTTCCAGCATTTCCTCGCGCTCGCGCGCCGCCAGGATGTTGGTCAAGAGGAAGGCCAGCGCCACCGCCACCAGCGCACCAAAGCTGAAGGGCGGGATCAGGGTGAGATGGCCCGACCACAGGATATCGGCAATGGCGGCGACCAGCATCACGCCGGCCACGACCCCGAACACAATCCTTATGATCCGTGCAAACGACATTGCCGGGCGTTTTTCCTGATAATCCGCGGCAATTCTGACCCGCTGTCCCTTCAGAAACGCTTAAAGTTCCGCTCTATTTGTTAACCGCCACGGTTTTGGCGTTTTGATTCTCAAATTCCAGAAATTTCCATATAAAACAACCGCTTACAGGACCTTGCCGGCCGGGCGCGGTTGCTGTCACAAAAGCTTTGCAAGACTGTGATGTTCGTGGCGCGGGAGGGGTGTGGATTGCGCCCGACTTTACGACCTTCCGGGGCTGTCTTTTGACTGATATCAGCGTGAGCGAAAGTTCGTCTCCTTTGACAGACCTGACAATTCGGGCCAATTCCGCGCGCCGCGCCGGCGCGGGCGATACCCGTTTCCGCCTGGCCACCCTGGCGGCGGCCACACTGCTTCTGCTGATCTTTATCGGCGTGATCGGCGCGCTGATCGTTGGCGCCATGCCGGCCTTCAAGGCCTTCGGCTTTGGCTTTCTCACGACCGAAGCCTGGAGCCCGGCCCGTGACCGCTTTGGCGCACTAGGTCCGATCTACGGCACGCTGGTCACCAGCGTCATTGCCATGCTCATCGCCTTGCCGGTGGGCATCGGCATCGCGGTCTTTCTCACCGAACTGTGTCCGCGCATGCTGCGCCGGCCCATCGGCATCGCCATCGAATTGCTGGCCGGCATTCCCTCCATCATCTACGGCATCTGGGGGCTTTTCGTTTTCGCGCCATTCTTCCAGGCCTATGTCCAGGAGCCGATGATCGAGGCGCTGGACGGCGTGCCGGTGCTGGGCACGCTGTTTGGCGGCGCGCCATTCGGCATTGGCATCCTGACGGCCGGAATTATCCTTTCGATCATGATCCTGCCTTTCACCGCGGCGGTGACGCGCGACGTGCTGGAAACCGTACCCTCGGTGCTCAAGGAAGCCGCCTATGGCGTGGGTGCGACCAACTGGGAAGTGATCCGCAAGGTGGCGCTGCCCTATGCGCAGGCCGGTGTGGTGGGCGGGGCGATGCTGGCGCTGGGCCGCGCCCTGGGCGAAACCATGGCGGTCACCTTTGTGATCGGCAATGCGCACCGGATCGAGCCTTCGCTGTTCGCGCCCGGCACTTCCATCTCGGCCTCCATCGCCAATGAATTCACCGAGGCGACCACCGAAATCTATCTTGCGTCGCTGATCGAGCTTGGCCTGCTGCTGTTCGTCATCACCTTTATCGTGCTGGCGGCGGCGCAGTTGATGTTGCGCTCCATGGAAAAGGGGCAGGGCAAGTAACATGGTCGTCAATCGCGCCCTGTATTTCCGCCGCCGTCTTGCCAACACGACTTTTATCGTGCTGTCGCTCAGCGCTGCCACACTGGGCCTGGTGTCGCTGGGCTTCATCCTGTGGGAACTGCTGGCGAACGGTCTCGCCGCCCTGGGGCCGCACCTCTTCACCGAATCCACCCCCCCGCCCGGCAGCGAAGGCGGCCTGGCCAACGCCATCTTCGGCAGCGTGGTGATGAGCCTGTCCGCGGTGGTGGTGGGCACGCCGATCGGCATTCTCGCCGGCACCTATCTGGCGGAGTATGCGCGCCATGGACGGTTCGCCTTCGTGGTGCGCTTCGTCAACGACATCCTGTTGTCGGCCCCGTCCATCGTGATCGGCCTGTTCATCTATGAACTCATCGTGGTGCCGATGGGCCATTTCTCGGCCATCGCCGGCGCTGCCGCCCTGACGGTGATAGTGATCCCGGTGGTGGTGCGCACCACCGAGAATATGCTGCTGCTGGTGCCCAACTCCCTGCGCGAAGCCGCCAGCGCGCTGGGCGCGCCGCAAAGCTATGTCATCAAGCTGGTGACCTGGAAGGCGGCGCGCGCCGGCATGATCACCGGCGCGCTTCTGGCGGTCGCGCGCATCTCCGGCGAAACCGCGCCGATCCTGTTCACCGCGCTCAACAACCAGTTCATGTCCACCGACGTCACCCAGCCCATGGCATCGCTGCCGGCGGTGATCTTCCAATACGCCCTGTCGCCTTACGAAGACTGGCACGATCTGGCCTGGGCCGGCGCGCTGCTGGTGACTGCCACGGTGCTGACCCTTTCCATCATCGCCCGCATTCTGGGCAATCAGAAGCAACGGACCTGATCCATGGACACCGCCCTTCAGCCCGCCCCCGACCAAGAGGCCGCCGCACCCGCGGCGGAGAAGATCAAGGTCGATATCCGGGACCTGAATTTCCATTATGGCGACAGCCAGGCGCTGAAAGGCATCACCCTGCCCTTGATGGAGCGCAAGGTGACGGCCTTTATCGGACCGTCGGGCTGCGGCAAGTCCACGCTGCTGCGCGCCATCAACCGCATCTTCGAGCTTTACCCCGGCCAGCGCGCCGAGGGCGAGATTCTGATGGACGGCGAAAATTTGCTGAAGACCCGGGACCTCAACCTGCTGCGCGCCCGCATCGGCATGGTGTTCCAGAAGCCGACGCCTTTCCCCATGTCGATCTATGACAACATCGCTTTCGGCATAAAGCTGTATGAGCGCATCCCGCGCTCGGAGATGGACGGCCGGGTCGAACACGCGCTGAAACGCGCCGCGCTATGGGGTGAAGTCAAGGACAAGCTGAACGCCAACGGCCTGTCGCTGTCGGGCGGCCAGCAGCAACGCCTGTGCATCGCGCGCAGTGTTGCGACCCGGCCCGAAGTGATCCTGCTGGACGAACCCTGCTCGGCGCTGGACCCGATCTCCACCGCCAAGATCGAGGAACTGATCGAGGAGCTGGCGGCCGATTACACCATCGTGATCGTCACCCACAATATGCAGCAGGCCTCGCGCACCAGCGACTATACCGCCTTCATGTATCTGGGCGAGCTGATCGAATATGGTCCGACCGAAAAGATCTTCACCGCGCCGGACAACAAGCGCACTGAGCAATATATCACCGGCCGCTTTGGTTAGGCGCGGTTCTATCGGGTCCTGAGTTCGTCGCTCGTCGCTTACGGGCTGATTGCCCACTGCGCTCGTTGCCACGCTGTCGCTAGCAACCCTGCTCAGGCCCCGAAATTTCTCGCGCCTATCTATCTACGTTAGATAATCTTCCGGCTTGGTCTCGTCGCGCCGCACCGGGTTCGACACCGCGTTGATGATCAGTGTCAGGCCATAGCTGACGATCAGATTGAGCAGCAGGGCGCTGACCGCCGCATAGCCGGGTATCTCCAGCCCGAAGAGATACAGCGTGTAGGTCGAGCTCTTGAAGTCCAGCTGCGAAACCATCCAGGTTCCGGAAATCAGGCCGGCCGCCCAGCCCGCCAGCAGCGCCATGGGATGGCAGAAGCGGGTGTACAGCGCCAGCAGCACCGAAGGCAGGGTCTGGCACATCCAGATGCCGCCCAAGAGCTGCAGCTGGATGGCGTAGGTGCTTTTCATCTCCAGCACAAATATCAGGGCGCCGAACTTGACCACGATCGACACGATCTTGGCGACGTTGGATTCCTGCACCGCCGTGCATTTGGGGTTGATGAACTCCCGGTAGATGTTGCGGGTGAACAGGTTGGCGCAGGCGATCGACATGATCGCGGCGGGCACCAGCGCACCGATGGCGATGGCGGCGAAGGCCAGACCTGCGAACCAGGACGGGAACATCTTCAGGAACAGCGCCGGCACCGCGAAATTGTTGCCGAAGGCGGCGAAGCCTTCCGCATAGAGCGGATCGGTTCCCACTCCCGAGGCAATCGCCATATATCCCAGGAGCGCGATCAGCGCCAAGGCCAGCGAGTAGGCCGGCAGGATCATGGCGTTGCGCCGCACCACATTCCGGCTGGAGGCCGAGAGCAGGCCCGTCACTGCGTGGGGGTAGAGGAACAGCGCCAGGACGGAGCCCATGGCCAGTGAGGCATAGGCGAATTCCGCGCCCAGATTGCCGCCCATGCCCTTGGCCAGCAGCAGCGCCTTCTCCGGCACCGCGTCGAACACCGCGCCATAACCGCCCAACTGCACGGGGATGAAGATGATCGCCGCGAAGACGGTGATGTAGACCAGCAGGTCCTTGACCACCGCAATCAGGGCGGGCGCGCGCAAGCCGCTGGAGTAGGTGTAGAAGGCCAGAATGGTGAAGGCGATCAAAAGCGGCATGTCCACCGGGCCAAAGCCCGGCAGGTTCAGCGAGAAATTAATGCCCAGCGCCGCCAGTACCACCTGCATGCCCACCAGCTGCAGTGCGATGTAAGGCATGGTGGCGACGATGCCGGTGATGGCAACGGCAAGGGCAAGCTGGCGGCTGCCGAAGCGGCCACGCACAAAATCGGCGGCCGTGACATAGCCGTGCTTGCGCGCCACCGACCACAAACGCGGGAAGGCGATGAACAGCAGCGGATACATCAGGATGGTGTAGGGCACGGCAAAGAAACCGTACGCGCCCGCGCCGAACATCAAGGCGGGCACGGCGATGAAGGTATAGGCGGTATAAAGATCGCCGCCGAGCAGGAACCAGGTTACCCAGGTGCCGAAGCGCCGTCCGCCCAGGCCCCATTCATGCAGTTGGGAAAGATCGCCGGCGCGCCAGCGCGACGCGACAAAGCCGAGGCCGGTGACAAGCACGAACAGGCCAAAGAAAACCGTCAGGGTGACGGCATTGGGCTCCATGCTCATTTGCGGCGGCTTTCCTGGTACAGATAGACCGGCAGGATGCAGAGCGCGCCTAGCACGACCCAGCACATCTGAAACCAGTAGAAGAAGGGAATGCCCAACAGGGTCGGCTCGATGCGGTTGTAGAACGGCACCCAGAGCAGCGCGATATAGGGCACGATCAGAAACAGATAGATCGGCTGAAATTTCCGCCGCGGCGGCTTGTCTTTTTTCATCGTCCCCAACCCATTACACACGCGCGCCGCCCGGCATCACCGGGCGGCGCGTATTTTCGTTATAGTTTGTTAGCGCGGCGGACCGACCGGCTTGCCGTTTTCGTCCACGCTATAGGTGATGTTGGGGCCCATGCCCGACAGGATCAGCACGGCGGGCTCCTTGTCGCCCTTGCGCGACCCGTCCCAATGAATGCCGTTCTCGCGGTCGATGGCGACTGTGCCGGCGCGCACCGGGTAGGTGGTGCGTTCGTCATAGACGCTGCTCGACGACGTCCACCAGATGCCGGAGATCACATAGGCCCAGCGTTCATTGTTGTGATAATGCGGCTTGGAGAAATTGCCGGGATACCACCGGTACAGCACGGTATAGGGGCCCGGCTTGCTGGGATCGCCGTACAGATAGCAGGTCTCCTGCTTGCCGACCGCGCCGGTGCATTTGATGTCCTTGGGCAGCACGACGCCGACCCGCTTGGGATCGGGCAGCGGGCCTTCGGGGTCGGTGGCCAGGACGCCGACCTTGGGGTCGGACTGGGCAATGGCGGCAAAGCCGGCGGCGCCGATACCGGCCGCCACGGCCGCGCCCATAAGCAACTTGGCAACGGAATGCATGATCATCCTCTCCCTTGGTTTTATGGGCGGATGATAGGCGGGAACCGTGACGGCTCGCAACGCGACTTATATGATTGGTCGCGCCGGGATTTTATCCGCCTTCGCGGATGCAACACGACGTCTGACGCGGAGCGGTGACTTCAGGACGCGCGGCGGCCCGCGAACACCAGACCCAGCCCGGCCAGCACGGCGGCGATGGCCGCGGCGGTGGGAATCCAGACAGAGTGGGTTTCCCGGGTGTTGATCTCCAGCGGGCCGGCCTTCACCAGCGGCTCGGTCTCGGTCCAGCTGATATTGCCGAGCAGAAGCCCGGCGATGCCGGCGACAATCAACACCACGCCCAGAATCACGATCGGCTTCATAAATGTCTCCCGGTTCTTATCGAATGGGCCAACTGCCCTTGCGGTCGTTGGCCTGATATGGGGCGGTAACGGGAAAGATCAGGAAAAATTTCCTTACGGCAGCGGCGCGATTGGTCAGCGGGTGCGCAGCCTGACGCTCATGCATGCTCTCGAAAAGGGCAGGCGCAATCGTGGCGGGCTGGCTCAAGCATATTGGCGCGAAAACGCGCGAAACGCTGCCGCATAAATGGGCCCAAAATGTCGCGCTGCAATGCAGCAGAAATGATTGAAGATCAATGGATTCGGGCGCAACGTGATGTTGCGTTGCAATAGGCCACCGGTTTTCCGGTGCGTGCCGCAAAATCTCAGGGATGAACGCCTTAACCTCGTGAGTTAAAGGAGTTTCCCCATGTTGCGAAATCTCTCCACCACCGCCCTTTTCGTCCTCGCCGTCACCACTGCCCAGGCCGCCGAGGTCACGCCGGTCGATGTCGCCTCCATCAATGTCACCTATGGCGATCTCAACCTGTCCAAGTCGCAGGACGCCGCCATCCTGGCCGACCGCCTGCAGGCCGTCGGCGCACGAAGTCTGTGCCAAGACCAACGACGCCTCGCCGTCCGTCCGTAAAATCCTGATGCGCCGCTGCGTGGATCAGGCGGTCAGCAAGGCCACGTCGAAAATCTGGGCCGAGATCGAGTCCAGCCCGAACCGGGCCATCCGCGCCAACCTGATGAGCGTGCGCCAGCAGGTGGCGAGCGCCGCCATGCCCTGAACTGCTCTGAAAGGCGCCCACGGTATCAACAGGCCGTGGGCGCTTTTTCGGCGCGGCGCCTGCTGATGTGTGAAGCAGGCGTGATTGACAGGCGATCCCTCGCGGCATGAGGCTATGCCCATGCCGTCCGCAGAGAGTCTGAATCAGGCCCGTACCCTGCTGGAGCGTGGCCGCGCCGGCGAGGCGCGCGACTTGCTGGCCGCTGCCATGGCGGGCGGTCTGGACGGCGCGCCGGTGCGCAGCCTGATGGGTTTTATACTGCATCAGCTGGGCGATATTCCGGGATGTGCCCGCGAGCTGAAAGAAGCGGTGCGGCTGGCGCCCGATGACGGCGCGGCCCATTTCGCGCTGGCCTCGATCCGTTTCAAGCTGGGCGATGAGGAAGAAGCCGAAGCCGCCACCCGCCGCGCCATCGCGCTGGGGCTGGACGATATCCATTCCGCCTCGCTGCTGGGCCGCATCCTGACCAGGCAGGGCCGCTTTGCGGAAGCGGAAGGGGCGTGGCGCAAGGCGGTCCGGTTCAACCCTGCCTCGCCACAGGCCCAGCGCGAACTGGCCGAGCTGGTCTGGATGCAGACCGGCGACATCGCCAAGGCGCGCGCCGCGCTGGACGCCGCGCCGCAAAGCCATGAGATCGTGGCGGTGACGGTGCGTCTGCTGGAAGCGGCGGGCGAAGACGAAGCGGCTTATGCGCTTGCCGCCGAACGGGCAAAGCGCGACCCCAGCTTGCATGTGCTGGCGGCGCGAGCGGCGCTCAGGCTTGATCCGCAGGCCGCCGAGCGTCATCTGGCATTGGCGCCGCGCGACGGATCGCCGGCGCGCGCCAAGGCCGAAGTCGAAGTCGATCTGGCGCTGGGGCGCGGTGAACAGGCGATGCGGCGCGGCGAGGCGCTGCGGGCCGCGCGGCCGAACGACCAGCACGCCATCGCGCTTCTGGGATGCGCCTACCGGCTGGCGGGCGATGATCGCTACGCGGCGTTGCACGATTATGACCGGCTGGTGAAGACCTATCGCATCGATCCGCCGCAAGGATGGAGCAGTGTGGAAGCGTATCTTGCCGATCTCGGCCAGGCGCTGGACCGCATTCATGGCCCCCTGACCCATCCGGTGGGGCAGTCGCTGCGTCATGGCAGCCAGACCATGCGGGGCCTGACCGATTATCCCGATCCGCCGATCCGCGCCCTGTTCGCCGCGATCGATGCGCCGATCCGCCGCCACATCGCGGCCATCGGCGCGGATGGCGGTTACAGAATCGCCAGCGCCTGGTCGGTGCGGCTGAACAGCGGCGGCTTTCACCTCAATCACGTTCATCCGGAAGGCTGGCTGTCATCGGCCTTTTATGTGCGCACGCCGCGTGACATGCCGGGCACCGAGGGCTGGCTGAAATTCGGCGAGCCGGGGCCGCCGACCTCACCCCAGCTGGAGGCCGACCATCTGGTGCGGCCCGAGGCCGGCATGCTGGTGCTGTTCCCGTCCTATATGTGGCACGGCACCGTGCCGTTTTCATCGGACAACAAGCGGCTGTCCTGCGCCTTCGATATTGTGCGCGTCTAGAATCGTTTGCCATCAAGTCTGCTGATCTTCCCTCTCCCCTTGAGGGAGAGGACGCAAAATCTTGCACTTATGGCCTGCCGGATATTTTGTACCAGCGTGATTGAGACTACTGCATAGCTGGCGTTCCATCCAGATGGGGTGGCACGGGCATAAAAGCCTGCGGCGCAGGTGGTCGATATCCCAGCGATGAATGGGGTCTGACGGTGTTGTAGTGGTGGCGCC
>JBEGVG010000048.1:0-5688 GCA_041178445.1 Pseudomonadota bacterium | reverse complement strand
GCGCAACAAGGAAGTGACCGAGGATCTGGCCGAGAAGGCGGAAGGCGCACACGTCCAGAAGGTACGCGTGCGTTCGGTTCTGACCTGCGATCTGCCAGAAGGCGTTTGCGGCAAGTGCTATGGCCGTGACCTGGCGCGCGGGACCTCGGTCAATATCGGCGAGGCTGTCGGCGTGATCGCCGCCCAGTCCATCGGCGAACCGGGTACCCAGCTCACCATGCGTACCTTCCATATTGGCGGCGCGGCGCAGGTTGCCGGCCAGTCCAAGATCGAGGCGTCGTATGAAGGCAAGATCAAGCTTCTGAACCGCAACATCGTCAAGAATTCCGACGGTGAGCTGATCGCGATGGGCCGCAACATGCAGGTCGTGATCACTGACAATAAGGGTCAGGAGCGCGCCACCTACCGCATCACCTATGGTGCGCGCGTGAAGGTGGACGAGGGCGCCTCCGTCAAGCGCGGCGATCGCCTTGCAGAATGGAACCCCAATGCTCTGCCGGTCCTGACCGATGTGGAAGGCACCGTGAAGTATGAAGACCTGGTCTTCGGCGTCACGTTGCGCGAAGTGGCCGACGAAAAGACCGGCGTGTCATCCAAGATCGTGATGGACAGCCGCGGCACGGGCAGCAAGACCGCCCCCGAACTGCGTCCGGCCATCGTCATCCTCGACAAGAAGGGCAAGCCGGTTAAGCTGCCGGCGGGCGGCGAGGCACGGTATGCGATTTCGCCTGACGCCATTTTGTCGGTGGAAGACGGTTCGCAGGTACGTGCCGGCGACGTGGTGGCGCGTATTCCGACCGAAGGCGCCAAGACCCGCGACATTACCGGCGGTCTGCCGCGCGTCGCGGAACTGTTCGAAGCCCGCAAGCCCAAGGAAGCGGCCGTTCTGGCCGAGACCGACGGCTTTGTCGAATTCGGCAAGGACTATAAGAACAAGCGCCGCGTCATCGTGAAGCCCAAGTCCGACAAGCTGGAGCCGACCGAATATCTGATCCCCAAGGGCCGCCACATCAGCGTGCGCGAAGGCGATTATGTGGAGAAGGGCGACTATATCGTCGAAGGCAATCCCTCGCCGCATGACATCCTGCGTATCAAGGGCATGGAAGAACTGGCGATCTATCTCGTCAAGGAAATCCAGGACGTCTACCGGCTCCAGGGCGTGAAGATCAACGACAAGCATATCGAAGTGATCTGCCGCCAGATGATGCAGAAGCTGGAAATCACCGACGGCGGCGAAACCACGCTGATCGCCGGCGAGCATGTCGAACAGCTCGAACTGGACACTGCCAACAAGAAGGCAACCGACGAGGGCCACAAGCCCGCCGAGGGCCGCGCCATCCTGCTGGGCATCACCAAGGCGAGCTTGCAGACCCGTTCGGTCTTCTCGGCGGCGTCCTTCCAGGAAACCACCCGCGTCCTCACCGACGCGGCGGTCAATGGCAAGGTCGACATGCTGGAAGGCCTGAAGGAAAACGTGATCGTCGGCCGCCTGATCCCGGCGGGCACCGGCGGCGCCATCGCCCGTCTGCGCCACATCGCCATGGAACGCGACAAGGCGATCCAGGAAGAAGCGGCAGCCCAGCAGCCTATCGCGGCGCTGGAAGCACCGGTCGTCGAAGCGCCTCCGGCCGCCATCTAGGCGGTTCGAAAGGCAGAAGAATCGGGGCCGTCCGCAAGGACGGCCCTTTTTCTTTGTCCTTGCGCGCCACATTGAAAACGCGAAACAGGAGGCGCGCCGCGAAGCGCCGCGTTAGTCTGTGCGCCATGAAACTGCCGCAGCCAATGTCCTGGGATCGCGCCGAAGCCCGCAAGGGGCGCTTCGATGGCAAGTTCATTCTGGGCGTGATGACGACCGGTATCTATTGCCTGCCATCCTGTGCGGCGCGGCCGCCCAAGCCCGAAAATGTGCGGTTGTTCACCACCGAAGCCGAAGCCAAGCAGGCGGGACTTCGCGCCTGCAAGCGCTGCCGCCCCGATCTTTACTACAAGGGTGAGGATGAGAATGTCGCGCTGTTTGAAGGCCTGATCGCGCGTGTCGCTTCGGCACCCGAAGCGTTCAGCGATGCGTCTGCGCTGGCGCGCGCGACCGGCGTCAGTCTGACAAAGCTGGGCGATCTGTTCCGCGACCATGCCCATCTGGCGCCAGCATCCTGGCTGCGGCGCATGCGGGTAAAGCGCGCCGCGAGCGAGCTGCTGGCGGGCCGGGACAGGGTTGCCGAAATCAGCTTCGGGGCCGGTTTTGAATCGGAGTCGGTTTTTCATCGCCAGTTCCTGAGCCAGATGCGCATGACGCCGGGTGCCTATCGCGCCCTGGACGGAGCGCAGGTGTTCCTGCTGCATCTGCCCCCCGCGTACCGGGCCAGGGAGATATTGGCCTATCATGCCCGCGATCCCTTGGCCGTCAGCGAAAAGAGCGAAGGAAACCGGATCTGGAAGGCGCTGCATACCGAAGATGGTCCGGCGGTTCTGGAAATTAGTATCGAGCCGGGACAGGCCTGGGTCAGGCTTCATGCGCAGCGCAAGCTGGGCCGTAGCAGCATGGCGGCGTTGTATGGCGCGGCGCTGAAGATCCTGGCCCTGACCCATGACGTTGCCACCTTCGAGACCCGCCATGCCGATTTCGTGAAGACACGGAGGGGCCTGCGCATGCCGCTGCTGCCCACAGGATTCGACGCCCTGTGCTGGGGCATCATCGGTCAGCAGATCAACGTGAAGTTCGCCGCCAGCCTGCGCCGCGAGATGGTGGAGCTGGCGGGCGAAAAGATCGGTGACATGCGCACCCATCCCACGCCTGAGCGGGTTGCCAGTATCGACATGCAGGCTTTGACCTCGCGGCGCTATTCCCGCTCCAAGGCCAGCTATCTGCTGGAGGCTGCCGCTGCCGTGGCATCGGGCAAGCTGGAAATCGAAAATTTAAGTGAAGGTTCGGCCATTGCCGCCGAAAAGGCGCTGACCGCTCAGCGCGGCATCGGCACATGGACGGCACGCTATGTGCTTATGCGCGGCGGCTTTGCCGACGCTGCGCCGGTCGGCGACAGTGCTTTGGCAACCGCGCTGCAACGCCTGCACAATCTGCCCGAACGCCCCGATGGCGAGAAGACCGCGCGCCTGATGTCGGCCTTCGCGCCCCATCGCAGCCTCGCCACCATGCATTTGTGGACGTCACTGAAAGAAGCGGCCTGAAGGAAGATATCATGAGCAAGCGGTATTGGAGCCTGATCGACTCGCCCTTCCAGAAATTCGCGGCTTGGGTGGATGAGGAGGGCAGGTTGTTGCGTTTCTATCTGCGCGCCGCCGGCGCCGCCAGGGTCGATCCCGAAGCGGAAAACAATTCACGCAAGCTGGGAGAGGTGCAGCGCCAGGTGACGCAGTATGCGCAAGGAAAGCGCCGTGACTTCGACTTCGAGCTGGCGGCGGAAGGACCCGAGTTCGACAGGAAGGTCTGGAAGGCGCTGCTGACCATCCCGTTCGGCACCACCACCAGCTATGGCGCCATCGCCAAGAAGATCGGCCATCCCAAGGCGGCGCGCGCCGTCGGCGCCGCCAATGGCGCCAACCCCATCTCCCTGATCGTGCCCTGTCATCGGGTGATCGGGGCCAACGGCAAGCTCACCGGTTACGGCGGAGGCTTGCCGCTCAAGCGCAAATTGCTCGAGCATGAGGCCCGGGTCGCCGGAACGCGGTTCGATCTGTTTTCATAGAAATAGAAAAGGCCGCCCGAAGGCGGCCTTTTCATTGTCACCCGACAGTTGGTCAGAAGCTTGTTCTGATTCCGAACAGGAAATTTTGGCCCCGGAGGGGTGCCGCATTCTTGATGAAGGAAGTGTGATTATACGCGAGTGTGTCCGTCAGGTTGGACGCGCGAAGAAACAGCTCGCTGTCAGCCCGCCCCAGATCGATCTGATAGGACAAGGTGGCATTGAGCATGGCGTAGCCGGGCGTCATTGTTTCAAAAGATGCGATGTCGTCCTGTGCAAACACATGGTAGAGTTCAAGGTCCGCATGGAAGGCGTTCCACTCCCCTTCGGCGCGCGCGCCCAGCCGGCCCGCAGGGATGCGCGGCACATTGCCCAGACCATTCTTCAGTTCCGCCCGAACATAGTCACCAAAGATGGATGTGGCGAAGTTGGGGGTGAACTGATGGCGGATTTCGCCATCGACGCCCTGGAAGGTTGCCCCCGCCGCCGTGTAGCGGATTAAACGGAAGTCCTCGAAGGTGTGCAACGTCTCGGCGAAAATGTAATCGGAAAAATCCTGGTGATAGGCGCCCAAGGTGAAGGTGGTGTCGCCCTTCGTCTTGCGGAAGGTGAGATCAACCGAATGGGCTGTCTCGCTCTTGAGCGTCGGCGTGCCGATTTCCCAGGTGTTGGTGGCGACATGCACACCCCGGAACGGATTCACCGTGTTCGAGAAAAGTTCCTGCACATTGGGCGCGCGCTGCGAACGCCCCACAGACAGGGCCAGCGAATAATCGCTGTCCAGGTCCCAGATAGCCGCCCCGGAAATGGAGAAAGGCGTGTGCTCGGCCCTGCCGGCCACACTGCCGTCAATGGACTGCCATTCCTGACGCGCGGCCAACTCCAGTCGGACCTGCCCCACCTGCAGCGTTTCCATCAGGAAGATGGCGCTGTTGCTGGTAAAGCTGGGCGGCAGGTACATTTCGGTACCGACTATGCTGAAATCGCTGCCGGTGTTCTGAAATCCGAACACGCCACGCAATCCCCCGATCGGACTGTGCGTGACCTCGAACCGGGCATCATGGGCCATGTTCGAGAAGGTGGTCTCAACGACCTCATCCTCAGCCTCGTCATGGGCATAGTCCGTGAAAGACAGGCGCAGCCGGACTTTCTCGATCTGCGGCATCGGGTCGCGATACTCGCCGCGAATGTCGAAGCGGTCGTTCCTGAGCTTTATGTAGGGAACGTCGGCGCGGGCCGGTGTGCCGCCGGCGGCAGCAGCATGATCGTCATCATGATCATCGTGATCATCTCCGTCGTCATGATCGTCATGGCCCCCGCAGTGAAGCGTCAAGCCATGAGGGTGGCAAGACTCATACTCATGTGCATGGCCGGGAAGGCCGTATGTGCTGCGCTGACTGGTAAAGGCGGCGCCCAAATAGCCGGCGTTTCCAATCCATGACCCGCCCACGGTAAAGGTCGTGCTGTCCGCATAGGAGCCGGCAACACGGCTGGAGCCGAATGAATTGTGCACGCGATAATCGTCAGCGGTGCGATGGATGCCCTCCAGGCGCAATGCGAAGGGGCCAAAGCCCGCCGTGGCGCCGCCCACAATCGAACGTTCATCATCCGCGGTGCCCGCTCGGCCTTCGATGGCGCCGGAAAATCCGCCTTCCGGGATGAAGGTCGGAACCTTCTCGTCGAGCAGGTTTACAGCCCCGCCAATGGCGCTGCCGCCGTAAAGCAGCGTGGCCGGCCCGTGCAGAACCTCGATGCCGCGCAGGAGCAGCGGCTCAGTCGAGATGGCATGATCCGGAGAAATCGCGGAAGCATCGTCGATGCTGGAACCGTCGGACAGGATACGCACGCGCGGCGCGGTTTGCCCTCGGATGACGGGTCGGCTGGAGCCCCCCCCAAAATTTTCCGTGTTGATGCCGGGCAGTCCCGCAAGGGTTTCACCCAAGGTTGCCTGCCGCCGGTACATGAGCTCCTGGCCGGCAAGGATGGTGAC
>JBEGVG010000047.1:0-14059 GCA_041178445.1 Pseudomonadota bacterium | reverse complement strand
TGAAACCAAGCTTTCCCCCAAACAGGTTGCCGCCAAGGCCGACTATAGCTATGCGGCCCAAGACATCGCCGCCCCCATCGCCAGCGGCAGCTTCAAGACCCGCGGCATGATCGTGGCCCCCTGCAGCGTGCGCACCATGAGCGAGATCGCCACCGGCGTGACCACCAACTGCCTGACGCGCGCCGCCGATGTGATGCTGAAGGAACGCCGGCCCCTGGTGCTGATGGTGCGCGAGACGCCGCTGCATCTGGGGCACCTGCGCACCATGACGGCGCTGGCCGAAATGGGCGCCATCATCCTGCCCCCCGTGCCCGCCTTTTATGCCGAGCCCAGGAATTTGTCCGACCTGGTGGACCAGATGGTCGGCCGCGCCCTGGACCTGCTAGGGTATGACTGGCCCGACATGAAGCGCTGGGGCGAGACGATCGCCAAAAGCCGCCGCAAGAAGAGCGTGAAATGAGCCGCGTCGTTGGCCCTGACGAAGTCGCTGCCCGCGCCAAGCTGACCCAGCTGACGCAGGAGCATCGCGACCTGGATGCCGCCATTGAGGCGATGGTGCAGGCGGGCAATCCCGACCTGATGGCACTGGCGCGTCTGAAAAAGCGCAAGCTTCAGCTCAAGGACGAGATCACCGAAATCAACAACGGGCTGCTGCCGGATATTATTGCCTAGGCCCTAGCTGTCATTCCCGCGAACGCGGGAATTCATCTTTCGTGACGTTGGACTCCCGCTTTCGCGGGAGTGACAAGGATGGTGGTCAGGCGGGCGCCAATTCGCCCAGCTTCTTGCGGATGGCGTCCAGCGCGGCTTGCGGATTGCCGTTGTCCGGCCCGCCCGCCTGCGCCATGTCGGGGCGGCCACCGCCGCCCTTGCCGCCCAAGGCTTCCGCCGCCACCCGCACCAGATCAACCGCGCTGATGCGCGCGGTCAGATCATCGGTGACGCCGGCCACGATGGAGACCTTGCCATCGGCCGCCGCCACAAAGGCGACCACGCCGGAGCCGACCTGGGATTTGGCGCCGTCGGCCAGGCTCTTGAGGTCCTTGGGGCTGACGCCTTCGACCAGCCGCAGCACCGCTTTCAATCCGGCAACGGTTTCGCTGTCCTCGCCGCCCTTGGCGGGACCGGCCAGCGCCAGTTGCTTCTTGGCTTCCGCCAGTTCGCGTTCCAGCTTGCGGCGTTCTTCGGAAAGCTGCGCCACGCGCGATGACAATTCGCCGATGGGCGCCTTGATGGCAGAGGCCGCCTCGCGGGCGATCTCGGCCTGGCCCGACAGATAGCGCCGAGCATGTTCGCTGGTCAGCGCTTCGATGCGCCGCACGCCGGCGGCGACCGCGCTTTCGCCCAGGATGGTGAAAAGCCCGATGTCCCCCAGACGATGCACATGGGTGCCGCCGCACAATTCGACCGAATAGGCTTTTTCACCTTCCAGATCGGCGCCCATGGAAAGGACGCGCACTTCGTCGCCGTATTTCTCGCCGAACAGGGCTTCGGCGCCGGCGGCGATGGCCTGGTCGGTGGGCAAGAGGCGCGTCGAGGTGTCGGAATTCTGCCGGATCACCTGATTGACCTGGGCTTCGATCTTTTCCAGCTCTTCCGGCGATACCGGCTTGGGATGGGAGAAGTCGAAGCGCAGGCGCTCCGCCGTGACCAGCGAGCCCTTCTGGCTGACATGCGAGCCCAGCACGCGCTTGAGCGCGGCATGCAACAGATGGGTGGCGCTGTGGTTGGCGCGGGTGGCGCGGCGCTTTTCGGTATCGACTCTCAGGTCGACCGCATCGCCCGGCGCGAATGTGCCTTCGGTGATGCGCACCAGATGGACATGCAGAGCGCCCAGCTTTTTCTGGGTATCGGTGATCTGGCCCTTGGCCTTGGACGAAGCGATATGGCCGACATCACCCGCCTGGCCGCCGGACTCGCCATAAAAGGGCGTCTGGTTGGTGAGGATTTCCACCGCTTCGCCGGCACCCGCCGCCATCACCCGGCCGCCATCCTTGAAGATGGCCAGAATCTGCCCTTCGGCTTCCTCGGTGTCATAGCCGAGGAATTCGGTGCGGCCGACTTCGTCCAGCACCGCGAACCATTGGGCTTCGCTGGCCGCTTCCCCCGAACCCGACCAGCTGGCGCGGGCTTCGGCCTTCTGCTTTTGCATGGCGGCGGAAAAACCGTCGGTGTCGACGGTGACACCGCGGGCCCGCAGGGATTCTTCGGTGAGGTCGAGCGGAAAACCGTAAGTGTCGTACAGCTTGAAAGCGACATCGCCCTTGAGCTGGTCGCCCTTCTTGAGGTCACCGCTGGCTTCGTCCAGCAGCTTGAGGCCGCGTGCCAGGGTTTCGCGGAAGCGGATTTCTTCCAGCTTCAGGGTTTCGGCGATCAGGGACTCGCTGCGCTTGAGTTCGGGATAGGCCGAGCCCATCTCGCCCACCAGCGCCGGCACCAGCCGGTGCATCAAGGGGTCCTTGGTGCCCAGCAGGTGCGCGTGGCGCATGGCGCGGCGCATGATCCGGCGCAGGACATAGCCGCGCCCCTCATTCGACGGCAGCACGCCATCGGCGATCAGGAAGGAGGTGGCGCGCAGATGGTCGGAGATGATGCGATGGCTGAAGGTCGCGTCCCCTGTGCTCGCCACGCCGCTGGCCGATTCCGACGCCGCGATCAGGTGGCGGAACAGATCGACGTTATAATTGTTGGTCTCGCCCTGCAGGATGGCGGCGATGCGCTCCAGCCCCATGCCGGTATCGATCGAGGGCTTGGGCAGGTCGAGGCGGGTGTTCTCGTCCACCTGCTCGAACTGCATGAAGACCAGATTCCAGAATTCCAGGAAACGGTCGCCGTCCTCGTCCGCGCTGCCGGGAGGACCGCCCGCAACGCCGGGCCCCTGGTCGTAGAAGATTTCCGAGCAATAGCCGCACGGACCGGTCGGGCCCATGGCCCAGAGATTGGATTCATGGCCGATGATGCGGTCGTCGGAAAGGCCGGCGATCTTCTTCCACAACTGACGGGCCTGGTCGTCGGTGGGATAGACCGTGACCAGCAGCTTGTCCTTGGGCAGACCCACGACCTTCGACGTAAAGTCCCAGGCAAAGGTGATGGCTTCTTCCTTGAAGTAATCGCCGAAGGAGAAGTTGCCCAGCATCTCGAAGAAGGTGTGATGGCGGGCGGTATAACCCACATTGTCCAGGTCATTGTGCTTGCCGCCGGCCCGGACGCATTTCTGCACCGTGGTGGCGCGGCTGTAGGGACGCTTTTCGGCGCCGGTGAACAGGTTCTTGAACTGGACCATGCCCGCATTGGTGAACAGCAGGGTCGGATCGTTGCGCGGCACCAGCGGCGAGGACGGCACAATGGTGTGGCCGCGGGTCGCGAAGAAATCGAGAAAACCGCTGCGGACGTCGGAAAGGCTTTTCATGGTTTTAGGGTTGTAACGGCCCGCAAAAGCCGTGTCACGCCTGGCTTTTTCGGGGCAGCCATGCCCGTTTTCGGCCGGGCCGGGTGCACAAAAACAGAAGGCGCCCCCCATTCACAAGGGACGCCTTCTGCCGAGGAGCTGAAGGCCCCCATGGCAAGGGGCGTATCAGCGTTGGGGCGGCCTCTGGCGCGAGCCAGAGGCCAAGAGGCCTATTCTTCTTCCGCGTCCGCCTTCTCGGATGCGTCCAGCACGAGATTCTGGCCGATCTGGCCCGAGGCGGCGCGGATGGCGGTTTCGATCTTGGCGGCGATGTCGGGATTGTCGTTGAGGAAGGTCTTGGCGGATTCGCGGCCCTGGCCGATGCGCGCCCCGTCATAGGAGTACCAGGAGCCCGATTTTTCGACGATGCCGGCCTTGACGCCCAGATCGACCAGTTCGCCCACCTTGGAAATGCCGACGCCATACATGATGTCGAACTCGACCTGCTTGAAGGGCGGGGCGACCTTGTTCTTGACCACCTTCACGCGGGTCTGGTTGCCCACCACGTCATCGCGTTCCTTGATGGCGCCGATGCGGCGGATGTCCAGGCGCACCGAGGCATAGAATTTCAGCGCATTGCCGCCGGTGGTGGTTTCCGGGCTGCCGAACATGACGCCGATTTTCATGCGGATCTGGTTGATGAACAGCACGATGGTGTTGGACTTGGAGATGGAGCCGGTCAGCTTCCTCAGCGCCTGGCTCATCAAACGGGCCTGCAACCCGGGCAATGAATCGCCCATTTCGCCTTCCAGTTCGGCCTTGGGCGTCAGCGCCGCCACCGAGTCGATCACCACGATATCGACGCCGCCCGAACGCACCAGCGTGTCGGTGATTTCCAGCGCCTGTTCGCCGGTGTCCGGCTGGGAGATCAGCATTTCGTCGATGTCCACGCCCAGCTTCTTGGCATAGACGGGATCGAGGGCATGCTCGGCATCGACATAGGCGGCGATGCCACCCTTTTTCTGAATTTCGGCCACGACATGCAGCGCCAGGGTGGTCTTGCCCGAAGATTCCGGACCATAGACTTCGATGACGCGGCCGCGCGGCAGCCCGCCAATGCCAAGCGCGATGTCCAGGCCCAGGGAGCCGGTGGAGACGGCGTCGGTGGCCAGGCCCAGGTCGCGGCTGCCCAGCTTCATCACCGAGCCCTTGCCGAAGGCACGGTCGATCTGGCTCAGCGCGGCGTCCAGCGCCCGCTTGCGATCGTTATTCTGTTCTTTCGCTACCACCCGCAAAGCCGCCTGTGACATGCCGTTCTCCTCGGTTATTCCACACCCGACCGCTGATCCCCAAGCGAATCTCGCGGCGGGTGGATGACGCAAAGGTACATGCTTTGTTCTCTTTCGCAAGATACAGCCTAACGTGCTGAAAATACGATTTAATACCACATCTTGTTCTTGTGGTGTTCACACCGCCCCCCAGGGGGCCTTTCAACCCCCTGTTCCCCCGGATAGATTCGTCGCCAATTCCAAGAAAACGGGACGGGAAATGGGCGGGAACAGAGTTTTGGCTTTGGCCCTGGCGGCCACCTTCTGGACGGCCTCAGCGGCCAGCGCCCAGCACTTTTTCACCGTCACCTCCACCTCGATCCAGGAAGGCGCGCGCATTCCCGTGATCTATGCCGCGGACGATCCCAAGCGCGCCTGCTCGCCCCGCAATCCCGCCATCTGCCCCTGCCCCGGCAAGAATGTCTCGCCGCAGCTCAAATGGTCGAACGCGCCGGCCGGCACCAAGAGCTTCGCCATATTGATGTACGACATTGACGGGCAGTTCGGCGCCGGCGTGTCGCACTGGGTCGCCTACAATATCGCGCCCACCACCACCGAGCTGAAGGAAGGTGACGGCACGGCGGGCATCGGCTTTACCGGCGGCGCGGGCACGCGCGGCGCGCCCAACTATCTGGGTCCCTGCCCGCCGCAGGGTGACGGGCCGCACCGCTATACCTTCACGGTGATCGCCACCGAGCTGGAGCCCAACCTGCCGCCGGGCCTGACCCGCGAACAGTTCCTGGCCGCCGCCAAGGGGCGTCTGCTGGCCAGCGCCACCATCGGCGGGCTGTTCGCCCGCGCCTATAAATAAGAACAAATGGGGGAAATGACATGAAGAAGATCGCATTGGCTCTTGCCTGCCTGTCGGCGCTGGCCGTTCCGGCTGAGGCCAAGGTCGAGCGCGCCCCCTGGGGCGAAAGCCCGGATGGCCAGAAGGTCGAGCTCTTCACCCTCACCAATGCGCGCGGCGCGAAGCTGCGCGTCTCCACCTATGGCGCCACCTGGGTGGGGCTGGAGGTTCCGGGCCGCGACGGCAAGATGGCCGACGTCGTTCAGGGCTTCGACAATGCCATGGGCTACAAACAGTATGGCGCGATGAACGGGGCGGTCGTCGGGCGCTATGCCAACCGCATCGGCGGCGCCAAGTTCACGCTGGACGGCAAGACCTATCGGCTCGGCGCCAATGGCGGGCCCAACAACATTCATGGCGGCCCCAACGGCTTCAACACCCGCGTCTACAACGCCACTACGATGGATGGGCCCAATCCCAGCATCATCCTGAACATGGTCAGCCCCGATGGCGACCAGGGCTTTCCCGGGCGGCTGGATTTCACGGTCAGCTATACGCTGAAGGCCGACAATACGGTGCGGATCGAATATCGCGCCACGACCGACAAGCCCACGGTGCTGAACATTACCAACCACGCCTATTTCAACCTCAAGGGTGCGGGCAATGGCGACATACTGAACCATCAGTTGCAGATCTTCGGGGACGCCGTCACCCCGGTCGATGCCAACAAGATGGCGACCGGCGAAGTGATGAAAGTGGCGGGCACTGGTTTTGACTTCACCAGGCCCAAGACCATCGGCAAGGATATTGACGGTCCTGACCCGGCTATCATCGCCACGCCCGGCTGGGATATCAACTTCATCGTGCGCGGGCCGATGGGCAAGCTGCGCTCCGCCGCCCGCGTGACCGAGCCCGAGACGGGCCGGGTGATGAGGGTATGGACCACCCAGCCGGGGGTGCAGCTTTACGTGCCCAATGCCGGACGCACGGTGCCGGGCAAGGACGGCCAGCAGTATGGCCCGCGCCAGTCCTTCTGCCTGGAGACCCAGCACTTCGCCAATTCACCCAATATCCCGGCTTTCCCCTCAACCGAACTGAGGCCCGGAAAAATCTTTTATGAAGTGACGGAGTTCAGATTCTCCACGGTAAAATAGGGCGCCACGGTCGGGCCTGACCCGGCGATGGTGAGAAATGAAGAATGAGTTGCTTTTTTCCTACGGCACGCTTCAGCAAGGAGGCGTGCAGCTGGCCCAGTTCGGGCGGCGGCCGGAAGGCCGCACCGATGCGCTGGCCGGCTGGCGACAGGAGATGGTGGAGATCACCGATCCCGACGTGCTGGCCAAGAGGGGCAAGGCCTATCACCCCATCCTGATACCGGGGCGCAAGGACGATGCGGTGACGGGCATGATGTTCGACATCACGGCGGAGGAACTGTCCGCCGCCGACAGCTATGAAGTGGCCGATTATCGCCGCGGCGCTCAAGTCGGGCGTCACCGCCTGGGTTTACGTCGGAATCCGAAAAGAATAAGGGGCGCCGCGGTTTCCCGCAGCGCCCCTGTTCTTTCGATACGGCTACTTCTTGGCGTAAGGACCGACTTCCGGGACTGGCTGGGTATTGAGCAGCGGGCCCAGTTCCTGCTTCACGCCATTGGTGATAGCCGCCATCTCGCTGCCTGCCTGGAAGCAGGTGAAGTCGGGACGGTCGCGCCAGGCCAGCGGCCCGCACAGCCGCACCCCCGCCTTGATCGCGGCATCATGGACGATGTTGATGGTGCGCTCATAGTCCGGATCGCCCTGGCGATAGCCGGAATAATTGGCCAGATCGCCGGATGCGGCAAAGATCGCGGTGACCCCCGGAACCTTGGCGATGCGTTCGGCATCCCTCAGGCCGTCCAGGGTCTCGATCATCAGGATCAGCACCGCATTGTCGTTCCAGGTCTGGCGATAGCCGCCCGGCACGCCGCCCCAGAAGGCGCCGCTGAAGGCCTGACCGCCGCCCTGGCTGCGCTTGCCCAGCGGCGGGAAGAAGGTGAAGTCGCGCGCCTTGACCGCTTCCTCATAGGAACGGATGGTCGGAACCACGATCACCAGCGCACCGGAATCGGTGGCGGTCTGGATCTCGCGCTCGTCGGCCAGGGCAACGCGCACGCCCGGCACCGCCTTGGCATGGGGACAGACCGACCACATGCGCGCGGTGGCGGCCCAGTCGCGGGCAGCATGCTGGTGCTCGACCCAGATGAAGTCGTAACCGGCATTGGCCATGGCGCAGTAGGTGGACGGATCCTGAGAGGAGTTCATGGTGCCGCCGGTGACCTTGCCGCCCTGCATCATCTTGAGCTTGACAGGATTCCAGATCTTGGCGGGGGTGGCCAGGTTGTAGGCTGGTCCGTATTTCCAGGTCTTGTCATCGTACTTGCCCTGGTTGACGGCTTTGGGCGGCGCGCGGTCGATGGACCTGGTGTCGTAGCCCTGGGGCGCGGCCAGCGGAAATTGCATTGTGCCGGCGGCGGCATTGTTGGCATAAGGATCGGCGCTCTGCGAAAGTGCCGCAACCGTGCCAAGACCGACAGCCCCGACCAACGCGGCTGAAAACAACATACGTTTCATGAAATCTTTTCTCCCTGCGACCGACATTTTGTGGCCGGTTTTGACAGCTAATCAGGCAAGTCCGGGCCGGTCAAACGCTGCGAGGCCCAGTTCGCGCCTGCACAATGTATCCGGTGGCGCGGCAGGATGGCGCACCGGCTTTGAGGCTTGCTAGGGTGGCCGCGCTCTCGGAGAACCACATGAACGCGCGTTTCATCTTCGCCGCCCTGCTGACGGCAATCACTTCCTTGCCAGCCCAAGCCGCCATCACCAAGCAGGCCTGGGGCGGCGTGGACAAGAAAGGGGTCGATCTTTTCATCCTGACCAATCCCAAAGGCATGGAAGTCAAGATCACCAACTATGGCGGAATCATCACCTCCATCCGGGTGCCAGACCGCAGCGGCAAGCTGGAGAATGTGAATCTGGGCTTCGACCGGCTGGAGGACTATCGCAGCCCCAATTACAGCGGACGCTACGGCGCCCTGATCGGCCGCTACGCCAACCGCATCAAGAACAACAGCTTCCCCATAAATGGGGTGGAGCACCGCATCTCGCGCGAGACCTACACGACATCCGAGAGCAAGCCCTATGACGAGCGGGTCTGGGACGCCAGCACCAAGAGTGGCGACGAGCCGGAACTGGCCTTGAGCCTGCTGGACCGCGCCGGCACCATGGGCTTTCCCGGCAATCTGCGGGTGCGGGTGATGTATACGCTGACCAGGGACAATGTCCTGCGCATCGCCTATTTCGCCACCACCGACCGGGACACGGTGGTCAGCATGACCAACCATGCCTATTTCAACCTGGCCGGTGATCTGTCGGGCAGCGTGCTGGATCATCTGCTGACGGTAAATGCCGATGCCATCACGGCGGGTGATGAAAGCAACACCCCGACCGGCGAGATGCGCGCCGTGGCCGGCACGGCGTTTGATTTCCGCACCCCCACCCCCATCGGCGCGCGCATCAAGGATCCCGATCCTGCGGTTCAACGGGCGCGCGGCTATGATCAGAATTTTGCGATCAACGGCAAACCCGGAGTGCTGCGGCTGGCGGCGCGCCTGGAAGACCCCAAGTCGGGGCGCGTGATGGAAACCTGGACCACAAGTCCGGGCCTGCAGGTCTATACCGCCAATTATTCGCCGTCGCCGGTGGCGCTGGCCAAGGGCTATCGCATTCAGGGCGGCGTGGCGCTGGAAGCGCAGGCCCATCCCAATTCCCCGAACATTCCGAGCTTTCCCTCGACGCGCCTGGCGCCGGGACAGGAATACCGCCAGATCACGGAGTATCGCTTCAGCGTGAAATAGACCGCAGCAGTATCAGCGCGAGGATTTTTGCGGACTGAGCAGGAGCGCCGAGCGACGTGTACGAGACGTACACGAGCGATGGCGCGACGAACTCAGGACGCAAAAGGACCGCGCTAGGCCGCCGAGAGAACTTCTTTCACTTTGGCGGCCAGCTGCTTGAGCCCGAACGGCTTGGGCAGGAAGTGAATGTCTTCCGAACTCTGGTCGTTGCGGCGGAAGGCTTCCTCGGCATAGCCGGACATGAAGATCACGCGCAGGTCGGGCTTGAGCTGCTTGACGTGCCTGACCATGGTGGGGCCGTCCATGCTGGGCATCACCACGTCGGTGATGATCAGATGGATGGTGTGGGCCTCGCTCTTGACGATCTCCAGCGCTTCCTCCCCGCCGCTTGCTTCCAGCACGTTATAGCCGCGCATGCGCAAGGCGCGCGCCGCAAAGCTGCGCACCGCTTCCTCGTCTTCCACCAGGAGGATCGTGTCCTGGCCGGTGACGTCGCGGGCCTGGGCGGCGGGCGCGACTTCCACCGGCGTCGTGCTGGCGTCGACGCGCAGGCGCGGCAGATAGATGTTGAAGCAGGTGCCCTTGCCGACGTCCGAATCCACCGTGATGAAACCGCCTGTCTGCTTGACGATGCCATACACGGTGGCCAGGCCAAGTCCGGTGCCCTGGCCCACCGGCTTGGTGGTGAAGAAGGGATCGAAGATCTTGCTCTGCACTTCCTTGGACATGCCGGTGCCGGTGTCGGACACTTCGATGCGGACATAATCGCCCGGCGGCATGATCGCGGTGCCCAGCGCCGATGAGGTGCTGACGGTCTGGTTGACGGTCTTGATCACCACCGTGCCGCCCGACGGCATGGCGTCGCGGGCGTTGACCACCAGATTGATGATGGCGTTGGAAAGCTGCGCCTCATCGGCATGCACGGTCCACAGGTCGGAATCGCGCTCGACATTCAGGGTGATGCCTTCACCCACCAACCGGCGCAGCATCTGCGCCAGTTCGCCGATCACGTCGCCTAGCACCAGCGCCTTGGGCTGCATGGTCTGCTTGCGGCTGAAGGCCAGAAGCTGACTGACCAAAGCGGCGGCGCGCAGCGCGTTCTGATGGACTTCGTTGATCTCCTTGAACGACGGATCGCCGGCCTGATGGCGCATCAGCAGGAATTCGCAATTGCCGATGATGACGGTGAGCAGGTTGTTGAAGTCATGCGCCACGCCGCCGGCCAGCTGGCCGACCGCCTGCATCTTCTGGGACTGGGCGAACTTGGTTTCCAGCGCCTTCTGCTCGGAAACGTCCACCAGATAGAGAATGGCCTTGCCGCCCGGCATAGGGCTGGCGAACAGTTCGGCCATGCGATCTTCGCCCGCGCCGGACTTGCCCATGCGCAGTTCGACGGCCTTGAGCCCGGTTTCGCCCCGCGCGGCGCTGGCGATCAGGGATGTGACCTGGGCGCGGTCGCTTGGCTCCACCAGCTCGCTGAAATTGCGCGCGGTGAGATCACCCGAGGCGTCGAACAATTTCGCCAGCGCCGCATTGGCGGCGCTGATCACGCCGCTGGCATCGGAAAAGGCCACGCCCATGGGCGCATCACGGAACAGGTCGCCGGCATTCTCGAACGGCTGGACATCCGCTGGGGCGGGAGCGGCTAGCTCGGGCGCAGCTACAGAAGGCACGGACTGAGCGGCAGCGGCGCGGGTCAAGACCGGTTGCGGCGAGGAACTGGCGGCCAGACGCGGCGTGAACCACCATGCGGCCTGCTTGTCGGGCAAGGGACGCACTGCGGCAACGATCTCCAGGCCCGGCACAACCACAAAGGATTCTTCGCGCGCGCGCCCCTCGGCGGCATCACGCGACAGCCGGTACAGCACGGCGGACGAGGGTTCGCCCGCCAGCGCCAGTTCGGGCGGCGGCGGGGTTTCGTTTTCACCTACGCCCGCCATGCGGCGATAGACGGGATTGCAGTCCAGCACTGCGCCGCCTTCGCCGGTTATGGCCCAGGCGATGTTGGCCTTGGCGGCGGCTTCGGCAACCCGCAGCGCGTCGGCGCTGGCGCGGCCGTCACGCGGCCACACCGCATAGAGAAAAAGCATGGCCAGAACCGCGACCCCGCCCAGCAGGGCAAAACCAGCCAGGCCAGCGACCTGCGGCATGACAATAGTCAGGCCCGCGGCCGCCAAGGCGAGTAAAACAAAGCCCAAGGCAGCCCAGCGCCAGAGGCCGGCGGGCACCCCCACAGGGGTCCCGGAAAGGGATTTTGCGGCGTTCATAGTTACAGAATACAAGATTTGGTTAACCAATCCTTTCCGGCGCCCAAAGGATTGATTTCGTTAACAGTTTTTGGGCGGCGCCGAACGCCGTTTAGTCTTTTGAGGGCAGAAAGTGAGTGCCGGAGAATCACCTATTCTACTCACGGATAGTTGGACCATTAGAAATCGGATTTTTCGGCGGTAATTATCCCAGGCTGGGATAGTCGAAAGGATGAAGGCCTCGAAGTTTATGGACGCCCAGAAGGCGTTCGTTTTGAAGCAAGGCTCGGATGGGATGCCGGTGGCGGATATTTGCCGCAAGGCCGGGATCAGCCAGGCGACATATTTCAACTGGAAGAAGAAGTACGACGGTCTGCTGCCCAACGAGATGTGGGCTGCACCTGGTTTAGATGACACTCGGCTAGCCTAATCCTGCCTTCATCTCGAAGTCCATTGGGCTCATATATCCGATTGTCGAGTGCCGCCGCTTTGGGTTGTAGAAGCGTTCGATGTAGTCGAACACATCTTGGCCTGCCGGATATTTTGTACCAGCGTGATTGAGACTACTGCATAGCTGGCGTTCCATCCAGATGGGGTGGCGCGGGCATAAAAGTCTGCGGCGCTGGCGGTCGATATCCCAGCGATGAATGGGGTCTGACGGTGTTGTAGTGGTGGCGCCATTGCTTAATAAGTATCTGGGCTTCCTTGAGGCTGTAGAAGATTTCGCCATTGAGCAGCTCGTCCGGCAGCTTGCCGTTGAAGCTCTCGCAATAGCCATTCTCCCAGGGGCTGCCCGGTTCGATGTAGAGCGTCTTGGCGCCCACGCTCGCCAGCCAGCTACGCACGATCCTGGCGGTCATCTCTGGCCCGTTATCGGATCGGATGTGCTCTGGGACCCCGCGCACGAGCATCGCGTCATACTGCGCCGCCAGAGCCATGATGGCATGTGTCAGCGCATCCTCATTCGCCCGCGCCATGACCGTGTAACGCTGCGTTCCGCGCGGCTGACCGACAATCCGGCAGTAATGCCGCTCCGAGAGCACGTACTTCTCACAAGCCCCCCGCAACCGCCTGCCGGCGCCGTGCGGGGCTTACAAGTTTCCCGAGGCAATATCCTTGAGGACCTGCTTCTCAAGCGACAGGTCAGCGACCAGGCGCTTCAGCCGACCATTTTCCTTCTCAAGGTCCTTCATCCGCCGGGCCTGGTCCAGATCAAGACCGCCTTACTACTTGCGCCAGCGATAGTAGCTCTGGTCCGATATCCCGGCCTCCCGGCACGCAATCGATACCGATTGCCCTGTGACGTCGCCACCTCTAACCAGAACAGACGCTCCCCAGATACGGGGGCATTACCAGAAGCAGGTCACGGGCAGTGTTTAACAATTTATTATATCAAAGGTATAAAATATTTGAGCGACAATGCGTAGCAATAAACCTTCTATAAACCGTCTCAATGGTATCCACATCGGATACTAGGAGGGCGAGATGCCTGTAACGTTTAACGCTCCAGATAATCCCGCGCCTTTATTTGGTAAGCGGCGAGATAGAGTTTCGACTTCAACTTTTTGGAAATGCCAGATTGGTTGGCGAGTTCACCTAGCGCGGGAAAATTTTGCGCGACGGTCGAAATACCATTTCAGCCGAGACAACTTTGCTGCACTCCTTGGCATTTCTTCCAAGAGGTTATGGGAAATAGAAAATGGAATTATCCCGATTGAAGCATCAGAGATTGCTTTTATCGCAGAAACGCTTGGAGTGCATCCCGGAAGTTTTTTCGACGAAGCCAGCTTTGACTTTTGGGTCACGGGTGCGGTGTCTCGGTCACCCGCCTGGATATTAGCCCAAACAATTGGACAACTTTCGAATTCAGATCGCACTCTTGTTGAGCAGCTAATAATCCGACTGGACGCAAAGAGTGAAGATCGCTAGTCATGAAGCTATTATGGACTATCTTCCGCGCAATGGTTGCTTTTTCGGTGGCTTACTACGTCCTAAATCCAAGAGAAGCAACAAAATGGCTCGAATCGCATAAACCACTTGCCGAGTCCAGATTTAATGACAATCGAGTGAAGTCAGACGTTAATTCTAACATTAATAATTTAAGTAAGTTTTCGGGTTGGGTTGGTGAATGGGGTAAGTCGGGAAACACTGCGGAATTACCAAAAAAATTGCAGACAGGGCGACGGGAGCGATAACGATAGTTAGTCCGACTAATTAAAAACACACAACACACCTGTGACCAGCCCTCATTGAGTGGTCCATTTGGCATGTTAATTTAAGGTCATCATGATCTGACTGACCTGAGCCCCATCTTTCATCCAGTTGGAGATAGAGCCCAGCCCTCATTTGAGCCTTGCTGGCTCGGTGATGCAACGGGACGGGGCGCGGAGCCCCATGGCAGCTCAAGCGACCCGTCC
>JBEGVG010000046.1:0-3156 GCA_041178445.1 Pseudomonadota bacterium | reverse complement strand
GGGCCGGCGCAAACTGTCGGGGATACTGTTTTCGTAATGCGGTTGTTCTGATGCCAAGGCACTATCATTCCTATTCCGACCTGCCGGGGTCGCTGCCGCTGTTTCCGCTGACCGGCGCGGTGCTGTTGCCGCGCGGCGCGCTGCCGCTCAACATCTTCGAGCCGCGCTATCTGGAGATGGTGGATTATGCCCTGACCGGCGACCGGCTGATCGGCATGATCCAGCCCACCGAGCATGAAGACACCGCCCTGACGCCCAAGCTGTCGCAAGTGGGCTGTGTCGGAAAGATCACCTCTTTTCAGGAAACCGATGACAACCGTTACCTGATCACGCTTTCCGGCATCTGCCGTTTTCGCCTGACCGGAGAAATGGAAACCGCCACGCCCTGGCGCGCAGGTTTTTGTGACTTCGCGCCCTTTGCCGGCGATCTCGCCCAGGCCAGCGACGAGGATTTTCCGCGCGACCGCCTTCTGGCGGCGCTGAAAACCTATCTTTCCAGCCGCGACATGAAGGCGGACTGGAAAAGCGTGATGACCGCGCCCGGCGAGGCGCTGGTCAATGCGCTCGCCATGATGTGCCCGTTCGACCCGGCGGAAAAGCAGGCGCTGCTGGAAGCGCAGAGTTTCCAGGACCGGGCTTCGACGCTGATGGCGCTGCTGGAAATGGGCGCCGAAGCCGGCCCGACGACTTTAAACTGATGGAAACCGATCCCAAGCTGCTGGAAATCCTGGTCTGCCCGCGGACCAAGACCACGCTGCATTACGACCGCGAGAAACAGGAACTGGTCTCCCGCGCCGCGGGACTCGCCTATCCCATCCGTGGCGGTGTGCCGATCATGCTGGCGGATGAAGCCCGGCAATTGACCGACGACGAGCGGCGCTGATGACCACCTCCAATCCCTGGCCGACCGAGGTGCGCCTCAATCCCGGGCGCGACATTCTCAACATCACCTTCGACAGCGGCGAAAGCTTCGCGTTGCGCGCCGAATATCTGCGGGTGGAATCGCCCAGCGCCGAAGTGCGCGGTCATGGCGGCGGGCCCAGGCAGATCCTGCTGGGCAAGCAGGATGTGAAGATCGCCGGGCTGGAGCCGGTGGGCAATTACGCCCTGCGCATCGGCTTTGACGACGGCCATGACAGCGGGCTGTTCAGCTGGAGCTATCTGCACAAGCTGGGCTGCGAAGAAGACCGTATCTGGAAAGAATACACGGCCGCGGCGGCACGCTAGGCCGGCGGCAGTGCGCTGATACCGCCAAGCAGCAGCGCGGTGGCGAAGCCGGTGGCATCCTCGACATCCGTGCCGGCCTTGACCTGCTGCGCCAGTTCGAACGCCACGCCCACGATGGATGAGGCCAGCAGCCCGGCATGGACGGGGGGAAACAAGCCGCGCGCGATGGCTTTTTCCAGGTCCTCGCGCAACTCGGCAAAACCGGCCAGGACCTGGGGCGAATCCATGCGGAAGTGGCTGGCTTCGGCCACCGCGTCCGCCTCCCGGCGCGACAGCACAAAGGCGAAAAAGGCGTGGAAGCCGGACGCCAGGAATTCCTCTTGCGTCTCGGCGGCCAGACGGGCCTGGCGGAGCGCCGGACGGATCGCCAGTGCCGCCTCATCGCGCAGCGCCTGATACACTTCCTCCTTGGACTTGAAGTAGTTGTAGAAAGTGCCCGAGGCCAAAGGCGTGGCGCGGATCACGTCACGCACCGTGGCCTTGGCGAAACCCATCTGGGCGAAGACGCTGCGCGCCGCCGACAGAATGACTTCGCGGTTCTGCGCCTTGGTCAGATAGCGGCGGGAGGCTTTGGGCTCTTCCATCCGTGGAACTGTAGAGGAAAATGACGAGGCGTCAATTTTTCTTCCCCCTCCGGTTTCAGCTTGCGCTCGGCGGCAATGCCGCCTCGCACGCTGAAACCACCTCCCCCGCCCGTGCGCTACGCGCACGCGAAGGAGAGGCGGACCTGCGCACCCGTCACTATTTTCCGATCGCGGCAGTCACATTCGCGAAGCCATCGCGCGCCAGGCAGGCCAGCAGATCGCGCTTGATGCGCGTCACCAGTCCGGGGCCCTGAAAGGCCAGCGCGCTGTAAAGCTGTACCAGCGAGGCGCCGGCGCGGATCTTGGCATAGGCATCCGCGCCCGAGGCCACGCCGCCCACACCCACCAGCGTCACCGCATCACCCAGGCGCTGGCGCATCTCTTTCAGAATGGTCGTGGAGGCTGCAAACAGCGGCTTGCCGGAAAGCCCGCCACTTTCCTGGGCGTGTCTGGAGCGGAGCGGGGGGCGCGCAATCGTGGTGTTGGAGACGATCAACCCTTCGATACCGCTGGCCCGCACCACATCGGCGATCTCGTCCATCGCCGATGCGTCCAGGTCGGGCGCGATCTTGAGCAGCAGCGGCTTGTGACCAAGGCGGCCGCGCGCCTCGACCAGCGTGGAGAGCAGCCGCGTCAGTTCATCCTTGTTCTGCAGGCCGCGCAGGCCCGGCGTGTTGGGCGAGGAGACATTGACGGTGACATAATCGGCGAGCGGCGCCAGGCTTGCAAAACACAAGGCATAGTCTTTGATGCGATCAGCGCTGTCCTTGTTGGCACCGATATTGATGCCGACAATACCGCCTCCCCTGCGAGCTTTCAGGTTGGCGGCGGCGGCCTCCATGCCGCCATTGTTGAATCCCATGCGGTTGATCACCGCCTGATCCTCGCTGAGGCGAAACAGGCGCGGGCGCGGATTGCCCGATTGCGGACGCGGCGTGACGGTGCCGCATTCGACAAAGCCGAAACCGAACTTCGCCATCGCACCCGGGATGCGTGCATCCTTGTCGAAGCCCGCCGCCAGGCCGATCGGATTGGGAAAACTGAGACCAAAGGCTTTGACAGCAAGCCGCGCATCATCGGGTGCCGGCGAAGGCAGCAGCGGACCAGCCGCGCCCGCCAGCGCCAGTGTCATCTGATGCGCCGTTTCGGCGGGCAGCTGCCGCAAAAGCCGGGCACCGACATCAAACAGGGACACGCGCAATTCCTCGAAGGCGGGACCCATCTCTAGCAGGCTGTTGAACAAATAGGCGGATTTCTCAGGGCGGTCTGTATTTTCGTGGTTTGTCTAGACCGGATTGTGGCGATGCTCCGACGGATGGCGTTGTGGCTCATGCTGCGGCCATCA
>JBEGVG010000045.1:0-51341 GCA_041178445.1 Pseudomonadota bacterium | reverse complement strand
GCCCGCCACCATCTCGCTTCTGGGCGTCGCTCCTTGCGCCTTCAGCCCGAACAGTCTTTCCAGCATCCCCAAAGCCCCTTGTCTGGCCCGAAGCAATCACAGGTCCGCCTCCCCCTCAATGCGTAGCATTGGGAGGCGGAGGTGCTCCCAGCGGGCGAGGCGAGCGATGGCGAGCCGAGAGGGTGAGGCAGGCGCCCAGCCTGCCGAACGGGAGCGGAGGGGGAGGATCAAAATAGCAAAGGCCGGAAGCAATGCTTCCGGCCTTTGTAGTATTTCTCCCCGAACTTGGCCGTTCTTTGCGGTCAACGTTCTTTTATGGGGACGTTTGATACAGTGCTTCGTGGGAGCTGTCCACGACATATATGGGTTTAACCTCATGCAAAGCGCGCAACATAATTACGTCAGGCTGAGCGCCCGCGGATTGGCGGTTTTGGCGGTCATTTTGGCCTCCGGCACGGCCTCCAGCGGGCAGATCACCCGGCCGGGCAAACCCGATCCCCTGCTGGACGGGGGAGATCCTTCCGCCTGCATGGCCGGGGCCGACCTGGCCGCCGGAGTGGACGCCGCCGGCGGGGCGGTGATTCCCGCCGATGTCGGCGCCCCGCCGGTTCCGGTGCCGGACGAGATCATGGTGCCGCTGGCCGGCGGCGCCCCCCAGCCCGGCTTTCGGGGCCGTGGCCGCAACCCCGCCACGGGAACCGGCGGCGGGGCCTATGCCGGGTTCGACGGCCGCCGCATGGCGCCGTTGCTCAATCCCAAGCCCTGCCGTTAACCAGCCCGGCCATCTGCCCCAATTTCGCACGCCCCGCGCTGCTAGATTTTGCGGATGCGCGCGCTTCTTCTCGCCCTGGTGCTGACGGTCTGCGGTTCGCTCGCCGCCCAGGCGGCACCGTGGCGCATCACCAAGGATCACTGGGACGAGAAGGATGAGATCGGTTATGGCCGCTTCATCACCGCGCTGGGGGATTCAGGCTGCTCCTCGTCGCAAAGCTGCCTGCGCGATCCGGCCAACCCCTATCGCGGCAGCGACGGCGCCTTCCTGGACATCGATGTGGACTGCGGCAAGCTTCCCTACCTGCTGCGTGCCTATTACGCCTGGAAGAACGGGCTGCCCTTTTCCTATGTGAATGGGGTGGCCGGTTCGCGCTTCGGCGACACCTCCAACCGTGTGGTCGGGCGGGCCCATATCGTGGACAATGGCGGCGGCATCAATGGCGCCGCGGCGCTGCGCCAGATGATCGACAGCGTCTATTCCGCCACCTTCCGCACCGATGCGAGGACCGACAGCGCCGTGCCGTCGGACTTCTATTCGCCGGCCCTGAAGCCGGGCAGCATCCGCCCCGGCACCATCATCTATGACACCAATGCCCATATCGGCATCGTTTACCGGGTCGAACCCTCCGGGCGCATCCACTACATGGATGCCCATCCCGATTTCACCATCACCCGCAGCGTCTATGGCGCGCAGTTCGGGCGCAGCCCCGCCGCGCTGGGCTGGGGGCTGAAGAACTGGCGGCCTCTGCAACTGGTGGGCGCGCGCCGGGAGAATGGCCGTCTGGTGGGCGGGCGCTATGTCTTTGCCCGCAACAACCAGATCCGCGATTTCTCGCTGGTCCAGTATCTGGGGACCGAACCCAATCCCACCGGCGATGAAAGCAAGGCGCGCTGGTCCTACAACGGGGCCCGGCTGGGCTATTACGAATATGTCCGGGTGGCGGTGTCGGGCGGCCGCACCGATTTCAATCCGGTCTATGAGCTGCAGGCGGGGATGCGCGTCCTGTGCAACGACCTGAACGACCGGGCCCAGGCGGTGAACCAGGCCATTGCCAACGGCATCTCGGCCAAGCTGCATCCCTCGCAAATCCCGCCCAACATCTACAGCAGCGACAATGGGGAGTGGGAAGCCTATGCCACGCCGGCCCGCGACGCGCGGCTGAAGGCTGGCTTCGTGGCCTTGCGCCGCGACCTGGCGCGGATGATCGGCCAATGGCTGAACCGTGATCCGCGCATCGTTTATGACGGCACCGACCTCAAGCGCGACCTGCTGAAAGTCTATGACCAGCAAAGCCGGGCCTGCACCGTTACCTATCTGTCCAGCGACAAGCGGCCGGTGTCGCTGACCTTCGATGACATGTCCCGCCGGCTGTTCGCCATGTCCTTCGACCCCTATCACTGTGTCGAGCTGCGCTGGGGCAATGACGGCACGGGCTGCCCCGACCAGACCGGCAAGCGCCGCTGGTATGCGGTCCAGGCCCAGATGCGCCGGGAGGTGGACCGCGACAGTCACGCGCTGGCGGGTCCGCAGGATGTCGATATTCGCGGCCTGATTGCACAGATGCCGGCCCGCGCGCCCTGGGTGCAACGCATGCCGGGCTCGCCCCGCGGCGGCGCCGCGCTGCAATAGCGTCTGACGCATTTTAGGACACATCTTAAACGGGCGGTAACCGCCCCTGGTCTAGCGTCTCATTCGATGGGGCAAGGGGCCGACGATGCTGAATAACAGTTGGTGCTTTTACGAAGAACGCCTGCCGAAAAAACGGATTTTCTTCCAGCGCAAGCGGTCGGTCGTAGGACCGCTGCTGACCGTGATGGCCGCGATTGCCGTGGTGTTCGAGACCGTCAGTCGCTTTTAATAAGCCCGCGCGATCAGGATTTCTTCCACCCCGGGCTTGCCGGTGAACAGGCAGGGCCCGAAGGTTTTGGGCTGCTGCGAGGGCGCATTGCGGATCGTCAGCTTGAGGGTCTTGAGCTTGGCGTCCACCTTTTCAAGATCGGCGCCGCTCGGCTTGGACCATGAGACGCGCAGCCAGCCCTTGAACTCTTCGTCGCTGCCGGAGAAATAGCTTTCCACCCCCGCCCAGTCCGTGACGCCGCTCTTGATGTTGGCGTCCAGCCGCGCCTTGGCTTCGGAATAGAGGCTGTGCTGGATCTCGGCCAGCAACTGAACCGCCTTTTCCTCGATGAATTCCTGGCGGCCGACCGCGATGGACCTGACCTTGTCGCCATCGCGCAGCGTGTCCCGCCGCATATAGGTGATGTTGCCCCCGGCGGCGTCGCGCGGCCCGATCTCGATGATGATGGGGGCGCCGCGCCGGACCCAGTTCCAGCGCTTTTCCGCTGATTTGATCTTTTTCAGATCCAGCAGCACGCGCAGCCGCTGGCCGAACACGCTGAGCTTGCTGAGGGCCTCCACCAGGCTTTCGCAATAGGCCAAAACCTCGGTGTCTTCGGGCTTGTCGCGCAGCATGGGCACGACCACGATCTGGCGCGGCGCGATGGCGGGCGGCAGGCGCAGGCCGTCATCATCGCCGTGGGTCATGATCACGCCGCCGATCAGGCGGGTGGAGACACCCCAGCTGGTGGTGTTGCAGAAATCCATGCCGCCGGCATCGTTCTGGAACTTGATGCTCTGGGCTTCGGCAAAATGCGTACCGAGGAAATGCGAGGTGCCGGCCTGCAGCGCCTTGCCGTCCTGCATCATCGCTTCGATGGAATAGGTGTTTACCGCGCCGGGGAAGCGTTCATTCTCGGGCTTCTCGCCCGCGATCACCGGCATGGCCAGATAGTCTTCTGCAAAGCTGCGATAGACTTCGAGCATCTTCCTGGTTTCTTCCACCGCTTCGGCCTCGCTGGCATGGGCGGTATGGCCTTCCTGCCAGAGAAATTCGGTGGTGCGCAGGAACAGGCGCGGGCGCATTTCCCAGCGCACCACATTGGCCCATTGGTTGATCAACAGCGGCAGGTCGCGATGGCTCTTGATCCAGCGCGCGAAGGCATCGCCGATGATGGTTTCCGACGTGGGGCGCACCACCAGCGGCTCTTCCAGCCTGGCTTCGGGATCGGGCTGCAGCTTGCCGTCGATCATCTTGAGGCGGTGATGGGTGACGATCGCCATTTCCTTGGCGAAGCCTTCGACATGCTCGGCTTCCTTGGCGATGAAGGACAGCGGGATGAACATGGGGAAGTAGCAATTCTCATGGCCGGTGGCCTTGATGCGGCGGTCCAGCTCCTGCTGGATCTGCTCCCACACGCCATAGCCCCAGGGCTTGATCACCATGGCGCCGCGCACGGGGCTGGTTTCGGCCATGTCGGCGTCGCGCACCACGGCCTGGTACCAGTCGGCGAACCGGCTGCGGTTTATGTCCAGGGCGCGCTGCATGAAGGCTCCGAAAAGGGCAAAGTTCCGCGCCCGTCTTAGCGCGGGGCGGGCTGCCTGAACAGGACATAACTGCCCAGTCCGCAAAGACCGAACAGGCACATCAGGGCGGTCATCGGCACGGGGGTCTGGGCGTTGAAAGCGCCCATCAGCAGCGAGGCGAGGAAGCCACCGCCATACAGGAAAATGCCGATCAGGGCCGAGGCCATGCCGGCGGCATGGCCGAAATGCTGCATCGTCTGCCCAGCGGCGGTGGGATTGATGACGCCAATCATGGCGCAATAGATGAATATCCATGGGATCAATCCAACCAGACCGCCCCATCCCGTCACCCCGAACATCAGCGCCAGACAGCCGACCACCGCATTCACGCCCAAGGCGGCGAAGAACAGCGGTTCACTGGGATGGTGCTTGAGCCACCGGGCTGTGGCCTGGCTGAAGACGATCAGGCCGACGCCGTTGAGCACAAAGGTGAAACCGAAATATTCCGGCGCGACACGAAACATGCCGATCACAATATTGGGCCAGCCGGTGAGAAAGACGTAGAGCCCCGCGCCGGTGAAAGTGGCCGGAACGATCAGGCCGTAGAAATGCCGGTCGCGCGCGATGGCCCAATAGTCGGCCAGCACATGAAAGGGATGCAGGCGGCGGTCGGAACCCGGATGGCTTTCGGGCAGGATTTTCCACACCACGACCCAGGTCAGAAGCGCCGCGCCGGCCTGGAGCCAGAACAGGCTGCGCCAGCCGGTCAGCGGCAGCAGGAAGCCCCCGACAAAGGGCGCGAACAGCGGCGACACCGACAGGATCAGCAGCATCTGGGCGAAGATGCGCGCGGCCTGTGCGGGGGGAAACAGGTCGCGCACACAGGCGCGCGCCAGCACGGTGCCGGCGCAGCCACCGACCGCCTGCAGAAAGCGCAGGGCATCGAGGGTCAGGGGACCTTGCGCCAGGGCGCAGCCGGCGGCGCCCAGGGCATACAGCGCCAGTCCCACCAGGATCGGCATGCGCCGCCCGAAACGGTCCGAAAGGGGGCCGAACATCGCCTGGCCGACGCACATGCCAAGGAAAAACGCCGCCAGGGAATGCTCAATGGCCGAAACCGGGGCACCAAACTCCCGCGCGATGGTAGGCAGCGCCGGCAGGTACATGTCGATGCCGATGGGGATGAAGACCGTCAGCAGCCCGAACAGGGCGATCAGTTCAATCCGCCGGGCGCGGGTGAAACTATCGCTGGGGGCGGCGGCATGGGTCATCGCGCGATGGGTATGGGGCTGACGCCCCAGCGGCGCAAGCCTTTGCGATGGACCTATTTGCACGGCCCCCTTACCTTGGCCGCATGCCAGAATCGCTTCGCAAAAACACCGGTATTTTCGTGCCCTTTGAGTGGATGATCGCCGCACGCTATCTGCGCGCCAAGCGCCAGGAAAGCTTCATTTCGGTGATCTCGCTGTTCTCGCTGCTGGGCATCGCGCTGGGTGTCGCCACCCTGATCATTGTCATGTCGGTAATGAACGGTTTTCGGGTCGAGCTGCTGCGCTCCATCCTGGGCCTGTCGGGGCATATGACGGTGCAGTCACAGATGGGCAATCTGGCCGATTACGACGCCGTCGCCCGCCGCATCAAGACCATCGACGGCGTGGTCAGCGCCACGCCCATCGTGGACGGGCAGGTGATGGCCAGCCAGAACGGCGCCAATGCCGGCGTGCTGGTGCGGGGCGTCCGCCGCGAGGATTTTGCCAATGTCACGGTGCTGACCGAGAAATTGTCACCCCGGGCGCTGCAGTTTTTCGAAGGCGATGAGTCCGTCATCATCGGCCAGGGCCTGGCCAACAAACTGGGGCTGCGGCTGGGCGGCGACATCACCCTGATTTCACCGCGTGGCAATGTTACGCCCTTCGGTACCACGCCGCGGATCAAGACCTATCGCGTGATCGGCACGTTCCGCATCGGCAACACGCTCTACGACAACAACTATCTCTTCATGCCGCTGGCTGAGGCGCAGCTCTACTTCAATGCGGGCGAGGCCGTGAACGGCATCGAGGTGATGGTGCGCGATCCGGAAGCCGACCTCCGGCTGGTGCCCGACATCCAAAAGGCGGCGGGCGCGCAGATGCGGATTGTCACCTGGCAGCAGCTCAACAACACCGTGCTGCAGGCGCTGGAAGTGGAATCCAGCACCATGTTCCTGATCCTGTCGCTGATCATCCTGGTGGCGACGCTGAACATCATTTCCGGCCTGATCATGCTGGTGAAGGACAAATCCGCTGACATCGCCATCCTGCGCACCATGGGCGCGACGCGCGGCGCCATGATGCGGGTGTTCTTCATCGCCGGCGCCACCATCGGCGTGGTGGGCACCATTCTGGGGCTGATCCTGGGCGTGCTGTTCTGCATGAACATCGAAAGCATCCGGCAGGGGCTGTCGGCGCTGACCGGCAAGACGCTGTTCGATCCGGCGGTCTATTTCCTCTCCCGCATGCCCGCCCAGATGGATCCGGGGGAAGTGGCGGCGGTGGTGGTGATGGCGCTGGTGCTGACCTTCCTGGCCACGCTGTATCCCTCATGGCGCGCGGCAAGGCTCGATCCGGTCGAGGCGCTGCGCCATGGATGAGATCCTCAGGCTTGAGAACATCACCCGCCGTTACAAGGAGGGTGAGGGCCAGCTCGAAGTGTTCAACGGCCTGTCGCTGGCACTGAAGCCCGGTGAGATCGTGGCGCTGGTGGGCCCCTCCGGCGCGGGCAAGTCTTCCTTGCTGCATATCGCGGGGCTGCTGGAAGCGCCGACCAGCGGCGAGATTTATGTGGGCGGTGTCGCCACATCAAAACTGCCGGATCAGGAACGCACCCGCATCCGCCGCGACAAGATCGGCTTCGTCTATCAGGCCCATCACCTGCTGCCCGAGTTTGACGCCCTGGAGAATGTGGTGCTGCCGCAGATGATCGCGGGCACGTCGCGCAAGGATGCGGCTGTGGAAGCCGCGCGGCTGCTGGACGTGCTGGGGCTGGGCAAGCGCCTGACGCATCTGCCGTCCAAGCTGTCCGGCGGCGAGCAGCAGCGCGTTGCCATTGCCCGCGCGCTGGCCAACCGGCCGCGCATCCTGCTGGCCGACGAGCCCACCGGCAATCTGGACCCGCGTACCTCCGGCGGGGTGTTTGACGCCCTGATCGCCATAACCCGCAAGGAAGGACTGGCGGCCCTGATCGCCACTCACAATTTCGAATTGGCCTCGCGGATGGATCGGGCCCTGTTGCTCCACCAGGGCAAGCTGATCGAAGGCACCCAGCTGCCGCGTTAACACTTGGGCGGCAGGCTCGTTAATCCCTGGGGTCATTCCAAGACACCGAAACCGAAGGCCCGGCAAAGACTTGTCTTTGCATGAGCTATCAGCGTGATCCGCTTTACTGGTCCAACGCCATCCGTGTGCAGGGCGATTCGGTCACCTTTTGTTCTTGCGTTCTGGGTGGAACCAAACTAGAACAAAACTCGACCAAGAGGGAGACGGCGATCATGTGGATCAAAGATGCGGCGGCGAGCGCGGGGCTTATTCTCTTCATGGTGACGGCCTTTGTGCTGGCCAGCGGCGCTCATGTCTTTCTGGGTTCCAGCACCTGATCGCTGTGGCCTGAGCTGTGGATAGGGCGCTGAACGCGTGCCCATATCGCCAGCCGGCGGGCGATACTGACCGCAGCTTCGCTGAGACCATCCCATGGCGTCTTTCGTCCATCTGCGCGTGAAAAGTGCCTATTCGCTCCTGGAAGGCGCTGTGCGCCCCAAGGAACTGGCCGATCTGGCGCGCGAAGCCGGAACCCCCGCCGCGGCGGTGACCGACACCAACAACATGTTCGGCGTCTATGAGATCGCCGACACCTTGGCCAAGGGGGGCATCCAGCCCATTATTGGCGCGCTGCTGTCGGTGGAATTAGCCCCCCGCAGTCCCCTGCAAACCGGTTCACGCAAGAAGCCGCCGCATGTGCCGCTGCTGGTGCAGAATGACGCCGGCTACCGCAATCTGACCAAGCTGCTGTCGGCCGCCTATCTGGAGGTGGAAGCCGGCGACTGGCCGCATGTGAAGGCCGAAAAGCTTTTTTCCCATTCCGAGGGCCTGATCGCCCTGACCGGCGGACCCGGCGGGGTGATTAACCAGTTGCTGCTCGAGGGTCAGCCGGAGGCTGCGAAAACGCAGCTGGAAAAATTCGCCGCTGCCTTCCCGGACCGTCTCTATGTCGAGTTGCAGCGCCATGATTTGCCCGAAGAGCGGGCCACGGAAGATGGACTGCTCGACATGGCCTATGGCCTGAAGCTGCCCATCGTCGCCACCAACGACGTGCATTTCGGCCGCGCCAACATGTACGAGGCCCATGATGCGCTGCTCTGCATCGCCGATGGCGCCTTTGTCTCCCAGGATGACCGCCGCCGCCTGACGCGGGAGCATCGCTTCAAGACGCCTTCGGAAATGCAGGCCAAGTTCGCCGATCTGCCCGAGGCGCTGGAAAACACCGTCGAGATCGCGCGGCGTTGCGCCTTCCGGCCCGTCAAGCGCAAGCCGATCCTGCCCGTGTTCACGCCGGAGTCCGGCCTGTCGGCGGAAGCCGAGCTCAAGGCGCAGGCCATCGAAGGGCTGGAACGGCGTCTGACCAACGCGCCGCTTGCCGAAGAGCGCAAGGTTTATGACGAGCGCCTGGAGTATGAGCTGGGCATCATCAACCGCATGGGCTTTCCCGGTTACTTTCTGATCGTGTCCGACTTCATGAAATGGACGCGCGGTCGCGGCATTCCCGTCGGCGTGCGTGGTTCGGGCGCCTCTTCGCTGGTGGCCTGGGCGCTGGACATCACCAATCTCGATCCGTTGCGGTTTGGCCTGTTCTTCGAGCGTTTCCTCAATCCCGAGCGCCTGTCCATGCCGGACTTCGATATCGATTTCTGCCAGGAGCGGCGCGACGAGGTCGTGCGCTATGTGCGGGACAAGTATGGCCATGACCGGGTGGCGCAGATCATCGCACTGGGAAGCCTGCAGGCGCGGGCCGCGGTGCGCGATGCGGGCCGCGTCTTGCAGATGCCGCTCGGTCTGGTGGACCGCATCGCCAAACTGATCCCCAACCCGCCGGGAAAATCGATCTCGCTGAAAGAGGCGGTGGAAAGCGAGCCGCGCCTGCAGCAGATCGCCGAGCAGGAACCCATCGCCCAGCGCCTGTTCCAGATCACCGAGAAGATCGAAGGTCTGTACCGCCATGCCTCCACCCATCCGGCGGGCGTGGTGATCGGCGACCGGCCGCTGGACGAAATTCTGCCGCTCTACCGCGATCCGCGTTCGGACATGCCGGTGACGCAGTTCGACTATGAGGATGCGGAAAAAGCCGGTCTGGTGAAGTTCGACTTTCTAGGCCTCAAGACCCTGACGGTGATCGCCAAGGCCGAAGAGCTGCTGAAAAAGCGCGGTATCGCGCTGCACACACAGACCATCGATTTTGACGACATCAACACTTTCGAGATGCTCGCCCATGGCGACAGCGTCGGCGTCTTCCAGATGGAAGGCGCGGGCATGCGCGATCTGCTGCGCAAGATGAAGCCCAACCACATCAACGATCTGGTGGCGCTGGTCGCGCTCTATCGCCCCGGTCCGATGGATGCCATTCCGACCTATATCGCCCGCAAGAACGGCAAGGAGCTGGTGGAATATCTGCACCCCGCCCTGGAGCCGATCCTGAAGGAAACCTATGGCGTGATGACCTATCAGGACGATGTCATGCGCATCGCCCGCGAACTGGCCGGTTACACCATGGGCGAGGCCGACATCCTGCGCCGCGCCATGGGCAAGAAGATCCCGGCGGAAATGATCCCGCAGCGCGAAAAATTCATGAAAGGCGCGGCAGAGCGGAACATTGCCCGCAACGTGGCCGAAACCATTTTCGAGCAGGCGGAAAAATTCGCCGGCTACGGCTTCAACAAGGGCCATGCCGCGGCCTATGCCCAGGTTGCCTACCAGACCGCCTATCTGAAGGCGAATTACCCGGTCGAATTCATTGCCGCCTCCATGACGCTGGATATCGGAAACACCGACCGCCTCAACATCTTCCGCCAGGAAGCCCAGCGCCTGGGCGTCAAGGTGGCGCCTCCCGACATCAATGTCAGCGAAGCGGTGTTCACCTGCGATGCCGAGGCAAACACAGTGTTCTACGCGCTGGCGGCGGTCAAAGGCGTCGGCCGCCAGGCGATGGATCATGTCGTGGACGCCCGCTTGGCTGGCGGCAAATTCAAGTCCCTGTCCGATTTCGCCCGCTGGGTGGACCCACGGCTGGTCAACAAGCGGGCGTTCGAAAATCTGGTGCGGGCAGGGGCGTTCGACAGCCTCAATCCCAATCGCCGCCAGCTTGTGGAAAATTCCGATCGCATCCTGGGCGGGGCGCAGGCGGCGCAGCGCGAACGCGAAAGCGGCCAGGTCTCGCTGTTTGGCGGCGACAATGGCCCGGCGGAAGAGTTGCGCCTGACCAATATGCCCGACTGGCCGGTGCACGAGCGGTTGGGCGAGGAATTCTCGGCGATGGGCTTTTACCTGTCGGGGCACCCGCTGGATTCCTACGGCCCGGCGCTGAAGCGGCTGGGCGCCTCCACCTATGCCGCGCTGGTAGAGGACCGCCGCCGTGCCGGCTTCAAGGCCAAGATCGCCGGTACCCTGATCAAGAAGTCCGAACGGCGCGGCCGCAACGACCAGATGTATGCTTTCGTCTCCTTCTCCGACCCCACCGGCATGTTCGAGATCATGCTGTTTCCCGAAGTGCTGGCGGCCAGCCGTCCGCTGCTGGAATCGGGCAAGTCGCTGCTGATCACGGCTAGCGCGGAATGGGATGGCGATGAATTGAAACTGCGTGCGGCTTCGATCCTCGACCTCGATCAGGCCGCGGCACAGGCGGGCGAGGGCATGGTCATCCGTCTCGCGGACACCTCATCGCTGGGTGCGCTTTCCGCCGAACTCTCGCAAACAGGCAAGGGGCTGGTGAACATCGTGGTGCCGGGCAATGCGGGCGAGGAAGTCGAAATCGAAATCAAGAAGCGCATCGCGGTGAACGCCACCTTGCGCAACCGCATCGCGGCTTTGCCGGGTGTGATGTCCGTCGTAGCGGTCTAGAGCTTCCTTATCGCGCCTTCGAGGCGGGTCAGCGCCTGTTCCAGCCGCGTTGCGTCCTGGGCGAAGCAGATGCGCAAGTAGGAATCGTCACGCGCGTCGCCCAGGCTGAAGGCCCAACCCGGGGACACCCCAACCTTGTCGTCCAGCACCGTGCGCTGGCAGAAACCAAGACTGTCTTTCAGTCCCTCGACATGCAGGAAGCCGTAAAAGGCGCCGTCCGGTTTCATCCAGCGCACCCGGTTCTGCCGCCCGATCCATTTTTCGACCACGTCGCGCCCGGCGCGGCAGCGTTCCAGCAGCGAGGCGCGAAACGCTTCGCCCTCCGGCGACAGCGCCGCCAATGCGCCATATTGGGCAAAATGCGTGCTGCCGGTATTGTTGCACTGGGCCATGGCGGCGGCGGCGTTTTCCACGCTTTTGGGATGCACAAGCCAGCCCACCCGCCAGCCGGTCATCGCCCAGGGCTTGGAGAAGCTGTTGATGCCGAACACCGCATCATTCTCGTCGGCGATGGTCAGGAAAGAGGGCGCGTGCGCCGCGCCGTCATAGACCAGCGTGCCATAGACTTCATCGGCCAGGATGGCGATGCCGCGCTGTCGGCAGAAGTCCAGAATGGTCTTCTGTTCGCCTGCCGTCAGCATCCAGCCGGTGGGATTGCCGGGCGAGGCCAGGAACATCGCTTTGGTGCGCCCGTCACAGGCGTCGAACAGTCTGTCCATGTCGAGGCGCCAGCGGCCCGCGCTCCAGTCCTCCTCCAGCCGCACCAGGCGCGGCTGTGCGCCCACGACTTTCGCGGCCTGAAAGATGTTGGGCCAGATCGGCGAGACGACCACGACATTGTCCCCGGTCTCGCACACCATCTGCAGCGCGGTCACCGCCGCCAGCATGGCGGCGCCCGGAATGGTGATCCGCTCCACCGCTATGTCGGCGCCGGATGTGCGCTTGTGAAAATCGCGGATCGCTTCGCGCAAGGGCAGGATGCCGCGCGCATTGGTGTAAAATGTGCGCCCGTCTTCCAGCGCCTGCGCCGCCGCCTTGCGGATAAAAAACGGGGTGACGAGATCGGTCTCGCCGAACCACAGTGGCAGCACATCGGGATTGCCCAGCCCCAGGGCGGTGACCTGACTGATGCCGCTGGGCTTCAAATCGGCGATGACGGACCGGATCGGGCTTTTCATGCGGCGCTGTGTAACCGAAAGGCATTTGGCCGCATAGTCGCGGATGATGGATTTGATTCCGCCCGTTCTGAAGCGGCGCTGGCCTCTGGCGCTGGCCGCCCTGTTTTTCGCGGCCTATGGCTGGTCGCTGGTGGCGGCGACCGGCAGCGGCCATGACGGGTTGATCGGGCCGCACTTCAATGCTCTGGGCGCGGACTGGGTGATCTTCATGACGGCGGGGCGCGCCGTCTTCACCGGCGATCTGGGCCAGATCTACAACCAGCTCTGGATCACCCAGACCACCAACAGCCAATTCGCCCATTAGCTGTCGGGGCCGTTGCCCGCGCCGCTGTTTCCCTATCCACCAGTCTATCTGCTGCTGGTCGCGCCCTTCGCCAAGCTTTCGGTGGGCTGGTCGCTGCTGCTGAGCCAGTTGGCGCAGGTCGGCGCGCTGGCTTTGGGACTGCGCAGGCTGGCGCCGGACAAATTCAATCTTTTCTTCCTGCTGGGCGCGCTGCTGTGTCCGGCCATGTCCAACAATGTGCTGGCCGGCTCGAACGCCGTGCTGATGGCGGCGTTGATCCTGGGCGGCCTGTCGCTGCTGGACACCAGGCCGATCCTGGCCGGCGCGCTTCTGGGACTGATGATCTTCAAGCCGCAATATTTCCCGTTGCTGCCGCTGGCGCTGATCGCGGCCCGGCAGACCCGCGCCTTTGCGGCCATGACCGCCAGTGCCCTCCTGTTCACCCTGACCAGCGCGTTGCTGCTGGGGCCGCAGCTCTGGCTGGACTGGATCAATGTCTATCTCCATCCCCAGCAGGTCGCCGGCGTCAACGCCACAGAATGGGGAAGCATGTGGGACGAGAGTGTTTCCACCATCGCCACCCTGCTGGGCGCACCCCGCTGGCTGGCGCTCGCGGCGCAGGGCGCGGCGGTTCTGGCGGCGGCGGCTTTTGTCTGGCGTGCCTTTCGCGCCGCCCATCCCATGCGGCTCGCCATCCTGTGCTGCGCCGTCCTCCTGGCCTCGCCCCACGTCTCCAATTACGACCTGGTGCTGCTGGCTATCGCGGCCATTTTATATGTCCGGAGCCTGCCGGAAAGTTACCGTCCCTTGGCCCTCATGCTGCCGTTGGCCGCCTATGCGGCCCCGATTTACAACCCGCCCCGGGCCATGGCGCTGGGTCTGGTCACTCCGCTGGTGATCTTGGGTCTCATGGCCGCCCTCTGGGGCGGTATTTTGGGGTCAAAATCACAGGAAAAACCCTTGGCAAGGCAGGGGTAAATCCCTATAAGCCCCGCCATCTCGCATGCGCGGGTGGCTTTCGGCGGGTGTTCCGCTGTCGCCGTCCGGTGCTCCTTTAAAGGGGTAACCCGCGCATCTGGCCAACCGGTAAAGGAGACTGATCAATGGCTTTGCCAGAATTTTCCATGCGTCAACTGCTCGAAGCGGGCGCCCATTTCGGCCACCGCCAGCAGCGCTGGAATCCGAAGATGGCGCCCTTCATCTATGGGCAGCGCAACGACATCCATATTCTCGACCTGACCCAGTCCGTGCCGTTGCTGCACCAGGCGCTGGTTGCCTTGCGCGAAGTCGCCGCCGGTGGCGGTCGCATCCTGTTCGTCGGCACCAAGCGTCAGGCGTCCGAGCCGATTGCGGCGGCCGCCAAGCGCTGTGCCCAGTATTATGTGAACCATCGCTGGCTGGGCGGCACGCTCACCAACTGGCAGACCATCAGCCATTCGATCAAGCGCCTGCGCTCGATCGAAGAGACGCTGCTGACCGCCGAACAGTCCGGCCTGACCAAGAAGGAACTGCTGGGCCTGCTGCGTGAGCAGGACAAGCTGGAACGTTCGCTGGGCGGCATCAAGGAAATGGGCGGCGTGCCCAATCTGCTGTTCGTGATCGACACCAACAAGGAAGCCATCGCCATCGCCGAAGCCCGCAAGCTGGGCATCCCCGTCATGGCCATTCTGGACTCCAACTGTGATCCGGATGGCATTGCTTTCCCGATCCCCGGCAACGACGACGCCGCCCGCGCCATCGCGATGTATTGCGACCTGGCCGCGCGCGCGGTGATCGACGGCCTCAGCCAGGGCCAGACCGAAGCCGGTGTGGACCTGGGCGAAGCAGCCGAGATCGAAGACGTCGGCGCCCAGCCGGTCGAAGCCGAACCGGCCACCGCTTAAGTTTTACGAAATAGAGCCCGCGCGCACCTCCTCTTGAAGAGGGCGTGCGGGCAAGAATGGAGACGAGTATGGCAAACATCACCGCCAGCATGGTGAAGGACCTGCGCGACAAGACCGGCGCGGGCATGATGGACTGCAAGAATGCGCTGACGGAAAATAACGGCGACATGGAAGCGGCCATCGATTGGCTGCGCAAGAAGGGCATTTCCAAGGCCGCCAAAAAGTCCGGCCGCGCCGCCGCCGAAGGTCTGGTGGGCGTTGCCGTTGATGCCAGCACCGGCGTGCTGCTGGAAGTGAATGCGGAAACCGACTTCGTTGCCAAGAATGACGAGTTCAAGACCTTCGTGAAGGACGCTTCCCAGCTGGCGCTGAAGGAAGGCGGCAACCTGGAAAAGCTGCTGGCGGCGCCGATGGGCTCGTCCAACGTGCAGCAGACCTTGACCGAACTGGTCGCCAAGATCGGCGAGAATATGACGGTGCGCCGCGTTGCCGCGCTGAGCGTCAATCCGGGCGTCGTCGCCGCTTATGTTCACAATGCCGCGTCGCCCGAGCTGGGCAATATCGGCGTGCTGGTCGGCCTGAAATCCACCGCTGACAAGGACAAGCTGTCGGTCCTGGCCAAACAACTCGCCATGCATGTCGCCGCTGCGGCGCCCCTGGCGCTGACCAAGGAGCATCTCGACAAGGCGCTGGTCGAGCGCGAATACAATGTCCAGAAGGACATCGCGCTGCAGTCCGGCAAGCCCGAGGCCGTTGTCGAGAAGATGATGGAAGGCCGCATGCGCAAGTATTACGAGGAAGTGGTGCTGATGCAGCAGATCTACATGCTGGACGGCGAAACCCCGATCGCCAAGCTGATCGAGAAGGCGTCCAAGGATCTTGGCGCGCCGGTCGAGATCGAAGGCTTTGTCCGTTTCAAGGTCGGTGAGGGCATCGAGAAGGTCGAATCCGACTTCGCCGATGAAGTCGCCCAGATGGCAGGCACCCGCTAACCGACAGGTCCCCGATTCATGCCCACAACGCCAAAATACCGCCGCGTCCTGCTCAAGGTCTCCGGCGAGGCGTTGATGGGGGCAGGGCAGTTCGGCATCGACGTCGACACCATCGACCGCATCGCCCGCGATGTGAAGCAGGCCGTCGAGGCCGGCAGCGAAATCTGCATGGTGGTGGGAGGCGGCAATATCTTTCGCGGCCTGGCCGGGTCGGCCAAGGGCATCGACCGGGCCACCGCCGACTATATGGGCATGCTGGCCACGGTGATGAACGCACTCGCCATGCAGGCGGGGCTGGAGCGCACGGGTGTATCATCCCGGGTCCAGTCGGCCATCGCCATGAACAATGTCTGCGAGCCCTATGTCCGCCGCCGGGCCATCCGGCATATGGAAAAGGGCCGGGTGGTGATCTTTGCCGCCGGCACCGGCAACCCCTTCTTCACCACCGACACTGCCGCCGCCCTGCGCGCCGCCGAGATGGCCTGTGATGCCATGCTCAAGGCGACCCAGGTGGACGGTGTTTACAGCGCCGACCCCAAAAAGGTTCCCGACGCCAAGCGGTACGATTCTTTGAGTTATCACGAGGTGTTAGCCCAGAATCTTCAGGTGATGGATGCGGCTGCCATTTCCCTGTCGCGGGAAAATCGTATTCCGATTCTGGTGTTTTCACTGGCCGAGCCGGGCGCGCTGGCGGAGGTCCTGCAGGGCCGCGGCCGGGCAACCATTATCGAAGAAAAGTGAAGCGGCACCCCGGTTTAAGGATAGTCTCTCACCGGGGTGCGTTGGAGCGAAGGTGACATGGCCGAGGCCTATAGCAAGGACGAACTGGACCGCCGCATGAACGGGGCGGTCTCCACCCTGAAAAGCGAGCTGGGCGGCCTTCGCACGGGGCGCGCCAGCGCCGCGCTGCTCGACCCCGTCAAGGTCGAGGCCTATGGCAACACCGTCCCGATCAACCAGGTCGGCACCATCTCCACCCCCGAAAGCCGCATGATCACGGTCCAGGTGTGGGACAAGGGCTTGTCCAAGGCGGTGGACAAGGCGATCCGCGATGCCGGCCTGGGCCTGAACCCCCAGATGGACGGCCAGCTGCTGCGCATCCCGCTGCCCGAACTCAATCAGGAACGCCGCAAGGAACTTTCCAAGCTTGCCGCCAAATATGCCGAGGCCGCCCGGGTCGCCGTGCGCAACGTCCGCCGCGACGGCATGGACCTGCTCAAGCGCCTTCAAAAAGACGGCAAGATCGGCGAAGACGACCAGCATACCAAGGGCGACGAGCTGCAGAAGCTGACCGACGCCCATATCAAGGACATCGACACCGCGCTCCAAAACAAAGAGCAGGAAATCATGCAGGTGTAATGGCTTTGACGGACAAGACTCCCTCGCACCTTCCCAAGCATGTCGCCATCATCATGGACGGCAATGGCCGCTGGGCGCGCAAGCGCCTGCTGCCGCGCGAGGCAGGCCATTATGCCGGCATGGGCGCGGTGCGCGAAACTGTGCGGGCCGCCTGCGACATGGGCCTGGAAAACCTGACGCTGTTCGCCTTCTCATCCGAAAACTGGAAGCGGCCCAAGACCGAAGTGGGCGCGCTGATGGGGCTGTTCCGCGCCTATTTCCGTAGCGACATGGACGAGCTGGTGGAGCGCAATATCCGCATGCGCATCATCGGGCATCGTGGCCGCGTCGCCAGTGACATCCAGCAGATGATCGAGGAGTCGGAAAAGCGCACCATCGGCAATACCGGCATGAACCTGACCTTTGCCTTTGACTATGGCGGGCAGGAGGAAATCGTCGCCGCCACCCGCGAACTGGCGCGCGCCGCCGCCGATGGCCGCCTCGATCCGGAAACCATCACACCCGAACTTTTCGCCGCCCGTCTGTTCACCAGCGCGCTGCCGTCGCCCGACCTGGTGATCCGTACTTCGGGCGAGCATCGTTTGTCCAACTTCCTGCTGTGGCAGTCGGCCTATGCCGAATTGCTCTTCCTTGACACCTTTTGGCCGGATTTCGACCGCGCCGCGCTGGAAAATGCCCTGGCGCAGTTTGAGGGGCGCGAGCGCCGCTTCGGCGCGCTGGATTCGGAAGCCGTGGCGTGACCATGAGCCAGCCTCATTCCGGTGGCACGGCGCGCGCAGTCAGCGAAGGCGTGTTGCGCGTGGTGTTCGGCACCTTCATGGCGATCACTGCCGCGGCGGTGCTGCTCTACAGCGCCGAGTGGTTTGCGGGCCTTGTCGTGATCCTGGCGCTGTTCGGCGCGCGCGAATGGCACCGCCTGGTGCGCTCCCCCGCGATGCGCGAACGGGCCGAGTTGCGCCCCATCCATGTCCAGACCGTGATCACCGCCATCGCCATCTGCCTGTCGGTGTTCCTGCTGCTGGAAGAAATGATCCTGCCCGCCGTCGCGGTGTTGGCGGCTGGCGCGCTGGCGTCCTACTTTTTTGCGAAGGTTCGGGACGACAACCCGCTCTGGCATGCGGGCGGCGTATTGTATCTGGGGCTGCCCGCGCTGGCGCTGGTCGCGCTGCGCACCGCCCCCCAGGGCGCCCTGATCGTGCTGGGGATGTTCCTGATCGTATGGGCCACCGATACCGGCGCGCTGGTGTTCGGCAAGGTGATCGGCGGGCCGCGCATCGCGCCCAAGCTGTCGCCCGGCAAGACCTGGGCTGGGACCATTGGCGGCAGTCTTTGCGGCGCGATGATGTTCGCCATCTTTATCGCCGTGCTGGGATTCGATGTCGGCATAGGCGCCCTTTATGCCTTTGTGTTCAGTTTCGTCGCCCATGCCGGCGACCTGCTGGAATCCATGGTCAAGCGCCGTTTCGGCACCAAGGATTCCGGATCGATCATTCCGGGCCATGGCGGCGTGCTGGATCGTATGGATTCCACCTTCGCCGCGGCGGTTGTGCTGGCCTTGCTGGTGTTCGCCGCCGGTTTCAATCCGCTTTTCGGAGGCCAGTCGTGAAGGTGATAGCGGCCACCAAGGTGTTCGACGAACTGCCGCCCATGGACGAAGTGCTGGCGCGCAGCGTCACGGTGCTGGGCTCCACCGGTTCCATCGGCGTCAACACGCTGGACGTCATCGCCCATGTCCGAAAGCTTCATGGCGCGGATGCGCTGCCCCTCGCGGCGCTGACGGCGGGCGAGAATGTCAAAGTGCTGATCGAACAGGCGAGGGCGATTAATCCCCGGCTGGCGGTAATCGGCAACGAACAGCTGTTCGGCGAACTCAAGGCGGGCCTTGCCGGCACCGGCATCGAAGTCGCGGCCGGCCGCCAGGCGGTGATTGATGCCGCCGCGCGCCCGTCCGATTTCGTGATGGTGGCGATCATGGGCGCAGCGGCGATCGAGCCGGCGCTGGCCGCGATCCGGCGGGGCGTGGTGGTGGCGTTGGCCAACAAGGAATGCGTGGTGGCGGCCGGCGCGGTGTTCCGCGCGGCGATCGAAATGTCCGGGGCGCAGGTGCTACCGGTGGACAGCGAGCACAATGCCATTTTCCAGGTTCTGGGCAGCGGCGATGCGTCGGAAGCCGATCTGGTGACTATCACCGCCTCGGGTGGGCCATTCCGCGAATGGACGCTCGAACGCATGCGCGGTGCGACAGTGGAAGAGGCGGTCGCCCATCCCAACTGGGCGATGGGCCGCAAGATTTCGCTCGACAGCGCCACCTTGATGAACAAGGGGCTGGAGCTGATCGAGGCGCATTTTCTCTTTGCTCTGCCGCCGGAAAAGCTCGGTGTGGTGGTCCATCCCCAGTCCATCGTGCATTGCCTGGTCTCCTACGAAGACGGCACCACCATGGCGCATCTGTCGGCGCCGGACATGCGCACGCCTATTGCCCATGCGCTGGGCTGGCCGCGCCGCATCCCGTCGCCGTCCCGTCGTCTGGATCTGACGGCGCTGGGCAGCCTAGTGTTCCACCCACCCGCCCATGACCGTTTTCCGGCGTTGAACCTGGCGATTGGCTCGATGCGGTCCGGCGGGCTGGCGCCCACGGTTCTGAATGCCGCCAACGAGATCGCTGTCCAGGCCTTCCTGGACCGGCGTATCGGCTTTCTCGACATTCCGCGCGTGGTGGCCGCCGCGCTGGATACCGATTGCGGCAGCAATGGCATGGCGGGCGATCTGGAAAGCGTGCTGGGCATGGATGCGCGCGCGCGAATCCTGGCCGAGGAAATTTGTCAGCGGGTAGGTGCATAAGATGTTGGACACGATACAGAGCCTGATCGCCTGGACCCCGATGGGGCTCCCGGCATTTCTGTTCGTCATCACCCTGGTGGTGTTCTTCCACGAACTGGGCCACTTCCTGGCGGCGCGCTATTACGGCGTGAAGGTGCTGGTCTTCTCGGTCGGTTTCGGCAAGGAGATTTTCGGCTGGAACGACAAGCATGGTACCCGCTGGAAACTGTCATGGCTGCCGGTTGGCGGCTATGTGAAGTTCGCCGGCGACGCCGATGCTTCCTCGCGCCCCGATGGCGAGGCCGCCAGCCAGATGAGCGCGGCTGAACGGGGCCAGACCCTGATGTTCAAGCCGGTGGGCCAGCGTGCCGCGGTGGCCGCTGCGGGCCCCTTCGCCAACTTCGTGTTGGCCATCGTCCTGCTGACGGGCCTGTTTATGTACACCGGCCATAGCGTGATGACGCCCATCATTGGTCAGGTAACCAAGGGCAGCCCGGCGGCGGAGGCCGGAATCCTGCCCGGTGACCGTGTGACCCGAATCGACCGCACGACGATCACCGACTTCCAGCAGCTGCCGCAGATCATCTCGCTCAGCGGCGGCGAAAGTCTGGCCGTCGGGCTGGTTCGCGGCGGGCGCGACCTGACCGTGAACGTCACGCCCAAGCTGATGAAGACCACCGACGTGCTGGGCAACCCCACCAGCCAGATGGTGATCGGGGTGCGGCCAGATCCCAAGGCGCCGGTGGTGCGGGAGACCTACGGCCCCGTCGGAGCCTTCGGTGCCGCCTGTTCCGAGACCTGGAACATCATCCACAGCACGATCGTGGGGGTTTCCCAGATGATCACGGGGCGGGCCAGCGCCGATCAGCTCAGAGGCCCAGTGGGGATCGCCAACATGACCCGCCAAGTGGCGGATTTCGGCTTCCTGCCGCTGCTCAATCTAGTGGCTATACTTTCTGTAAGTATCGGCCTGATCAATCTTTTTCCGATTCCGCTCCTCGACGGGGGGCATCTTCTATACTATGCAGTGGAAGCTGTTTTGGGGCGCCCGCTCGGTGAGCGGGCCCAAGACGTTGGATTTAGACTTGGGCTGGTTTTCGTCCTGGGGCTGATGCTCCTGACGACTTGGAATGACCTGGTCCGGCTGAATCTTTTCTGAAAACACGGCGTCCGCGCGCGGTCGCCTATGGACAAGTTGGCCAAAACCGGGATGCGAATATTGCGCCTCAAAAGCAGGTTGTTGCGCGCGACCTCCACCACCGGCCTTTGCGTGGCGCTGGCCTCCACCCCTGTGGTGGCGCAGCTGCGCCCCGGCGCCGCCGAGCGCGCTGAACAGCTCAACCAGCAGGCGGGCCAACCGGTCGCCGGCAATGAAGCTGCCGTCACCGCCGCCAATCCTGCTGCGAGCGTGGCGCCGACCCAGGCCCCGCCACGCATCATCCAGCATATCGTGGTCCGCGGAACCCAGCGCGTCGAACCCGGCACGGTACTGACTTATGTCGGTGTGCGCGAAGGCGACAATTATTCGCCCGCCGAAGTGGACCAGGCGCTGAAATCGCTGACCGCCACCGGCCTGTTTTCCGACGTCAATACCAGCTTTGCATCCGCGACCGGCACGCTGACCATCCGGGTCACCGAAAACCCCATCGTCAACCAGGTTGTGTTCGAGGGCAATACCAAGGTCAGCGACAAGGACCTCACCAAGGAAGTCCAGATCAGGCCGCGCGCCGTTTTCACCCGCACCAAGATTCAGGCCGATGTCCAGCGCATCATCGAACTGTACCGCCGCAACGGCAAATTCGCCGCCAGCGTCGATCCCCAGATCATCCAGCGGCCGCAGAACCGAGTCGACCTGATCTTTTCCATTACCGACGGGCCGACCACCGGGGTCAGCCGCATCAATTTCAGCGGCAACAAGGTGTTCGACGACGACACGCTGAGAAGTCAGATCGCGACCGAGGAGAGCCGCTGGTGGAAATTCTTCGCCACCAACGACAATTACGATCCCGACCGGCTGCAGTTCGACCAGGAATCGGTGCGCCGCTACTACGTCACGCGCGGCTATGCCGACTTCAAGGTGGTGAGCGCGGTGGCCCAGCTGACGCCCAACCGTGAAAGCTTCTACCTGAACTTCACGGTGGATGAGGGCGTCCGCTATCGCTTCGGCAAGATCACGGTCGATTCCAAGATTCGCGAACTGACTCCCGCCAGCCTGAGGCCGCTGATCGACGCGAGCGAAGGCGACATCTATTCGCAGGAAGTGGTCCAGAAGGCGATCGATGCGCTGACCAATGCGGCCGGCACCCAGGGCTATGCCTTTGCCGAAGTTCATCCGCGCATCAAGCGCAACGAAAAAGAGCGCACCATCGATCTGGGCTTCGAGATCGCCCAGGGCCCGCGCGTCTATATCGAAAAGATCAATATCGCCGGCAACACCCGTACCCTCGACAAGGTGATCCGCCGCCAGTTCCGCCTGCAGGAAGGCGACGCCTTCAACCGTGTGCTGATCGACCGCTCGCGCACCCGTATCCGCGCCCTGGGATTCTTCAAGGATGTCACCGTCCAGAATGTGCCCGGCAGCCAGCCCGACCGCACCAACCTGACCGTCAATGTCACCGAACAGTCCACCGGCTCGCTGCAGGTTGGCCTGGGCTATTCCTCGACCACCTCGCTGCTGGGTGAAATCAGCTATACCGAGCAGAATCTGTTCGGGCGCGGCCAGAACATGCGCATCAGCCTGCAGGCTTCCTACATTACCAGGTCGGCGCAATTCAGCTTCACCGAGCCTTACTTCCTGGATCGTGAGCTGGCCGCCGGCTTCGACCTCTATCAGGTCCAGACCAATTTCGAGCAGTCCACCTATCAGAGCGATGTGACGGCCGCCGTGGCGCGGCTGGGCTTTCCGATTTCCGAGTATAGCAGCGTGGGCCTCAGCTATACCTACAAGATCGAGGAAGTGCGTCCCTTTGCAGGAGCGCCGCTGGACGTGCAGCTGGCGGCGGGATCGGCCAGCGGTTCCATCATCGGATTTTCCTATTCCTATAACGACCTGGATGATGTGCGTAAGCCCACCGCCGGCTCGACCTTCTCCTTTTCGCAGAGCTTTGCGGGCTTCGGCGGCAGCCTGAAATATCTTTCCACCGCCAGCACCTTTTCCACCTACAAGGCGCTGTTCGACAGCAGCGTCGTGACCAGCCTGTCGGGGCGCGGCGGCTATATCACCGGCTATGACGGATCGCTGGTACCGTTCAACGAGCGCTTCTTCATGGGCGGCGAAACCTTCCGCGGCTTCTCGCTGGCGGGCGTGGGCGCGCGAGACCTTGTTGCGCCCCAGAACAGCGGCGCGCTGGGCGGCACCGTCTATGCCATCGGCAGCCTGGAAGCGCGCATGCCGGGGCTGATCCCGGAAAGCTTTGGCATCAACCTCGGCCTGTTCTCCGATTTCGGCACCATCGGCCATCTGGACAATGTCTTTACCCGCACCTGTACCGGCGCGCAGTATTCCGGCGTCGGCTCCTGTGTGAAGGACAATCTCGCCTTTCGCGCCAGTGCCGGCATCAGTGTGCAATGGCGCTCGCCGGTCGGCCCGGTGCAGATCAATATCGGCCTGCCGATCGCCAAGACCGAGTATGACAGACCCCAGATCATCCACTTCAGTACTGCCACAGGATACTGACCATGACCAAAATCTTCGCGTTCGCGTTGGCGGGCCTCGCAAGCCTGGCCACTCCGGTCTTCGCGCAGTCGGCACCGCCCCCCACCAAACTCGTGGTGATCGACAAGATCGCTATCATGCAGGGCTCCAAGGTTGGGCAGGACGTCGCCCGCCAGGTCCAGGCCATCGCCAAGCAGGCCCAGACCGACCTGACGGCCCAGGGCCGCGCCATTCAGGAAGAAGAACGTACCGCCATACAGCAGACGGCGATCCTGGCGCCCGAAGCCAAGGCCAAGCGCATGGCCGGCATTGAGGCCAAGAAGCGCGCGCTGCAGGCTTCCGCCCAGAAGAAGGACGAGCAGATCAAGGCTGGTTTTTTCCAGGCGCGACAGCAGATGGAACAGGCGCTGGGACCGATCCTGCAGGAAGTCGTGAAGGAACAGGGCGCCAATATCGTGGTCGACAAGCAGGCGGTGGTGTTTGCCACGGCCAACAGTTTCGACATCACCCAGAAGGTGATCGACCGGTTGGACCAGAAGCTGCCGACCATCAAGGTCGATCTCAATGCGCCGCCCCCGCCGACACAGCCGCAGCCGCCGAGGCAGTAGGCTTCTATATGGCCGACCCCCGTTTTTTCAAAAATCTCGGGCCGTTCACGCTGGCGCAGATTTGCGAAAAGATCGGCAGCGCAATCCCGCCGGGCGCCGATGGGGCGCAGTCCATATCGGACCTGGCTGACCTCGGCGGCGCTTCATCGGCGCATCTCACTTTTTTCTCCGGCAGCCGGAAGCTTCGCGACGTCTTTTGCGCATCGGGCGCCGGTCTCTGCCTGATTCCGCTTTCCTCCACTGCGCAGGTGGCCGAACTCGCGCCGTCCGGGATGACGCTGGTGGAAGCGTCATCCGTGCAGGCCGCCTTCGCCGCCGTGGCGCGGATGTTCTACCCGGATTATTCGCAGGCCGTCTGGTCTCAGGCTCAGGCGATTTCGCCGGACGCGCGCCTGGGCAAGGATGTGCAGATCGCCCCTGGCGTGGTGATCGGGTCCGGGGCGGAAATCGGTGACGGCACCCGTCTGGCGCCGGGCGTGGTGATCGGTCCGGGCGTCGCGATCGGACGCCATTGCGAGATCGGCGCCAATGTCACCATCAGCCATGCCTATGTCGGAGACCGCGTGGTCATCCTGCCGGGTGCGCATATCGGTCAGCCGGGATTCGGATTCACCCCGGGGGCGAGCGGTTTCATCAAGATGCCGCAACTGGGCCGCGTCATCATCCAGGATGATTGCGAGATCGGATCGGCCACCACCATCGACCGCGGCGCGGTGGGCGATACGGTGATCGGTGAGGGCAGCAAGATCGATAATCTGGTGCAGATCGCCCACAATTGTCAGATCGGGCGCCATTGCATCATCGCCGGCCAGGCCGGCCTGGCCGGCAGCGTGGTGCTGGAGGATGGGGTGATCCTGGCCGGGCAAGTGGGGTTGGGCGATCACACCCGGATCGGCGCGGGCGCCCGCCTGGGCGCGCGGGCCGGGACCGGATCGAGCATCGTGCTGCCGGGTGGCGTGGATTATGGCGGGGCTCCGGCGAAACCTGTAAGAGAATGGGCCCGGGAGATTCATGCCGTGACACGGCTGGCGAAGCGGCGCGCGCAGGACGAGAAATGACCGACAATATTGTTCTGGATGTCGAGCAGATCAAGAAGCTGCTGCCGCACCGCCCCCCCATGCTGCTGGTGGAAAAGCTCGCCGATATCGTTCCGGGCCAGAGCGCCACGGGCTACAAGGCGGTCAGCATCAACGAACCATTCTTCATGGGCCATTTCCCCGAACGCGCGGTGATGCCGGGCGTCTTGATCGTGGAAGCCATGGCCCAGACCGCCGGCGCGCTGGTGGTGCACAGCCAGGGCGGCAAGACCAGCAGCGTGGTCTATTTCATGACCATCGAGAATGCCCGCTTCCGCAAGCCGGTCGGTCCGGGCGACTTGCTGAGCATGCCGGTCAGCCTGATCCGCAGCCGTGGTCCGGTTTGGAAATTCGCCGGCCAGGCCTATGTCGGCGACACGCTGTGTGCCGAAGCCGAGTTCAGCGCCATGATTTCCGACGGCGCGGCCGGCTGATGGCCATTCATCCCACCGCCGTGGTGGAAGACGGCGCGACACTGGGCGCGGGGGTCGAGATCGGTCCCTTTTGCCATGTCGGATCGCGCGTCACCCTGGGGGATGGCGTCGCGCTTCTGTCGCATGTTTCCATCACCGGCATCACCAGCATCGGCGAGGGGTGCAAGATCTATCCGGGCGCGGTGCTGGGCGGGATGAGCCAGATCCGGGACAATGATTTCACCGACGGGCGGCTGGAAATCGGCGCGGCCTGCACCTTGCGCGAAATGGTGTCGATGAATGTCGGCAGCAAGCGCGACAAGGGCGTCACCAGGGTCGGCGCGCGGGGCTTCTTCATGGCCGGCAGCCATGTCGGGCATGATTGTATTGTCGGCGACGATGTGACCTTCGCCAATTCGGTGGCGCTGGGCGGCCATTCGGTGATCGGAGACGGGGTGATCTTTGGTGGTCTGTCGGCGGTCCAGCAATTCTGCCGCGTCGGCAAGGGCGCGATGGTCGGCGGCCTGACCGGGGTCAATCGCGACGTCATTCCCTATGCCATGGCCTTTGGCGACCATTCCGAGCTGGCGGGTCTGAACCTGATCGGCCTCAAGCGCCGTGGGCTGTCACGCGATACCATCAATGCCATGCGCGCCACATTCCGCAGCGTGTTCCATGGCAATGGCGGCAGCCTGGCCGATCGGGCCCGGGAGGCCAGGGAAAAATTCGCCGGGGTGGTCGAGGTGGCCGAGATCGTGGACTTCATCCTGGCCGAGGCCAAACAGGAACTCTGCCTGGCGCGTCGGCGTGGCGGAGATGCGGCGTGACTGCGCTCGGCATCATCGCGGGCGGGGGCGACCTGCCGCACGCGGTGGCCAAAGCGGCGCGGGATGGCGGGCGCGATGTCTTTGTCGTGCCGCTGGTCGGCAGTATGACTGATAACTGGGTCGCCGACTTTCCCCACGAATTCCTGTCGCCGGGCGAGCCGGGACGCATCCTCAAGGCGCTGACCGCCCATGGCGTGAGCGAAGTCCTGCTCTGCGGCAAGGTTGACCGGCCGAAATTCTCGCAGATGAAGCTCGATGCCAAGGGCATGCTGCTTTTGCCCAAGGCCGTGGCGGCGGCGCGGCAGGGCGATGATGCCTTGCTGCGGTTCCTGGTGGGGATTTTTGAGGATGAAGGGCTGAAGGCCATCAGTGTGCGAGAGGCCGCGCCCAGCCTGGTGTGCGGTGAGGGGGTACTGGGGCGGCTCGCACCCAATGACGAACAACGCGCCGACATCGCCGCCGCGTTCAAAATCGTGCGCGCCCTGGGCGCACTGGATGTGGGGCAGGGTGCGGTGGTGTGCGACGGTCTGGCCCTGGCGGTGGAAGCCGCCGAAGGCACCGATGCCATGCTGGCCCGTATTCCAAGCCTACGCGAAAGCCTGCGCGGCGCCCCGGGCAAGCCGCGCGGTGTGCTGGTCAAAGGGCTGAAGCCCACCCAGGACGGCCGCACCGACATGCCGGTGATCGGCATCGCCACGGTGCAGGGCGCGGCCGCGGCGCATCTGGCCGGAATTGCGCTGGAAGCGGGCGGATCATTGATCCTGGACAGGATGGCCGTGGCGGCGCAAGCCGACCGGCTGGGCCTGTTTCTCATCGGTATCAAGCCGTGACGACCCGCGCGGACGCGAAGACAATCCAATTGATGCTGGTGTGCGGTGAGCCGTCGGGTGACGCGCTGGGGGCGCAGTTGATGGCAGGCCTCAAGGCGCTGGCTGGGGATCGCGTCCGTTTTACGGGTGTCGGCGGCCTCGCCATGGAGCGCGAAGGGCTGAAAAGCCTCTATCCGCTGGACGCCACGGCGGTGATGGGCCTGCGCGAAGTGGTGCCCGCCATCCCCGCCATCCTGCGCCGGGTGAAGCAGGCTGTGGATTTCGCGATCCAGACCCGGCCCGATGCCGTGGTGGTGATCGACAGCCCGGATTTCACCCACCGCGTTGCGCGCGCGCTTCGCAAGCGCGATCCGTCCATGCGCACCGTGGATTATGTTGCTCCCCAAGTCTGGGCCAGCCGCGCCTATCGCGCCAGGGCAATGGCGCGCTATTTCGATCTGGTGCTGGCGCTGTTTCCATTCGAGGTGCCGTTTTTCGAGAAATATGGCCTGAAGGCCGTGTTCGTGGGCCATCCAGTGGTGGAACGTGCCGCGCGCATGACCGGCGGCGCGGCGCTGCGGACGCGCCTTGGAATCGCGGCGGATGCGCCGTTGCTGGCGCTTCTGCCCGGCAGCCGCACCAGCGAGATTCGATTCATCCTGCCAGTCTTCCGGGCGGCGGTGGATTTGTTGGCGAAGAAAATTCCCGGCCTGGTCACGGTGCTGCCCACCGTACCGCACGTCGCAAACCGTGTGCGCGCCGCGACGGAAAACTGGGCAACGCCGCTGCATATCGTTGAAGGCGAGTCTGACAAGTATGCCGCCTTTGATGCGGCGACGATCGCGCTGGCGGCGTCCGGCACGGTGACGGCGGAACTGGCGCTTTCGCGCACCCCCATGGTGGTGGCGTACAAGGTTGGGGGCCTGACCTATTTCCTGTCGCGCTGGATGATGCTGGTGAAGCATTTCACCCTGATCAACATCCTGCTGGAACGCGAAGCGGTGCCGGAATATCTGCAAGGCGCCGCCACGCCGCCGGTTTTGGCAGATGCGGTGGCCCATCTATTCGCGGATGAAAAAGCCCGCGCAGCGCAGGTTGCGGCGATGAACGACTTTGCCGCGCTGCTGGGTGAAAAAGAAGAGCCGCCTTCATTGAGGGCGGCTCGGATATTGTTGGGTTTCGTCGAGAACCGCTGACTATTTCCGCTTGGGCATCGGAACGTAGCTGCGTTCCGTCGGGCCGGTATAGATCTGGCGCGGCCGCCCGATCTTCTGGTGCGGGTCTTCCAGCATTTCCTTCCACTGCGCGATCCAGCCCACGGTGCGGGCCAGGGCGAACAGCACGGTGAACATGGAGGTGGGAAAGCCCAGCGCCTTCAGGGTTATGCCGGAATAGAAATCGATATTGGGATAGAGCTTCTTTTCAATGAAATAGGGGTCGCTGAGCGCGACCTTTTCCAGTTCCATCGCCACCTTCAGCAGGGGATCGTCATGCAGGCCCAGCTCGTCCAGCACGGCATGGGCCTGGACCTGCATCGCCTTGGCGCGCGGATCGTAATTCTTGTAGACGCGGTGGCCAAAGCCCATCAGGCGGAAGCCGCTGCTCTTGTCTTTCGCCCTGGCGACGAATTCGGGAATGCGGTCGACCGTGCCGATTTCCTCCAGCATCTTCAGCGCCGCTTCATTGGCGCCGCCATGGGCCGGACCCCACAGGCAGGCGATTCCGGCCGCGATGCAGGCAAACGGATTGGCGCCCGACGAGCCAGCCAGGCGCACCGTCGAGGTCGAGGCATTCTGCTCATGATCGGCATGCAGGATGAAAATGGTGTCCAGCGCCTTGGCCAGCACCGGGTTGACCACATACTCCTCGGCCGGGACCGAGAAGCACATGCGCAGGAAGTTCTCGGTATAGCCCAGCTTGTTCAGCGGATACACGAAGGGCTGGCCGACGTGATACTTGAACGCCATCGCCGCGATGGTCGGCAGCTTGGCGACCAGCCGGTGGCTGGCGACTTCGCGCTGCTTGGGATCGGTGATGTCGGTACTGTCGTGATAGAAGGCCGACAGTGCGCCGACCACGCCGCACATGATCGCCATGGGGTGCGCGTCGCGGCGGAAGCCGCGGAAGAAGTTCGCCAGCTGTTCATGCACCATGGTGTGGTGGGTGATGGAATGGTCGAAGCTGGCCATCTGGGTGCTGTTGGGCAGTTCCCCGTAGAGCAGCAGGTAGCAGGTTTCCAGGAAGCTGGAATGTTCGGCCAGGTCGCCGATGGCATAACCGCGATATTGCAGGATGCCCTTGTCGCCATCGATGAAGGTGATGTTGGACTCGGTCGAGGAGGTCGAGGTGAAGCCGGGGTCGTAGGTGAAGATGTCGGCCTGGTCGTAGAGCTTGCGGATGTCCAAGACATTGGGGCCCTGGGTGCCGGCGAAAACCGGCAACTCATAGTCCTTGCCTTCATAGTTAAGGCTGGCCTTGCCCGCCGGCTTGATCTTGCTCTCTCTCATACTCATCCCCTTGCCCCGGTCCTGCCGGGCTTATCTTGCGCCGCAATAAAGCCACGCTTTTGATAGTCCGTCACCCCTTTTGCGGCACCGCACCACTCTAATTCCTTAAGCAGCGTAAGCCCTTAGCCGGGTTAAGGATTCTTCCCGGCCTAACAGTGCCAACATCTCGAACAAGGGCGGGGAAAAGGCTTTTCCGGTCAAAGCGGCGCGCAAGGGCTGGGCGAGAAGGCCCAGCTTGAGGCCGGCGGATTCTGCCTGGGCGCGGGCGGCAGCTTCCAGGGCCTCGCCGGTCCAGTCGGTGGCCTCCAGCGCGGGCAGGACTTTTGCCAGCGCGGCGCGGCCTTCCGGTGTCAGCAGCTTGTCGGCAACCGTATCCAGGTCGCGCGGACCGTCCGTGAACAGAAATTCCGCACCCTGAACAAGTTCGACCAGCGTCTTGGCCCGTTCCTTCAGCGAAGTCATGGCGCTTTCCAGCCGCTGGCGGGCCAGAAGCGACAGGATGCGCGGCGGGGTTTCGCGGGACAGGAACGCCACCACTTCGGCCAACAGCACATCGTTGGCGGTTTCGCGGATGTAATGGCCGTTGAGATTGTCCAGCTTCTTGAAATCCATCCGTGCGGCGCTCTTGCCGATGGACTCCAGGTTGAACCATGCGATGGCCTGGGCGGTGGAGATGATCTCGTCATCGCCATGGCTCCAGCCCAGCCGCAAAAGGTAATTGCGCATGGTCTCGGGCAGGTAACCCATGTCGCGATAGGCTTCCACCGCCAGCGCCCCATGACGCTTGGACAGCTTGGCGCCGTCCGGCCCGTTGATCAGCGGCAGATGGCCGTAAACCGGCACGGCTGCGCCCATCGCCGCGATGATCTGAAGCTGGCGGGCGGCATTGTTGAGATGGTCGGCGCCGCGGATCACATGGGTGATGCCCATATCGGCATCGTCCACCACCACGGCGAGCATATAGGTCGGGGTGCCGTCGCTTCTGAGCAGCACCATGTCGTCCAGCTGGCTGTTGTCGAAGCGCACATCGCCCAGCACCTGGTCATGGACGATCGTCTCTCCCTCCTGCGGGGATTTCAGGCGCACGACGGAGGGCTTGGCGGCTTCCTCAGCGGTCGGCTGGCGGTCGCGCCAGCGCCCGTCATAGCGCATCGGCTTGCCGGCGACCTTTTGTTCTTCGCGCATGGCGGTGAGTTCGTCGGCGGTGGCATAGCAGCGATAGGCCTTGCCCTCGGCCAGCATCTTCTCGGCCACTTCGCGGTGCCGGGCGGCGCGGGCGAACTGAAAAATGACGTCCCCATCCCAGTCCAGGCCCATCCATGTCATGCCGTTCAGGATCGCCGCCACTGCTTCGGGGGTGGAACGTTCGCGGTCGGTATCCTCAATTCGCAATAGGAACGTGCCGCCGGTGTGACGGGCATAGAGCCAGTTGAACAGGGCCGTGCGGGCGCCGCCAATATGCAGCATGCCGGTGGGCGAGGGGGCGAAACGCAGGACGGGTTTTTGCGACATGGAAAGAGGCTTTAGGATAGCGCCGGGCTTATATCAATCGGGGCTTTGTGGGGGCAATTTCGGTATATTTCGAGGCTGATCGCTGGCCTTTATGGCTGCCGGTCGTGCTGGGCACCGGGGCGGCTTGCTACTTCGCGCTGCCGGTCGAACCGGGTCTGGCCATTGGCTGGCTGGCGGTGCTTGCCGGGCTGGCCGCCATCGCCCTTGCCGCCCTCGGCCCGGCCCGCGTCATCGCATCGCTGCTGGCGGCGCTGCTGCTGGGGTTTGGCCTGGCCAAATTGCGCGAAGCCCGCGTGGCGACGCCGGTTCTGAACCAGGCCATGGTGGCGCATCTGACGGGGCGCATCGTCAGCATCGAACCTAGGGAACGCGGCGCGCGCCTGGTGCTGGACGAGATCCGCTCGGGCGCTTTTGCGCCGGGCCAGACACCGCGCCGGATACGCGTGACGGTACCCAACGGGGCGGAGTTTCGTCCCGGCAACTGGCTCAGTTTGACGGCCGGGCTGGATGCGCCGTCCGCGCCGGTGGCGCCCGGCGCCAGCGATTTCGGGCGCTGGCTGTATTTCCATTCCATCGGCGCCACGGGATTTTCCTATGGCCGGGCCCGCGCCATTGCGCCCGCCCATGAACCCGGCTGGTGGGAAGGCGTGTCGCAAGGCGTGGAAGACTTGCGGGTGCGGATGACGGCGCGGATCCATGCCGCTCTGCCCGGCAGCATGGGCGGCATCGCCGCGTCGCTGATCACCGGCACGCGCGGCAGCATCGCTGCGGAAGATGACGCGGCGCTGCGCGATGCGGGGCTGGCGCATGCGCTATCCATTTCGGGTCTGCATATGGCTTTGGTGGGCGGCGGCATTTTCTGGCTGGTGCGCGCGCTTCTAGCGGCGATCCCTGCGCTGGCCTTACGCTATCCCATCAAGAAATGGGCGGCGGTGGCCGCCTTGCTGGCGTCGGCCTTCTATCTGGCGATCAGCGGCGCGGCGCCGCCGGCGGTGCGCGCCTTTGTCATGCTGGCCACCATGATGACGGCGGTGCTGCTCGATCGCCCGGCCCTGACCATGCGCAGCCTGGCGCTGGCGGCCGCCATCCTGCTGCTGGCGCGCCCCGAAGTCGTTATCGATGCGGGCTTCCAGATGTCCTTCGCGGCGGTGGCGGCGCTGCTGGCCGTGGCGGAATGGGAACAGAGCCGTGAACGCCAAAACCCGCGCGGGATGCTGTATCGCTATGCGCACGGTATTGTGATGACCAGCCTGGTGGCGAGTCTGGCGACCGCGCCCTTCACCCTGTTCTATTTCGAGCGCGCCGCCCATTACGCGGTGCTTAGCAACCTGATCGCCATGCCGGTGATGGGTTTCTGGATCATGCCTGCGGCGGCCGTTTCCGTTTTGCTGATGCCGTTTGGGCTGGAGCGGTTGCCGCTGGAGCTGATGGGGCAGGGCATCGGCGTGATGGTGGACATGGGCCGCTGGGTGTCCGGACTGCCCGGTTCGGTGTCGCTGGTCAGCGCCATGCCGCTCGCCGCCCTGGTTCTGATGGCGCTGGGCGGCTTGTGGCTGGCGATCTGGCGCAAGCACTGGCGCTGGTGGGGCGCGGCCCCGATGCTTATCGGCGTGATCCTGGCGTTCCTCGCGCCCAGGCCCGACATGCTGGTGGCAAGCGACGCCGTCACCATCGCGGTGCGCGGGGATGATGGCTTGCTACATTTTGTCCGCAAGCCCCGGAACAGTTTCGTGGCGCGCGAATGGCTGAAACGCGATGGCGATAGCCGCGACCTCGCCCAGGCCATCGGCATGCCGGGCCTGCGCTGCGACGGCTTAGGCTGCGTGGTGAACCGTCCGCCGGTGATCGCTGCCGGTGTGAGGCCAGAAGCCTTGGCGGAAGATTGCGCCCGCGCGGTGGTGGTGATCAACGCGGCGATTGGGCCGTGCAATGGCCCGGTGGTGGTGATCGATCAGAAGATGGCCGCGGACGGCCAAGGCTGGAGTATCACCCTGTTGTCACCGCCTTCGGCAACCAGTGTGCGCGCCTGGCGTGGGATGCGGCCGTGGGTGGCGGATACCTCCGCGAAATAACACGCACTCACCATGGGCGGCCTTGAGCCGCCCATCCAGATGGATGGCGTTTGTACGCTGTCGCTACTCCCCAAGCCCGGCCATGGAGAAGTTTGGTAGAGGAGAAGTTTTCAGTAACGCCGGATCAGCCCGACCAGCTTGCCCTGCACCTTAACCCGGTCGGCGCCGTAAAGGCGCGTTTCATAAGCAGGGTTGGCGGCCTCGAGCGCGATGGAGTCGCCGCGGCGGCGCAGGCGCTTGAGGGTGGCTTCTTCATTGTCCACCAGCGCGACGATGATCTCGCCGGTGTTGGCGGTGTCGGCTTCCTGGATGATGACGGTGTCGCCGTCCAGGATGCCGGCATTGATCATGGAATCGCCGGTCACTTCCAGCGCGTAATGGCTGCCCTTGCCCAGCATGCCGCCGGGCACCGGAATGTCGCTCATCTTGTTTTGCAGTGCCTCGATCGGGGTACCGGCCGCGATGCGCCCCACCAACGGCACATTGATGGCGCCTTCGCCGCCTTCGCCGTAACTGCGGCGCGGCGCTGGCGAACGGCTGTCGGCCATGCGGATATTGGTGCGGCCATGACGGCCCGCGGCGCTGCGCTGGACCTGGCTGCGGGTGGTGGCCGGACGCACAGTCTCGGCCATGTTGTCGGGGAGCTTGAGCACTTCCAGCGCACGGGCGCGCTTTTCCATGCGGCGCAGGAAGCCGCGTTCTTCCAGGGCGGTGATCAACCGGTGGATGCCGGACTTGGATTTGAGGTCCAGCGCCTCCTTCATTTCATCGAAGGAGGGCGGCACACCGCTTTCGCGCACCCGTTCATGGATGAACATCAGCAACTCATATTGCTTGCGGGTCAGCATGGAATCTCTCCCAGGGAGGGCGGCGAACAAAGCCGGTACGCGGCGAATCGTTCTACTTTAGTTCTACCCCTGCCGTCAACGGATGGGCGCGGAACACAAATCCCCAAGCGCCGTTTCTATGTCCGAAGGGCAGCACCTTCGACGGAGTTGGTCATGAAACTGAAGACCTTTGCCTTGAGCGCGCTGGTGGCCGCCGGCGCCGTGATTGCCTCGGTGGAAACCGCGTCGGCCGCGGTGGTCTGCAACCGCTATGGCGATTGCTGGCGCACCACCACGCGCTACGACTATCGCCCCCATTGGGGCCTGCGCATCTATGATGACAATTGGCGCTGGAATGCCCGCGATAATCGCCGTTATCGCTGGCGCGATGCCCCGCCCCGCCGTGGCTATTGGGGCCGTGGCGGCGTCTGGATCACGTTCTAAGGCCGTTTGCGTTGCGTAACGAAGCGGCGGTCCATGGGGGCCGCCGTTTTCGTTTCAGCCCAAAAGGTCTGCGGGCGACACCTTCGCCACGGCGGCGAGTTTTTCGAAGGTCGCGGGCGCGATGCTGCGCGACTGGCCGGTGAGAAAGCCCAATATCTCGCCGGGCGCGACGCCGGCGGCGCGCGCCCATTCGCTGGGCCGCAGGTGATGTTTGGTCATGAAGGCACGAAAAGCCTCGCGCTGGGCGCGGATGGCTTCGCCCTTGGCCAGTTTTGGCGCGTCGGTTTCGCCCATCAGCACTTTTGGCTTGGCGAAGCGCGACGAAACGGTGCGTGCGGGCTGGCTGGCCTGAACGCGCGGTTTTACAGGCAGGGAAGGGGGCGGGACCTTGGGCGCGTCATTGCTGGGCGTGCCGCGCATCCCGGCGGAGCGACGAAGGGGAGGTGCCTTGTCCGTCACCGAAAGCCGTTGCCCAGAAGCAAAGCGGTGGCGGAACGCACATCCTTCTGCCGCATCAGGCTTTCGCCCACCAGCACGGTGGTGACCTTGTGCTGGGCCAGTCGCTTCAAGTCGGCGGGGGCGGAGATGCCGCTTTCCGATACGACATGGATATCCGACGGGATCTTGTGCGCCAGCCGCGTGGTAGTGCCCATGTCAGTGACGAAGGTCTTGAGATTACGGTTGTTGATGCCGATCAGCTGGGCGTCGAGGTCCAGGGCACGGTCCAGCTCGGCTTCGTCATGGACTTCCACCAGCGCATCCATTTCCCAGCGCGCCGCTTCGTCCATCAGGGCGCGGGCCTGGTCGTCATTCAGCATCGCCATGATGACCAGGATGCAATCGGCGCCCCAGCTGCGCGCCTCGATCACCTGATAGGGCTCGATCATGAAGTCCTTGCGCAGGACGGGCAGGCGGGTGGCTTCACGGGCCTGGGTGAGGAACTCGGGAGCACCCTGGAAGGACGGCGCATCGGTCAGGACAGAAAGACAGGCCGCGCCGCCTTCCTCATAGGCCATGGCCAAAGCAGGCGGATCGAAATCGGCGCGGATCAGGCCCTTGGAGGGGCTGGCTTTCTTGATCTCGGCGATCAACCCGTATTCGCCGCAGTCCTTCTTTTCATCCAGGGCGGCCAGAAAACCCCGCGGCGCTTCGACGTCCCGGGCGCGCGCTTCCAGATCAGCCGTGTTCGCCTTGGTCTTGGCGGCGGCGACCTCTTCTTTCTTGTAGCCCAGGATTTTGTCGAGAATGCTCATCTGTTCGTCGCTTCAACCAATGCCTGTAATTTTCCCTTGGCCGCGCCGCTGTCCAGCGACCGCGATGCCATTGTCACGCCGGAGCTTACATCTTTTGCGACGCCCGCCACCATAAGGGCGCACGCCGCATTCAGCAGCACGATGTCACGATAAGCACCGGTTTCACCCTCAAACAGCTGCGTGAGGGCAGCAGCATTGTGGGCCGCTTCGCCGCCCCGGATTTCGGCCAGCGGCCAGCGCTTCAGGCCTGCCTCCTCGGGCGTGATCTGGCCCGTGGTGATTGCGCCATCGGCCAGCATGGCGATCTGGGTCGGGGCGCTGATCGAGACTTCGTCCAGCCCATCGGTGCCATGCACCACCAGCGCATGAACGCTGCCAAGTGCCTTCAGGGCCTGCGCATAGGGCAGTAGCCAGTCGGAGGAGAACACGCCCACCAGTTGGCGCGTCACCCTGGCCGGCGAGGCCAGCGGGCCCAGCAGGTTGAAGATGGTGCGACGGCCAATCTGCTTGCGGGCATTGCCCACATGCTTCATCGCCGGGTGATAGATCTGGGCGAACAGGAAGACCAGCCCCACATCCGCCAGAACCTTTTGTGCCACTTCCGGCGCCAGGGCGATGTTCACGCCCAGCGCCTCCAGCACATCGGCGGCGCCGCTCTTGGAGGAGGCGGACCGGTTGCCGTGCTTGGCGACCGAGGTGCCCGCGCCTGCCACCACGAAGGATACGGCGGTGGAAATGTTGAGGGTTCCCAGCCCGTCGCCGCCTGTGCCGCACAGGTCGATGGCGCCGGGCGGCGCGGTGAGGGAGCGCATGTGATGGCGCATGGAGGTGACGGCGCCCACCAGCTCGTCCACCGTCGGCTTGCGGTCCGCCGTGGCCGACAGATAGGCGATGATTTCGCCTTCGTTGAGGCGGCCGGTGAAGATGGCGTCGAACAGCTGGCTGGTATCGGCCGCGCTCAGAGGCTCGCCGGCCTGAGCGCGTTCCAGAATGGCGTGAAAATCCACCGGGGCGCTTGTCACACTCATGCCGGGATTTTGGCGAAGTCGCGCGCGATGGTCAGGAAGTTGTTCAGCAGGGCATGGCCGTTTTCCGAAGCGATGCTTTCGGGATGAAACTGCACGCCATGCACGGGATGGGTCTTGTGCATCACGCCCTGGATAACCCCGTCATCACTGGTGGCGGTCACTTCCAGCACGGGCGGCATGGAGGGCGGATCGATGGTCAAGGAATGATAGCGGGTGGCCAGGAAATCATTGTTCAGGCCCCGGAACACGCTTTTGCCGGTGTGATGGACGCGCGAAAGCTTGCCATGCATCGGCTCGGGCGCGCGCACAATGGTGCCGCCATAGACCTGACCGATGGCCTGATGCCCCAGGCAGACGCCCAGGATCGGCATGGAGCCATTCGCCTGCTTGATCACGTCCAGGCAGATGCCGGCTTCATTGGGGGTGCAGGGGCCGGGCGACAGGACGATTCCTTCGGGCTTCATCCCCAGCGCCTCGGCCGCCGATATTTCGTCATTGCGCACCACGCGCACCTCGGCGCCCAGCTCACCCAGATAATGGAAGAGGTTGTAGGTAAAGCTGTCGTAGTTATCGATAAGCAGAAGCACGGATACGCACCCTTGGAATGGCCGCCAGCATAGCCGAAAAATGCTGCGGCTGCACAAGTATTGGGGGGCTCTCCCCACCATGCTAGTAATCTGGCCATAAATACAACAAGCCGGGCGGACCAGTTGCGGCCGTGGCGCGCGTGTCCGCCGACAAAGATTCCAGAGGAGAAGATTGTGAAAATTTTGCTTCCCACCATGGCCCTTGCTGCCTTCACCGCCGGGCTGCTGGCCAGCGCCAATGCCGCCCATGCGGCGCGCGCCTATATCGGCACCTATACGCCCGACGCGTCCGGCGCGCCGTCGGCCAATCGCGGCGAAGGCATCTATCTGGTGGATGTGGACGATGCGACCGGCGCGCCCAGCAAGCCGCGCCTGGTGGCCAAGACGCTGTCGCCCTCCTGGCTGGCCATGTCGAAGGATGGCAAGTTCCTCTATGCCGTGAACGAAGTGGCCAATTACGGCCCGGCCAAGAGCGGTTCGGTCACCGCCTATGCGATCGACCGCGCCACCGGCGCGCTGAAGGCGCTCAACACCGTCAGCTCGGAAGGCGCGGTGCCCTGCTATATTTCGGTGCATCCGTCGGGCAAGTTCGTGATGGTCGCCAACTACACCGGCGGCACCTTTTCAGTCCTCCCCATCAAGGCCGACGGCAGCCTGGGCGAGGCCACCGACGTGATCAAGCCGGGCGGTCCCACCAATTCCGCCGCCGCCGCCGATGCGCCGCCAGGCCAATCTCCGCCGTCGCAGAACCGCATCACCCGGGGCCATATGATCGCCGCCGATCCGTCGGGCCAGTTCGTGATCGGCGACGATGCCGGCCGCGACAAGATCTTTGTCTGGAAGCTGGATACGGGCAGCGGCAAGCTGACCGAAGTGTCGGTGACCAACACGCCGCCCGGTTCGGCGCCGCGCCATTTCGGCTTCTCGCCCGACGGCAAGACGCTGTACCAGATCGGCGAGTATAATATCCGCCTCTATGTCTATGGTTTCGCGAACGGCAAGCTGACCCAGCAGGGCCCAAGCATCTCAGCAATGCCGGACGGCTATCAGGGTAGCGGGTCTGCCTCGGAACTGCTGGTTTCGGCGGACGGCAGGCATGTCTACTCCGCCAACCGCACCCATGACTCCATCGCCACCTTTGCGGTAGGTACCAATGGCGGCGTGACCAAGCTGGGCACGGTCCATACCGAAGGCAGCACGCCACGCACCTTGCACATCGATCCCACCGGCAAGTTCATGTATTCGCTGAACCAGCGGGCCGACAACATCGCCACTTTCCGCATCCAGGCGAACGGCGTGCCCAAGTTCACCGGCAAATTCCTTTCCGTCGGATCGCCCGCCGCGATGGTTTTCCTGCCCTGATAAGAGCGGCGGTGCGAGGAGACGTGTCATGAAATTTCTGCTTCGCACCGCCGCCTTCGTCGCCGTCACGGCTGGCATGATGAGCAGCGCCCATGCGGCGCGCGCCTATATCGGCACCTATACGCCCAACCTCGCAGAGCCGAACGCTTACGCCAGCGGCACGGGCGAAGGCATCTATCTGGTCAATGTCGATGATGCCACCGGGGCACTGTCAGGCCTCAAGCTGGTGGCCAAGGACCGCTCGCCCGCCTGGCTTGTGTTGTCAGCCGATAGCAAGTTTCTCTACGCGATCAACGAAATCGACATCCATGGCCCTGGCAAAAGCGGTTCGGTCACCGCCTATGCGGTGGATGCCAGAAGCGGCGCGCTGAAAAAGCTCAACAGCGTGGATTCCGGTGGCGCCATGCCCTGCTATATCAGCATCCATGCGTCGGGAAAGTTTGCGCTGGTCGCCAATTACGCCGGTGGCAGCTTTTCGGTGATCCCCATCAAGGCGGACGGCAGCCTGGGCGAGCCGACCGATGTGGTTAAGCCGGTCGGGCCGGCCAGCTCCGCCAGCGCGGTGGACGCGCCGCCGGGGCAGGGACGCGCCCAGACTGGCCGCAACACGCGCGGTCACATGATCGCCAGTGATCCATCCGGCCAGTATGTGGTGGGCGATGACGCCGGTCGCGACAGGATTTTCGTCTGGCGGCTCAACACCGGCACCGGCAAGCTGACGCAAGTCTCCGTCACCAACGCGCTGGCCGGTTCGGCGCCGCGCCATTTCGGCTTTTCGCCCGACGGCAAGACGCTGTACCAGATCGGCGAATACAATGTCCGCCTGACGACCTATGACTTCGCGGACGGAAAGTTGACGCCCAAGGGGCAGAGCCTCTCGGCCCTGCCGGATGGCTATCAGGGCAGCGGCTCGGCATCGCGCCTGATCGTCTCCGCCGACGGCAAGCATGTCTATTCCGCCAACCGCACCCACAATTCCATCGCTACCTTTGCGGTGGGTTCTGGCGGCCTCGCCACCAAAATCGCAACGACCCCGACCGAGGGCGACCATCCGCGCAGCCTGACCATCGATCCGACGGGCAAGTTCTTCTATTCGCTGAACCTGCGCGCCAACAGCATCGCGACTTTCCGGCTTGATCCCAAGGGCGTGCCGAAATTCACCGGCAAGTTTCTGGCGGTGGGCGCGCCGGCGGCGATGGTTTTCCTGCCGTAAGAAACGGATTCAACAATGCAACGCAGATATTTCATTGCAGGGAGTGCCGCACTGGCGGCAACAACGACCATGGCAGATGCGCAATCACTGGCTGACATTCCGATCATCGACACCCACATTCATTTCTTTGACAAGCGCCGGCCGCAGGGCGTGCCCTATGCGGGATCGAAAGTGTGGGAGCAGGAGACCGGCGGCGTGGCGCTGCCCGCGACCTATCGCAAGCTGGCCGAAAATCTGAACATTGTCGGGGCCATCGAGCTGGAGGCCAGTCCCTGGGTCGAGGACAATCTGTGGATTCTGGAGCAGATGGAAACCGACACGCTCTATGTCGGCACCGTGGGCAATCTGGAGCCGGAAAAGCCCGACTTCGCCGAACTGTTCGATCGCTTCAGCAAGAATCCGATGTTCCTGGGCATCCGCTGCGGGTTGATCTGGGGCCGCAATGTTGTTGCCCAGGCGGACGATCCCAAATTCATCGACGGTTTGCGCCGCGTGGCCGATGCAGACCTGGTGATGGACACCGCCAATCCCAACCTGGCGCTGCTGCAGACCATGGTGAAGCTGAACGACAAGATTCCGAACCTGCGCATCATGTGCGATCACATGATGCACTATATCCCCAGGCCCGAAGAGCGCGCCGCCTATGACGCCGTGCTGAAGGAGATCAAGGGCCGGCCCAACATCTGGGGCAAGCTGTCGGACATGGAGAACCGCGATATCCCGGCGCGCGGCCTGGCGCAGGTCAAGGACCGGCTGGACGAACTGATGGACTGTTTCGGCGAGGATAGGGTGGTGTTCGGCACCAACTGGCCCGAGACCTGGGGCGTGGCGACCCCGGCCCAGATCGTGACACTGGCGCGTCAGTATTTCGCCACCCGCACCCGCGCCGAAGCGGAGAAGTTCTTCTGGAAGAATTCGCTGAAATTCTACAAGTGGAAGAAGCGCGCGCCGAACCAGCCCTCTCTTTAGTGCCCCCTCCGGTTTCAGCTTCCCCTCGGCGCGCTGTGCGCGCCTCGATCGCTGAAACCACCTCCCCCGCTTGCGTGCTGCGCACGCGCAGGGGGCGGGCCTGAGCTTGCGGTCCTGCCCGCCATGCGTGGCGCTCGCTTGACGGCCAGGCAGGGACGCCCGATAAGCGCCTTCACGTGCAAGGTTAGGGAACGCGGTCTGACACCGCGGCTGCCCCCGCAACTGTAGCCGGCGAGCGAAGTCCGAAATAACCACTGAAATCTACTCTGAAAAATGGAGGGATTTTGGGAAGGTGGACCGAGCAGCGACCCGGAAGCCAGGAAACCTACCTCGCACTGTCGTCTTGTATCAGGCCGGGGTGCGCGGGATGCAGCGGGGTGAACCGCAGCGGCGACGATGTTGGAGTCGCGTGTGCGGGGGCCAAAATCCCTTTTCAATACCGCATGACGGCTCCTGAGCCAGGAGACCGCTTATGTTGAAATCCGTTCTTTATACCTCTGTTGCCTTTGCCGCCCTGACCGTCGCGGCCGGCGCCCAGCCGCGCCTGCATGACGAGAATGTGGTGGTCGTCGCCACCCGTATCGTCACGCCGGTGCAGCAGGTTGCCAGCAGCGTCACGGTGATCACCGCCGCAGACATCCAAGCGCGGCAGCACCGCTCGCTGCCCGATATGCTGCGCCAGGTGCCGGGCCTCAATATCGCCCAGACCGGCGGCGCGGGTGGCCAGACATCGCTGTTCATGCGCGGCACCAATGCCAATCACGTCAAGGTGCTGCTTGATGGCATCGACATCGCCGATCCTTCCACCCCCAGCGGCGCGGTGGATGTTTCCAAGTTCCTCGCCGGCGATATCGCCCAGGTCGAAGTGCTGCGCGGGCCGCAGGGCGCGCTGTATGGCTCCGACGGCATTGGCGGGGTGGTCAACATCATCACCAGGGCGGGCGAGGGCCCGGCGACGTTCACCGCCAGCGCCGAAGCGGGATCGTTCGAGACCTTCAACCAGACGGCTGGCGTGTCAGGCTCGTATGGCAGGCTCAGCTATGCCGCGACGGTGCAGCATTATCATGCCGGCGCCACGCCGGTGACGCCGCTGAACCTGTTGCCGCCGGGCCAGCACCGGATCGACGACTATTACGACAACCTCACCGCCAGCACGAAGCTGGGCTTTGACGTCACCGACAATTTCGATATCGGCCTTGTGGCGCGTTACTACAACACCCTGGGCCGCGTCACCGGCGATGCCTTCGATTTTGTTACCTTCGCGTCCTTTCCGTCGCCGGTCCAGACCCGCATTTCCTCCATCGGCTATCAGAGCCGCGCAAGCGCGCATCTGGTGCTTTGGGACGGGCGGCTCGACCAGACATTGGGCTTGGCCTATGGCAGCACCATCACCGCCACCCAGGACCCTGACAATGGCGACAGCCGCGCCATCGGCGACCGCGTCAAGCTCGACTGGCAAGGCAATATCGCGGTGACGGACGGCCAGACCCTGGTGCTGGGCGCGGAGACGGCGCGCGATGCGCTGCATCCGGGTCTGTCCTTCGGCTTTCCCACCACCTTGTCGCGCGGCATCACCACCAATGCCGGCTTCGGAAGCCTGCAGTCGGATTTCGGCAATGGCATCCATACCAGCGCCGGCATCCGCTATGACGACAACAGCCGTTTCGGCAACAAACTCACATGGCGTCTGGCGCCCTCCTGGGAAATCGAAAGCACCGGCACGCGGCTGAAGGCCAGCCTGGGCACCGGCTTCAAGGCGCCATCCTTGCAGCAGCTGTTCGGCACCTTTGGCGGCAATCCGCTGCTCAAGCCCGAAACCAGCTTCGGCTATGACGTGGGCGTGGAACAGACGCTGCTGGGCGATGCGCTGAGCGGCGGGATCACCTGGTTTCACAATGACATCGAGAATCTGGTCGTGTCGGGGCCTGCGCCCACCTTCATCCTGGGCAATATCGGCCGTGCGACCACGCAAGGCGTTGAGACTTTCATCGCCTGGAAGCTGCTGGATACGCTGACCCTGCGCGGTGACTATACCTACACCGATGCGATCGACGACCGTACCGGACTGGCGCTGCTGCGCCGTCCGCGCCACAAGGCCAGCGTGAATGGCAGCTGGCAAGCGACCGAGGACCTGCTGCTGGATGTGACCCTGCTCTATGTCGGGCCGCAGATCGACGGCAATCGCGACTTCTCGCTGCCGCGCTTCAAGAAAGGCGGCACGGCGACGGTGGATTTGGCCGCCAGCTACCGGCTGACCGAAACCTTCTCGCTGTTTGGACGTCTGGAGAATGCCTTCGACAACAGCTACCAGGCGCCGGACGGCTTCCTGCGGCCGGGTATTGGCGGTTTTGCGGGCATCAAGGCGAATCTCTAGGATCGCTGCATGAAACAAGGGATTTGCGCGGCCGCTGCTTTGCTCCTTCTGGTGGGGCAGGGCGCGGCCGCGCAACCCAAGTTTCAGAAGATTATGTCGCTGAAGATATGCACTGACGAGTTGCTGCTGGACATGGTGGCGCCCGAGCGCATCGCGTCTGTCACCTTCCTGTCCCAGGAGCCGGCGGCGCTGCGCCATTGGCCGCAAGGCGCCAAGGTCAAAGTCAATTACGGCTCGGCAGAGGAAATCCTCAGCACCAAACCCGACCTTATTCTCACCGATCCGTTCATGGCGCCCGCCATGCGCCAATTGCTGGCCAGGACAGGGGCGAAAATTGTGGAAGTGCCGCCGGCGGAGACTTTCGAACAGATCAAGGCCGTCACCCGTCTGGTGGCAAAAACCGTGGGCGCTGAGGCACGCGGCGAACAGCTGATCGCCCAGATGGACGCCGATCATCGCGCCATCGCCGCCAACCGGCCCGCAAAGCCGTTGCGCGTCGCCGAATGGGGCAATGGCGGCTATGTCCCGGGCGCGGGTGGCTTGTTCAGCACCATGTTGAAAGAAGCGGGCGCCGTCAGCATCGAGAACCGCTCGATGGGTTTTTATGATGTGGAGGCGCTGATCGCCGCCAAGCCCGACCTGCTCATCTATGGCGATACCTATCGCGGCATGGCGACGTTGCGGTCGGACCAGGACAATCACCCCGCCTTGATGAAACGTTTTGACGGACAGCGCATCCGCTATGCCTCGCTCTATGGCTGCGGCGTGCCCAGGACGGCGCGCATCACCCGCCAGATGCAGGCCGATATGATCGCGGCGGTGAAACCATGACCCGTCTCAATCTGGCGCTGGTCGTGGTGGGATTGCTGGCCTTCGCCGCGTCTTTGCTGGCGGGCAGGGTCTCGCTGCCGGCTGAAGCGCTGCTGGATATTTTCAGCAACCCTGACAGCCTTGCCGCCACCATTGTCCGCGATATCCGCCTGCCGCGCACCGTGCTGGCGCTGGTGGTGGGCGCGGTGCTGGGCCTGTCGGGCGCAGTCCTCCAGGGCTTCACGCGCAATCCGCTGGCCGAACCCGCGCTGCTGGGCGTGTCCAGCGGCGCGGCGCTGGGGGCGGTGATTGCGATCTATTTCGGGCTGGCGGCGCTGTCGCCGGTGACGGGACCGTTGATGGGCATGGTCGGCGCGCTGGCGGCGTGCGCGCTGACCTTTGCGTTGGGGCGGAACGGCACGGTGGCGCTGGTGCTGGCAGGCGCGGCAGTGTCCAGCCTGACCGCGGCGGGCATCGCACTGGCGCTGAACTTCGCGCCCAATCCTTATGCGGCTTACGAAATCATGTCCTGGCTGCTGGGTTCGCTGGCCGACAAGAGCTGGACGCAGGTTCTGCTGGTGCTGCCCTTTGCGATCCTGGGCGGCGGCCTGCTGGCGATGACGGGCAGGGCGCTGGACGCTCTCAGCCTGGGCGAAGCGCAGGCGCAGAGTCTGGGGATCAATCTTTTCCGCTTGACGGTACTGGTGGTGGCGGGCACCGCGCTGTCGGTGGGCGCGGTCACTTCGGTGGTGGGCGCCATCGGGTTCATCGGGCTGGTGGCACCGCATCTGGTCCGGCCTTTCGTCGGCTATGCGCCGCGCCGCGTGCTGCTGCCTAGCGCGCTGGCGGGCGCGGTGCTGCTGCTGGGCGCCGACATCGCCGCGCGGCTGGTACACACCAACCCAGAACTCAGGCTCGGTGTCTTCACGAGTCTCCTGGGCACACCCTTCTTCTTCTGGCTGGTGGTCCGCATCCGCAAGGTGGCGCCATGACCATGCTGGCAGCCGAAAATATCAGCGTGGCGAAAGGTGGGCGCACCATCCTGCGCGATGTCTCGCTCCAGGCCCATGCGGGCGAGTTCATCGCCGTGCTCGGTCCCAACGGTGCGGGCAAGTCCACGCTGCTGTCGGTGCTGGCGGGGTTGCTCAAACCCGATCAGGGCCGGGTGCTGCTGGACGCGAAGGCGCTTAGCAAGGTTTCGCTGGGGCAACTGGCGGTGCGCCGCGCCTACCTGCCGCAAAATCCGCGGCTGGAATGGCCGATCTCGGTGGAGCGGCTGGTGGCGCTGGGGTTGACGGCCAAGCTTCCCGCCGTGGGCGAGTTGCCCGAAAGCTTCGCGCCCGCTATCAGCCGCGCGCTGGAACTGTGCGATCTCATACATTGCCGCGAACAATCCGCCACAACCCTGTCGGGCGGGGAGTTCGCCCGCGCCATGCTGGCGCGTGCCATCGTTTCCATGCCGCAGATATTGATCGTGGACGAGCCGATCACCGGTCTCGACCCGCGTCATGCGATGGCCAGCATGACATTGCTGTCACGTTTCGCAGGTGAAGGCATGCTGGTGATCGCATCGCTGCACGATCTCACCCTGGCGGTACGTCATGCCAGCCGCGTCATCGTACTTGTGGATGGTGCGGTGCTGAGCGACGCCACTTCGCTCACAGAGGAACTTATCCACAGGGCCTTCGGGGTGCGGGCGATAACCAGCGGCGCGGGAGATTCGCGGGGATTCACACTTTTGTCCCCAAGCGAAAAATGACGCCTGTGTGAAAGTTTTCCGGCTTGACGGATTCCGCGAATGCCCCCCTAGATGTAGTCGTTCATGGTTACTCGAATGCTCTAGATAGGGGATTCAAGGGAACTTCGGGACAGTCTGGTGGGACTGAAACCGGGGCTGCCCCCGTAAGTGTAAACGGCTGATTTTGCGTCCAAACGCCACTGGGAAACCGGGAAGGCGGGCGCAAAAAGGGCCGCGAGCCAGGAGACCTGCCGTGAACACGGTTTGAGCAATTGGGGCGGGGCGTCCCAGGAGGGTGCACGGCGCGGGAGTAATCCCCGCCGACGCCATCCGATTCCCCGCCAGCAGAGGGGAATGGCATGGCAGCACTCGGTAAGCCCGTCATCGAAGGCGATTTCGACACCAACGGCCAGATGGTGCAGTCGCCGCAGGAACGGGTGATCGAGCGCTCGGTCGTGGTGACCCGCACCGTCACCGAAACCCCGGTTGAGGCATCCAAGCCCGTTATCCAGCCCGTCGCCCAGGACCTGTTCGAGCCGGCCGCCTCCCAGCCGCCGCTGCCTTATCCGCTGGCGCCCCGGCCCAAGCCCAGTGATCTGGTGCTGGATCGCAGCCGCGACGATCTTCTCACCCCGTTCGGCAAGGCGACCCTGACCGACCGCTATTTGATGCCGGGCGAAAGCTTCCAGGACATGTTCGCGCGTGTCTCCTGCGCCTATGCCGACGACGTCCAGCACGCCCAGCGCCTGTACGACTATATGAGCCGTCTGTGGTTCATGCCGGCGACCCCGATTCTGTCCAATGGCGGCACCAAGCGCGGTCTGCCGATTTCCTGTTTCCTCAACGACGTTGCGGACTCGCTGGACGGCATTGTCGGCACCTGGAACGAGAATGTGGCGCTGGCCAGCAATGGCGGCGGCATCGGGACCTATTGGGGCAAGGTCCGCTCCATTGGCGAAAAGGTGAAGACCGGCAAGACCAGCGGCATCATCCCCTTCATCCATGTGATGGACGGGCTGACGCTTGCCATTTCACAGGGTTCGCTGCGCCGGGGTTCGGCCGCGGTCTATCTCGACATCACCCATCCCGAGATCGAGGAATTCCTGGAAATCCGGAAAGCCAGCGGAGACTTCAACCGCAAGGGTCTGAACCTGCATCACGGCATCAATATCACCGACGAATTCATGGACTGCGTGAAGGAAGGCAAGATGTTCGGCCTGCGCAGCCCCAAGGACCAGCAGGTCCTGCGCGAGGTCAATGCCCGCGAACTGTGGCAGCGCATCCTGGAAACCCGCCTGCAGACCGGCGAGCCCTATATCTTGAACATCGATGCGGTGAACCGGGCGCTGCCCAAGCACCAGCGCGAGCTGGGCCTCAAGGTCAACACCTCCAACCTGTGCAGCGAAATCACCCTGCCGACCGGGGCCGATCATGACGGGAAGGAGCGCACCGCGGTCTGCTGCCTGTCGTCCCTGAACATCGAGACCTGGGACCAGTGGGCCGAGGCCGAGGGCTTTGTCGAAGACGTCCTGCGGATGCTCGACAATGTCCTGACCAGCTTCATCGAGGAAGCCCCGGACTCCATGCACCGCGCCAAGTATTCGGCCTTGCGCGAGCGTTCGGTCGGGCTGGGCGTGATGGGCTTCCACTCCTTCCTGCAGGCCAAGAATATCCCGCTGGAAAGCGCGATGGCCAAGTCGTGGAATCTACGCATTTTCAAGAAGATACGCCGCGAAGCTGATGCTGCGTCTTATCATCTGTCCGAAGAGCGTGGCGCCTGCGAGGATGCCCGCGAGCGGGGCATGAAAGCCCGCTTCAGCCACAAGATCGCCATCGCTCCCACGGCCTCAATCTCGATCATCTGCGGCGGCACCAGTGCCTGCGTCGAGCCGATCCCGGCCAATGTTTACACCCACAAGACCCTGTCAGGCGCCTTCTCAGTGCGTAACCCCTATCTGCAGGATCTGCTGGAAGCCAAGGGGCTGAACACGGACGAAACCTGGCAGTCGATCGTCGAGCAGGAAGGCTCGGTCCAGCATCTGGATTGCCTGAGCGACGAGGAAAAGGCCGTCTATCGCACCGCCTTCGAAATCGACCAGCGCTGGATCATCGAGCTGGCCGCCGACCGCACCCCCTATATCTGCCAGAGCCAGTCGCTGAACCTGTTCCTGCCCGCCGACATCGACAAGTGGGACCTGCACATGCTGCATTGGACGGCGTGGGAACGCGGCATCAAGAGCCTTTATTACTGCCGCTCCAAGTCCATCAGCCGCGCCGGCTTTGCCGGCCAGCTTGAGAAAAAAGAGAAGGGCGTTTCGACCGCCCCCCGCACCGATTACGAGGAATGCCTGGCATGTCAGTAAAAGGTTTGGGGAGCGTCGATCCGCGCACGCTGATCGGCAAGGGCACCATTGGGCTGCTTAACGCCACGGGCACCTATGACATCACCCGCTATCCCTGGGCCTATGAATGCTGGAAGCGCCAGCAGCAGACCCACTGGATGGGCGAGGAAGTGCCGCTGGGCTCCGACATCCGCGACTGGCAGTCCGGTCATCTGTCCGATGCCGAAAAGGGCCTGCTGACCCAGATTTTCCGCTTCTTCACCCAGTCGGACGTGGAAGTGGGCGACAATTATCTCAAGCGCTACATCCCCATCTTCCAGCCGCTGGAAGTGCAGATGATGATGGCCGCCTTCACCAACATGGAGACGGTGCATATCGACGCCTACGCGCTGCTGCTCAAGACCTTAGGCATGCCCCAGACCGAGTTCGAGGCCTTCCGCAACTATTCGGAAATGAAGGCCAAGGCCGATTACATGCACACCTTCGGCGTGGGCACCTGCGCCGACGTGGCGCGGACCCTGGCCATGTTCGGCGCCTTCACCGAAGGCATGTCGCTGTTCGCCAGCTTCGCCATGCTGATGAACTTCCCGCGTTTCAACAAGATGAACGGCATGGGCCAGATCGTCAGCTGGTCGGTGCGCGACGAGAGCCTGCATTGCGAGGGCATCTCCAAGCTCTATCACGCCTGGGCCGATGAGACCGGCTGCGTCACCAAGGCGGTGCGCGACGACATCCGCGAGGTCGCCAATACCATGGTCGGGCTGGAAGAGGGCTTTGTCGACCTGGCCTTCAGCCTGGGCGAAGTCCAGGGCATGACCGCCAAGGAAATCAAATCCTATGTCCGCTACATCGCCGACTGGCGCCTGACCCAGCTCAAGCTGGAACCGGTGTTCGGCAATTTCGAAGTTACCGAAAGCGGCTATCGTCAGCTCAAGGTCCATCCGCTCCCCTGGCTGGTGGAAATCCTCAACGGCGTCGAGCACGCCAACTTCTTCGAGCAGCGCGCCACGGAATATTCCAAGGGCGCTTCCAAGGGCTCGTGGGACGGTAACGAGGGCGTGTGGTCTCAGTTCGACAAGCGCAACCAGATCGCGGCGGAGTGAAGCTGCGGCGGGCGGCTTACTTGCTGCGGTCGCGAGCGTCCAAGAGGTGGCCGCCAGAAACCGCCTTTTCTCTTCTGTCCGAGCACGCAGAAATCTAGTCGTCCCTGTACTGGTTGCAGTGCCCCAAAATTAGCGAATGCGAGACGGCGTTCCCCGGGTTATGCTGGCGATGACGGGTGTTTGCGCACAATTTCATTACACAAAACAAAGGGGACAACATCATGATCAGCTCGCTGAAATTCACTTTCCTGGGCATGGCACTTTGCGCCTTCGCGCTACCGGCTGGCGCGCAAACCGTGACGCGTCTGGCATCACAAAATCCCAATTCCGTTATTGCATCGGCGGTGACCGTACCGGCCGGCTATACAACCTATTATATCAGCGGCATCCCGGGAGGCCCCAAGGACCCCAGTGCCCCCGAAGGCAGCCCGGCCCGCTGGGGCGACACCGCCCAGCAGACAGATGACGTGCTCAACAAGCTCGAGGCGGTTCTCACCAAGCTGGGTCTGAACTTCGGCGATGTGGTAAAGGGAACCGTCTTTCTGGTGGGCGATCCCGCCAAGGGCGGCAATATTGATTTCGCCGCCATGAACAGCGAATGGGGCAAGCGTTTCGGCACCGCGACCCAGCCAAATAAGCCGGCACGTTCAACCGTCCAGATCGGTCTGGCCACTCCAGGCGCCCTGGTCGAAATCGAGTTGGTGGCGGCCAAGAAGTAGCGCAGTCAGCAGCAGCTTGAGACGTTGAGAGGGTGCCCGTCGGAATTTCGGCTGGCACGCCCGGATCTTTTGAATCGTCCCGCTGATGCTATTTCCGCCTGCGCCGGGAGGCCGGCTTGGCGGAATCGAAGTTGATGGCCTTGAGATTGTCCGCGCTCAGTTCTTTGGAGCCTGACGGGAGGTCATTGCTCTTGAGGATGAAGGCCACGATATCGGTATTGGCTCCCGCGCTCAGCGCGCCGGGGTTATGCAATGGCATTGCGGTGCTGACATAATCGAACAGCGAATCCAGCGTGGAGCCAGACCAGTAGGGCATGAAGCGGCCGACCAGCGGTGGGGTCTCAAAGGTGCCGGACAGATCGGCACTGTGACAGATTGCACAGCTCTGCATGTAAAGCGGGCGACCGCGCTCGGCCTGGGCGTCGGTATAGACGCCATCCTATAGCGAAATCCGCCCTTGCTGTGCGACGGCGATCCCCGGCGCCAGGACCAGCGTCATCATCCCCATTGCAAGAACCGTCTTCAGCCCCATGACCAGTTCCTTTTCAGATCGGGTTGGCAGGAAAACGGGAATAAAGCTCTTCCATAACGCGCACTGCCGCCTCCGCCTCCGCGCGATTTGGCAACTCGTTGCTGCTTCCATAGCCGTTCGGGAGGCCGTTGCGCGCCCCGATGTCGATCATCATGATGCCGTCGCTCTTGGACAGGGCTTCGACGTTGCGATAGGTCAGGCCGTAATTGACTTCCGGCTGCGGGATCAGCCATTCGGTCTGGCCGCGATGGGGTATCATCGCCGTGTCTTTCCACAAGTCCCGCGCCGAATATCCGGGGCAGTTGATGATCACTTTCTCAGGGAGGTGTGCCATCTCGCCCGGCGAACGGAAGGTTCGCATGACGATCTTGCCGCCAGCAGCGAAGAAATCGCTCATCAGAACATGACCGTACTCGCTGAAATTGAAGAACAAGCGTGTGGTACGGCGGGCGTATTTAACCGGGAAGGGATGGATATCCGGGGCCAATGACTGAAGCTTGGGAGTGATGTCGCTGATGCGGTCGCCGAGTTGATAATATTCTGGGATCGGCGTTGGGCCGGGCTGCGGCGGCGGCTGGGGCGTGTCGAACGGCGTATCGGAGAGATAATAGTGATCTGCAAAGGCCACCGGGTTTCCCGCCATGCCGATATACTGGCGAAGATTTTTCCAGGACGTGCGGGTCATACGCTCCCATACATCGCCGAGATTGGCGGGCGCGTCGGAAGCCAGCGCCATGCGCGAGGCGGGTGTCCTGGCGCCATTGGC
>JBEGVG010000044.1:0-2899 GCA_041178445.1 Pseudomonadota bacterium | reverse complement strand
TTCACCAGCAGGAACGGGTTGCCGATATATTCGGAAGCATTGACCGACAGCATGGGAATGCCGCTGCACACCGCCATGGCAAAACCGATGCGGGCCATGAAGGTGGTCGGCCCCGACAGCGCCGCCAGCGGCATCTGCCGCCATGCGCCCAGCAGCTTGAGGTCCAGCAACAGGATCGAGCCAAATAGCAGCGCGATGCCCAGGATATGGGCCAGGTTGATGACGCCGTAGCTCCACACGCCCGGCGCGCGCGTGACCTCGCCCAGCGCGGACGCCTGCAGCCAGATCAGGAAGCCGGCTTCACTCACATATCGCGTTCGGGATAGACACGGTAGGTCTGATCGCCATGCTTCACCCAGAGGGTCTTCATCTCGTGACGCCCGCCCTGGACGCTGCGATTGCCCCGCACCGTCACAGTGGCGCCGATGGGAATTTTCCCTTCCGTCAGGCCGGCACGGCTGGTGCGGGCCGGCGGCGCCAGGGTGACATCCCACACTTCGTTATTGACCCTGACCTTCATGGTGCCATGCGGCCCGGCGAGACTGACGCTCTGCACCACCGTGCCGGTCATATCGACGAGTTTGTCCTCCTGCCCGCTCCAGCCGTGATGGGCGAAAGCCGGCGACGCGGCCAGAACCGCCATCGCGGCAAAACCTGCAATCCATTTCATGCGCGTCTCCCTATTCTTCGACGTTTGCTGATTTTTTCTTGCCCGTGCGCGGCGCGCGCGGCTTGGCTTCCGCCGCCGGGATGAACTCGAACGCCAGCTTGTCTTTTTCGCGGTCCAGCAGCACCCGCACCGTGCCGCCATCCTTGAGCTTGCCGAACAGAATCTCGTCGGCCAGCGGCTTCTTGATATTGTCCTGGATCACGCGGGCCAGCGGACGGGCGCCAAACGCGTCGTCATAACCCTTTTCGCCCAGCCAGCGTGTGGCTTCCGGCGTCAGGTCAAAGGTGACATCGCGGTCGGCCAGCTGCGCTTCCAGTTCCAGCACGAACTTCTCCACCACCTTGTCGATGGTATTTCGGGTGAGCGGCGCAAAGGTGATGATGGAGTCCAGCCGGTTGCGGAATTCCGGCGTGAACAGCTTCTTGATGGCTTCGTCGTCCTCGCCTTCGCGCTTGCCGCGGCCGAAACCGATAGCATCCTTGGCGGCATCGGAGGCGCCCGCATTGGTGGTCATGATCATCACCACATTGCGGAAGTCGATCTTCTTGCCGTTATGGTCGGTGAGTTTGCCATGGTCCATCACCTGCAACAGGATGTTGTAAAGATCGCCATGGGCCTTTTCGATTTCGTCCAGCAGCAGCACGCAATGCGGATGCTGGTCGACGCCATCGGTGAGCAAACCGCCCTGGTCGAAGCCGACATAACCGGGCGGCGCGCCGATCAGGCGCGACACGGTGTGCCGCTCCATATACTCGCTCATGTCAAAGCGCAGGAACTCCACGCCCAGGATATTGGCCAGCTGCTTGGCGACTTCGGTCTTGCCCACCCCGGTGGGGCCGGAGAACAGGTATGAGCCGATCGGTTTTTCCGGCTGGCGCAAACCAGCCCGCGCCAGCTTGATCGCGCTGGCCAGCGCGCTGATGGCAACGTCCTGGCCATAGACCACGCGGCCCAGATCGGCTTCCAGGGTCTTGAGCGCCTCGGCATCGTCCTTGGACACCGACTTGGCGGGAATGCGCGCGATCTTGGCGACAATCTCCTCCACATCGCGCACATTGACCACCTTCTTGCGGCGGCTTTCGGGCAGCAGCATCTGGGAGGCGCCCAGTTCGTCGATCACGTCGATCGCCTTATCCGGCAGCTTGCGGTCATTGATGTACTTGGCCGACAACTCGACCGCCGCCTTGATGGCATCGGCGGTGTAACGCAGCTTGTGGTAATTCTCGAAGTAGCTCTTGATCCCCATCAGGATCTTGACCGAATCCTCGACCGTCGGCTCGGCGACATCGATCTTCTGGAACCGGCGCACCAGGGCGCGGTCCTTTTCGAAATACTGGCGGTATTCCTTGTAGGTGGTCGAGCCGATGCAGCGCAGCGTGCCTTGCGCCAGCGCCGGCTTGAGCAGGTTGGAGGCATCCATCGCCCCGCCGGAGGTCGCCCCTGCCCCGATCACGGTATGGATCTCGTCAATAAACAGGATCGCGCCCTTGAGATTCTCCAGTTCCTTGACCACGGTCTTGAGGCGCTCCTCGAAATCGCCGCGATAGCGGGTGCCCGCGATCAGCGAACCCATGTCGAGCGAATAGATCACGGCACCGCGCAGCACTTCGGGCACTTCGCCGCGAATGATCTTGCGCGCCAGGCCTTCGGCGATGGCGGTCTTGCCCACGCCCGGATCGCCCACGAACAACGGATTGTTCTTCTGGCGGCGGCAGAGAATCTGGATGGTGCGGTCCACTTCGGCGGCGCGGCCGATCAACGGATCGACCTTGCCCGACTTGGCTTTCTCGTTGAGGTTGACGCAATAGGCTTCGAGGGCCTCGGTGCCCTGCTTGGGCTGCTTCTCGCTTTCTTCTTCCTCTTCAGCGCCGCGCGCCTGCTTGGGCTGGCTCATGCCCGGGCGCTTGGCGATGCCGTGGCTGATATAGCTCACCGCATCCAGCCGGTTCATATTCTGCTCCTGCAGGAAATAGACGGCATGGCTTTCGCGCTCGGTGAACAGCGCCACCAGCACATTGGCGCCGGTCACTTCATCGCGCCCCGAGTTCTGCACATGCAGCACCGCGCGCTGCACCACCCGCTGGAATCCGGTGGTGGGCTTGGCTTCGTCGGAATCGTCCAGCACGAGAGTGGAGAGGTCTTCCTCGATATATTTCTGGACGGACTTCTTCAGCGCATCCATGTCGACATTGCAGGCCTTCATGACCTGGCTGGCATCGGCATCGTCCA
>JBEGVG010000043.1:0-25301 GCA_041178445.1 Pseudomonadota bacterium | reverse complement strand
CCGACACCTTTCTGGGCAGGATCTGGCGTGTGAATCCGGCCGGCACCCAGGGCACGCTGGTGATCGACAATATGCGCTATCTGTTCGGCGTGGACGGTATCGCCTTTCTGAATGGCGAGCTCTATGTGAACACGGTTTTCGCCGGCAACCTGTACCGCGTGAATATCGACGCCCAGGGCAAAGGCACCCTGACCGAAATCTTCATGGACAGGCTCGTGAAGAATCCCGATGGCATGCGGGAGGCTGGCGGCAAGCTGTTCGTCGCCGAGAATGCGGGCAGCAAGGTGCATTACCTCACCATCAAGGGCGATACCGCCACCGTCACCGTCATCAAGGAGGGTCTGAAGGCCCCCACCGCTGTCCAGCCCTTCGGCAATGAAATCTGGATCGCCGAGCGCGGCGGCGACAAGGCTTCTTCAGTGCCGATGCCAAGATAGCCGGGTGATTCTAGTAGGTTGGGAGAAAAAGGAACTTTTTTCGCTCCCACCCCATCATGGTTAAGGGCTTGTTAACCGTCATGGGGTCATTCTCCCGTCGTCTTCCTTGAAGACACCCCACCATTACCCAACGCCTTGGGGCCGGGATCACTCCCGGCCTCATTTTTCTTTGGCCCGGCGGGCAGCGCGTTTGGCCGCCCTCTCCGTCTTGCGGTTGCCCCACCAGATTTCCACCCGGCGGCGCCAGTGCCTGGCGATGGCGATGTCGATGGACAAGACCAGAAGCCCCAAAGGCACCATCCAGAAGCCCAGCAACGGCAGGAACCCCAGAAAGCCGCCCAGGATCAGGATCACGCCGAAGAAAATCCGCAATATGCGCGAAGCGGGCAATGGCACCCGGTATTTCCCCAGCCGGACGCTGTGCTTTTTGGTCATCCCTTTGGCCTCATGGAAAAATTCTTCATCTTTTCGCAGTTTGATGTAGTCATGGTAAAAGGGAGACGCTAGATAGCGCCTCCCAGAGTGTGCTGTTCCTCGGTAGCTCAGTGGTAGAGCAATCGGCTGTTAACCGGTTGGCCGCAAGTTCGAATCTTGCCCGGGGAGCCATTCTTTTTCAAAAACTTAGTGCACCTCGCCCCCTCCCACATTTCAAGCAAAAATGCTCGCTGGGTACGGCATGGGTACGCCGACGCTTTGGCGACGCAACCTCTCGGGAATAGAATCAGACTGATCTGGGCGAAACCAGTCAGGCCGTCGAAATCCCCTGCCCGATCGCGGTCAAAGGCGCCGTTGCCCCTACCCCGGTCTCGCGCTTTCCCGCGTCGAAAATGCGCGACTTCCTGGGCTTCCTGTCGTCTAGGCATCCGGTATTTGGCCGTTCAGCCAGTTATGAGGCAGGCATGCAGCGAGCTGCTCCACTGGAAGCCTATCAGTGGCCTTCCCCTGCCCCTCCCTCGCCTTGCTTCTCGTGCCGGAGGTGACCGCCAGGATCTTGCGGAGCTGGCTGGCGGGCGTGGGTGCCCAAACCCTCTACATTGAGCCTGGAAGCCCTTGGGAGGCATCAGGTGGCGACGAAGCTCTCCTTGAGCAACCGCCTTTCGCCCTCAAACCTGTAAGCAGCTAGTGGCCCACCCTTAGCCACGCTGTAGTCAACACAAGCCACGCGGTTTGATAACGGCGCCATCGCGCCATTGGCCTGCCGGATATTTTGTACCAGCGTGATTGAGACTACTGCATAGCTGGCGTTCCATCCAGATGGGGTGGCACGGGCATAAAAGCCTGCGGCGCAGACGGATGCATTTTGAATTTTGCGATGGCGGCGACAACGCCCAGAATGACGATCAGCGCGATCGTCAGCAGAGTGATATCGTCCTGTGACATGTGCCCCCCAAAGGCCCGCCGGTTGTAGCGGTTTGGGAAAAACTATCACAGACGTTGCGGAGTGCTAGCCGCGTCCGCGATAGCTTTGTACGCCGGGATCGGGCAGCCACACGCCCGCCGGCAGCTTGCCGCTCTGCCAGAAGATATCGATGGGCATGCCGCCGCGCGGATACCAGTAGCCCGCCAGCCGGATGAATTTCGGCTTGATGGTGGCGCTGATGCGCTTGCCGATCTTGAGCGAGCAATCCTCATGAAAGCCGGACGCATTGCGGAACGAGGTCAGGAACAGCTTGAGCGACTTGGATTCGACGATTTTCGCGCCCGGCACATAATCGATCACGAAATGGGCGAAGTCCGGCTGGCCGGTGATGGGGCACAGGGTGGTGAATTCCGGCGCGGTGAAGCGCACCAGATAATCGGTATCAGGATGGGGATTGGCGACCGCTTCCAGCACCGCCTTGTCGGGCGATGCCGGCTGCTTCGCCTGAGACCCAAGCTGTGTGAGTTTTTTCGCCATCGCGCTAGGCCTCATACACGCAGGTCTGGCCATAGGACGGCCGACGCAACTTGACCCGCACCACTTCCGGCAGCACCGCTTTGGCGCGCGCGAAGATGAACTGGGCAAGATTTTCCAGCGTCGGGGTTCCCAGGCCTTCGATCTCGTTCAGCAGCCGGTGATCCAGTTCGGCGCGAATGGTCTTGAGCGCCGCGTCCACCTCGCCCAGATCTCGCAGGAAACCGGTGGCGGGGTTCGGCTCGCCCCGCAAGGTCACTTCGGCATAGAAGGAATGGCCGTGCAGGCGGCGGTTTTCCGGCGCGCTGTTACCCAGATAATGGGCCGAGTCAAAGCCGAATTCCTGTGACAGTTCGATCATGGGCCGGGCTTTTGGCGGCTGGGGTTGGAACCGTCAAGGATTAACACGAAAAGGGATTGAAAGCCCGCCATTCAGGCCCAGAATGAAGGGATGACAACACCCATGCGCGCCGTTCTCAAATGGCTTGCCGAACCGGCGGCCGTGCTGCTGCTGGCCTTTGGCGCCACCACCGCCATCGCCCAGCCCTTTTACGTCCCGTCCGGCTCGATGGAGCCGACCTTGCGCATCGGCGACGCGATGATCGCCAGCAAGTTCACCTATGGCTACAGCACCGCATCGTTGCCGGCGCAATTGGGATTGACCGGCGGGCCGCGCCTGCTGGCCCGCGATCCAAAGCAAGGCGATGTCGTCATCTTCCGCCATCCCCAGGAGAAGGGCACAGTGCTAGTAAAGCGGGTCATCGGCCTTGCGGGCGACCGCGTGCAGATGCGCCGGGGCCGGTTGGTCATCAACGACCGGATGCTCGAGCTGGAAGATGCCGGCATGGGCGAAGCCGAAAGCCAACAGGGCGACAAGACCGCCATCGCGCAGTTTGTTGAAATCCTGCCCAATGGCGTGCGGCACCCGGTTTTCAAGCGCCACTGGAACGGCATGATCGACGACACACCCGCGATCACCGTGCCCGCCGGCCATCTGTTCGTGATGGGCGACAACCGGGACAATTCCACCGACAGCCGCGTCGCGCTTGCCGATGGCGGCGTGGGGCTGGTTCCCACCGCCAATCTGATCGGGCGGGCCGAATTTGTGGTTGGTTCGTTCGACTTCCCGAACATGCGTGGCCCCGCCAGCTGGCCCGGGCTTTTCCGGCTCTCGCGTTTCTTCCACAAAATCACCTGAAACCCCGCGACAGCATGGCCGTATGCGGAATATTGCGCCGCCGTCATCGCCCATGCTAACTGGCACCGCTTCCTGTGAGGTGACTCGCGGGAACGCGAAAAAATACAGCTAATTCAATAGCTTAAAACAGCAAGCGATAGCAGCCTGATGCGGTTTTGCGCCGAGGTTGCGAAGGATGAATGTGGCGAACGAAACAGCGGAAGGCGGACTGGCAGGGCGTTACGCCAATGCCCTGTTCGAATTGGCCCAGGAGCAGAAGGCCATAGACGCGGTGAGCGCCGATCTGGCCAGCCTGCGCAAGGCCCTGGAAACCAGCCCCGATCTGGCCCGGCTGGTGAAGTCACCGGTGTTCAGCGCCGAAGATCACGCCAAGGCCCTGAAAGCCATCCTGGCCAAGATGGGCGCGGGTGCCCTGACCACCAAATTCGTGCTGCTGCTGGCTGAGAAGCGCCGCCTCTTCATCCTCACCTGCGTCATCAAGGCCTATGAGAGCCAAGTCGCCAAGTCGCGCGGCGAAACCGAAGCCGAAGTCACCGCCGCCCGCGCCCTTAACGACGCGGAAATCACCGAACTCAAATCCGCGCTCAAATCCAAGCTGGGCAAGGAACCGCGCCTTCACACCAAAGTCGATCCCTCCCTGCTCGGCGGTCTCGTCGTCAAGGTCGGCTCGCGCATGATCGATTCTTCGCTTCGCACCAAGCTCGATGGCCTGCGTGCGGCCATGAAAGGACAATAAAAATGGATATCCAACCCGCTGAAATCTCCGCCATCCTGAAGCGCGAGATCGAGAATTTCGGCGCCGAGGCGCAGGTCAGCGAAGTCGGCGAAGTGCTGAGCGTCGGCGACGGCATCGCCCGCGTCCACGGCCTCGACAATGTCCAGGCCGGCGAGATGGTCGAGTTTCCGGGCGGCATCAAGGGCATGGCCCTGAACCTGGAAACCGACAATGTCGGCTGCGTGATTTTCGGCAACGACAGCACCATCAAGGAAGGCGACACCGTCAAGCGGACCGGCGCCATCGTGGAAGTGCCGGTCGGCAAGGCCCTGCTGGGCCGCGTGGTCGATCCGCTGGGCAATCCCATCGACGGCAAGGGCGAGATCAAGGGCGCCGCCGAGCGCCGCCGCGTCGACGTCAAGGCGCCGGGCATCATTCCGCGCAAGTCGGTGCATGAGCCGGTGCAGACCGGCCTGAAGGCCATCGACACCCTGATCCCGATCGGCCGCGGCCAGCGCGAGCTGATCATCGGCGACCGCCAGACCGGCAAGACCGCCGTCGCGATCGACGCCATCATCAACCAGAAGGCGGTCAACGCCGGTACCGATGAGAAGGCCAAGCTCTATTGCATCTATGTCGCGATCGGCCAGAAGCGCTCGACCGTGGCGCAGATCGTCAAGACGCTCGCCGATTCCGGCGCGCTGGAATACACCATCGTCGTCGCCGCCACCGCGTCGGAACCGGCGCCGCTCCAGTTCCTGGCGCCCTTCTCGGGCTGTGCCATGGGCGAATGGTTCCGCGACAATGGCATGCACGCGCTGATCATCTATGACGATCTGTCCAAGCAGGCCGTCGCCTATCGCCAGATGTCGCTGCTGCTGCGCCGTCCGCCGGGCCGCGAAGCCTATCCGGGCGACGTCTTCTACCTGCACAGCCGTTTGCTGGAACGCGCCGCCAAGCTGAATGAGGACAATGGCTCGGGCTCGCTGACCGCCCTGCCCGTGATCGAAACCCAGGCCAACGACGTCTCGGCCTATATTCCGACCAACGTGATTTCGATCACCGACGGCCAGATATTCCTCGAGACCGACCTGTTCTATCAGGGCATCCGTCCGGCCGTGAACGTCGGCATCTCGGTGTCCCGCGTGGGCTCGTCGGCCCAGATCAAGGCGATGAAGACCGTCGCCGGCCCGATCAAGGGCGAGCTTGCGCAGTACCGCGAGATGGCGGCCTTCGCCAAGTTCGGCTCCGACCTCGACGCCTCGACCCAGAAGATGCTGGCGCGCGGCGAGCGCCTGACCGAGCTGCTCAAGCAGCCCCAGTACAAGCCCTTCGCGGTCGAAGAGCAGGTGGCGGTGATTTACGCAGGCACCCGCGGCTATCTCGATCCCTTCCCCACCGCCCGCGTCGGCGCCTTCCAGACCGCGCTGCTGTCCAAGCTGAAGTCGAGCTATCCGCAGTTCCTGGAAGGCATCCGCAAGGAGAGGGCGCTGACGCCTGATCTGGAAAAGATGCTGAAGGACGCGCTGGCCGAAGTCTCCAAGACCTTCGCCTAAGGAATTAAAGCCCGATGGCATCCGTCAAGGAAATGCGCACACGGATCGGAAGCGTGAAGTCCACGCAGAAGATCACCAAGGCGCTGCAGATGGTGGCGGCGGCGAAGCTGCGCCGCGCCCAGCTGGCCGCCGAAGCGGCGCGTCCCTATGCGCGCGGCATGGCCAATGTCATCGCCAATCTGGCGGCCGGCGTTTCGGGCCCCTCCGCCCCGCTGCTGCTGGCGGGCACCGGCAGCGACAAGCGCCATCTGGTGATTGTCGCCACGTCCGACCGCGGCCTGGCCGGCGGTTTCAACTCCGGCATCGTCCGCGCCGCGCGCGAGAAGATCGCGGCCCTGATCGATGACGGCAAGGACGTCAAGATCATCACCATCGGCCGCAAGGCGCGCGACCAGCTCAAGCGCAACTACGGCAACCGCTATATCGAGAGCTATGAAGTCGGTCTCAAGGCGCCGGGCCTGGGCGTCGTCAAGCCGATCGCGAGCCGCGTTCTCGATGCCTATACCAATGGCGAATTCGACGTCGTCACGCTGGTCTATTCCTCCTTCAAGTCGGTGGTTACCCAGACCCCGACGGTGCGCCAGCTGATCCCGGCCCAGGTGGAAGCCGGCAGCGGCCCCGCGCCGTTCTATGATTACGAACCCGACGAAGACACGATCCTGGAAGCCCTGCTGCCCCAGAACATCTCGGTCCAGATCCTGACCGCCATGCTGGAGAACCAGGCCGGCTTCTTCGCCGCCCAGATGACCGCGATGGACAATGCCACGCGCAATGCGGGCGACATGATCAAGGCCCTCACCATCCAGATGAACCGTACCCGTCAGGCGCAAATCACCAAGGAGCTGATTGAAATCATCTCCGGCGCCTCTGCCGTTTAAAGGAAAGAAAGCACCATGAGCACCAAGACAAACGCCAAGGGCAAACTACTCCAGGTCATCGGCGCCGTCGTCGACGTCGCCTTCGAGAATGGCGAGCTGCCGGCGATCCTGAACGCGCTGGAGACCAAGAATGTCGACGCCAAGACCGGCAAGGAAGTCAGCCTGGTGTTCGAAGTCGCCCAGCATCTGGGCGAAAACGCCGTGCGCGCCATCGCGATGGACACCACCGAGGGCCTGACCCGCGGCCAGGAAGTCATCGACACCGGCGCACCGATCCGCGTGCCCGTGGGCCCTGCCACACTGGGCCGCATCATGAACGTGATTGGCGAGCCGATCGACGAAGCCGGCCCCATCAGCCAGGTCAACATGTCGTCGATCCACCGCGAAGCCCCCACCTTCGCCGAGCAGGCGGGCGCCACGGAAATTCTGGTCACCGGCATCAAGGTCATCGACCTGCTCTGCCCCTACACCAAGGGCGGCAAGATCGGCCTCTTCGGAGGAGCGGGCGTCGGTAAAACGGTGACCATGCAGGAATTGATCAACAATATCGCCAAGGCCTATGGCGGCTACTCGGTGCTGGCAGGCGTGGGCGAGCGCACCCGCGAAGGCAACGATCTCTATCACGAAATGATCGAGTCCAACGTGAATGTGGACCCCAAGAAGAACGGCTCGACCGAAGGCTCCAAGTGCGCCCTGGTCTATGGCCAGATGAACGAGCCGCCGGGCGCCCGCGCCCGCGTCGCCCTGACCGGCCTCTCCGTCGCCGAATATTTCCGCGACGTCGAAGGCAAGGACGTGCTGCTGTTCATCGACAACATTTTCCGCTTCACCCAGGCGGGCTCGGAAGTGTCGGCGCTGCTGGGCCGTATTCCCAGCGCCGTGGGCTATCAGCCGACGCTCGCGACCGAGATGGGCAACCTGCAGGAACGCATCACCTCGACCAACAAGGGCTCGATCACTTCCGTGCAGGCGATTTACGTGCCGGCCGACGACTTGACCGACCCGGCGCCCGCCGCCTCCTTTGCCCACTTGGACGCCACCACCGTGTTGTCGCGTGACATCGCCGCCCAGGCGATTTTCCCGGCGATCGACCCGCTGGACTCCACCTCGCGTATTCTCGATCCCCAGGTGATCGGCGAAGAGCATTACACCGTCGCCCGCCGGGTGCAGGAAGTGCTGCAGTCCTACAAGGCGCTGAAGGACATCATCGCCATCCTGGGCATGGACGAACTGTCGGAAGACGACAAGCTGACCGTGGCGCGTGCCCGCAAGATCAGCCGCTTCTTCAGCCAGCCCTTCTTCGTGGCCGAACAGTTCACCAATACGCCCGGCAAGTTCGTCGAACTGGCCGACACCATTCGCAGCTTCAAGGCGATCGTGGACGGCGAGTACGACCATCTGCCCGAGCAGGCCTTCTACATGGTCGGCCCGATCGAGGAAGTCGTGGCCAAGGCGGCGAAGATGGCGTCCGAAACCTCGAAGGCCGCCTAAGCCGTGGCCGCCAAGATCGCCTTCGACCTGGTTTCCCCGGAACGGCTGCTGCTGTCGACGCAGGCCGACATGGTCACCGTGCCCGGTACCGAAGGCTATATGGGCGTGATGGCGGGCCATTCGCCCCTCGTCTCCACCCTGCGCGCCGGCATGATCGACGTTCAGAATGACGGCAAGGATGACCGCTATTTCATCCGTGGCGGCTTTGCCGAGATCAGCCCGACCAAGATCACGGTTCTGGCCGAGGAAGCCGTGCCGATGACCGAGCTGGACCTGGCCGTGCTGGACCAGCGCATCATCGACGCCCAGGAAGACGAGATCGCCGCCAAGACCGACAAGGACCGCCAGAAGGCCGGTCAGCTTGTGGACGACCTCAAACTGGTCCGCGCCGCCTTTTAAGGACGTTAGAACGTAAGCTGACGAATTGGGACCTTCCGCCCTTTCGGCGGGGGAGCCGATTTTGCTATACAGTCACAAATGAGGCAGGAACTTTCGGACATGACGGTCGCACCCGTCTACAAGCAGGGCTGGACCATGGACGATGTCCATTGGTCGCTGTTCGACCCCCAAAAGGTCGATCCCATGCTGCTGTGCGCGATCAAGGCCGCCGCCCTGGTGGAGTATAACGCGCCCGACTATGTCGCCTATCTCAAGCGGGTCTTTGCCGGCAGCCAGGAGACCATGACCGCCCTGGAGCAATGGGGGCGCGAGGAGAGCCAGCATGGCCGCGCCCTGGGGCGCTGGGCGGAAATGGCCGACCCTTCTTTCAAGCTGGAAGAAGCCTTTACCCGCTTCCGCAAGGGCTACACGCCTGCCCATTTTGAGGGCGGAGGGGAATCCTCGGTGCGCGGTTCCCGCCGGGGCGAGATGGTCGCCCGCTGTGTGGTGGAAAGTGGCACTTCGTCTTATTACACTGCCATTCGCGACGCGACCGACGAGCCGGTGTTGCAGGAGATCGCCGGGCGCATCGCCGCCGACGAGTACCGCCACTACAAGCTCTTTTACGACATATTGAACGCCCAGACCGAGCCGGATATCGGCTTCTGGACCCGGCTCAAGATCGCCATCGGCCGGGTGCGGGAAAGCGACGATGACGAGCTCGCCTACGCCTTTTACTGCGCTAATGTCCCACCTGAGAAAGAGGCGATAACGCCTTACAAGCGCAGGAAATATTCCCGCATGTCGGCGCATGCCAGCATGACGGTCTATCACCGCCGCCATATCCAGAAACTGGTGCAGATGGTGGTCAAAGTTGTCGGTGCCAACCCGCATGGCTGGCTGGCCAATCTGGCCGGCGCCCTGCTATGGCGCCGCCTGCAAAGCCGCACCGCCTAAGCGCGGTCCTTTTGCCCTCTGGCGTCGTCGCGTTCATACGCTGCCGCTATGAACTCGCTCATGGACTCTTCGGTCCACGTCGCTTGGCGCTCCTAGCCAGAGGCCAAAATTCCTCGCGCTTAGTCTCCCACCGGCTCAAAAGCCCCGGTCAGCTCATTGCGGATCAGCAGCTTGCCCGTCGCCACACCGAAATAGGCGCCGTGCAGGTGCAGCTCACCCTTCTCGACCGCGGACTTCACAAAGGGGAAGGTCATCAGATTCTTGAGGCTGAGCTCGACCGACGCAAATTCCAGCTTGCGCAAGTAGGATTCCTCGTCCTCTCCGCCCTGGGGCCCGATGGCCTCGGCGGCGGGCGCGATCTGGCTCATCCATTTTCCGATAAAGTCGCTTTCGCTCAAGGGATCGGCATCGCTGACAAAGGCCTTGATGCCGCCGCAGAAGGCGTGGCCCAGCACGATGATGTGCTCGACCCGCAGCGCCTTCACCGCGAATTCCAGCGCCGCGCTGGCGCCGTGCTGGCCACCGCCCGGTTCATAGCGCGGCACCAGATTGGCGACATTGCGCGCCACCAGGATTTCGCCCGGCGCGGCATCGAAAATCACTTCCGGCGACACCCGGCTGTCGACGCAGCCCATCACCATGATGCTGGGCTTCTGGCCGAGGCCTGCCAGTTCCTGATAGCGGGCGCGCTCGGAGGCGAACCGCCCGCCGATAAACGACTGATAGCCCTTGGCCAGCCGCTCCGGGAACACGCTTTTTCCTTTCAGTCGCGCCACGATGCCCTTCGCTTCGCTATGGGTTCGTGGTCGCTCCTAGGCCTTCCGCTTGACCATCATCTGCTTGATCTCGCCGATGGCCTGGGCCGGGTTGAGCCCCTTGGGGCAGTTATTGGTGCAGTTCATAATGGTGTGGCAGCGGTAAAGCCGGAAGGGGTCTTCCAGATCGTCCAGCCGCGCACCCACCTGCTCGTCCCGGCTGTCGATCAGCCAGCGATAGGACTGCAGCAGCGCCGCCGGGCCCAGATAGCGTTCGGAATTCCACCAATAGCTGGGGCATGAGGTCGAGCAGCAGGCGCACAGAATGCACTCGTAAAGACCGTCCAGCTTGGCGCGGTCTTCCGGCGTCTGCTTCCATTCCTTTTCCGGCTCCGCGGTGTCGGTCTGCAGATAGGGCCGGATGGAGGAATATTGCGCATAGAAATTGCTCAGGCCGGGCACCAGATCCTTGACCACCGGCATATGCGGCAAGGGATAGACTGCCACTGCGCCCGAAACGTCGTTGATCGCCTTGGTGCAGGCCAGCGTGTTGCCGCCGGCGATGTTCATGGCGCAGGAACCGCATACGCCTTCGCGGCAGGAGCGGCGGAAGGCCAGAGTGGGGTCGATCTCGTTCTTGATCTTGATCAGCGCGTCCAGAACCATCGGGCCGCAGCTGTCCAGATCAACCGTGTAGGTATCAACGGTGGGATTGCCGCCGGCATCCGGATCATAGCGATAGACTTTGAATTCCTTGGCGCGTTTGGGCTTCTTGCCGTTGACCGCTTTTTCCGCAGGCCAGACCTTGCCCTTTTTCACCCGGCTGGCCTTGGGCAGCATGATCTCGACCATTACGGGCAAACTCCTGAAAGCACGGGTGATTTGCGGCTATTTTGACATGGTGGGACTGCTGCGAACAACCCTGGCATTACGCGACAATCTGCTCGAACACCCATGCGATTTCCGCAGGTGAGTCCTTGGTCGTGCCACTGATGACCAGTTGCTCGGTCCGGCGCACGGTGGGGCCGCCCAGATAGACGCTTTCCTCCACCTCCAGGGTGCCCCCGCCCGCGCGGAACCGCCACCCCTCGCCGCCCGGCAGCTTGAGCAGGATACCGCCCCCATCCAGCCGCGAAAGGCGTACATCGGGGTGAATATGGAAGCGCACGGCAAAGTTCAGCCCCGCCGCGCCCCTTTCATCCACCGGCACCAGCCGGTCACGGCCCGTCACCATCAGGCCTTGCGGTGACATGGTGATCTGGCGTTCGTGGCGCAGGCCGAACCGCTCGGCATAGGCGTCATGCATCGCTTCCGCCGTCCAGCCTTGCGCCGTCTCGACCCGCCGTGACACCGGCTCTTTGGGTCCGTCCATCAGGCGCAGTCCCAGCAGGTCGCGCGCGATTCCGGCCGGCAGAATATGGGCGCTGGAGGTATCGCACAGCGTCAGGGTGGAGTGCGCCGCGGTTGCGCGCAGCGCCGCGTTCCAGGCCTGATGCGTCAGGCCGCCGGAGCCGCAATTGACAACGATGCGGTCATTGCCCGACGACAGTTCAAACGCCCCCGCCCCGGCATGGGCGCCGATCGCAAAAGCGCCCTCCGGCGTCTTGCCGCAGTCCAGCAGGCATAGCGCGCGTCCCGCCGTCAGGCGCTGATAGGCGCTGTGGCGCGCATGATAAAAGGGCTGGCCGCGAATATCGTCACGCGCGAGCAGCCCTGCGATCATGCGCGGATCGCCCTCCGCGCCGCCATTGAACAGCGCCAAGGCGCCGTCGGCATGACGGAAGAAGCGCAGCATCGGCGCCAGCCGGTCATGGGCGTTGCGCAACCCATGCGGCGGCTCCTCGTTCACCGCACTCAGGGCTTCCATCACCATGATGACATGGCGGTAGGCCGAGAGCAGCGCTTCGGGCGAGCGGCTGACATGGCCGCCATCGGGCAATATCTGGCGTTCGATCTCGCTTTCCAGCCGCGCCAGTCCTGTTTCCAGCCGCTTGCGGCTGTCGTCCAGGCACAGGCCGGACAGCGCCAGCACCGCGGCGGTTTCCAGGCGCGGCAGTCCGTCCGGCGCTTCCATCGAAATGCGTTCCAGCATCTTGCACTGTTCGCGCAAGGACACGAACAAGCGCGAGCGCCACATCATTTCGGAGTTCAGGATCACCAGCCGGCCATGGCTGAAGATGTGCGCCAGCCGCCGCGCCATGATGTGCGGCGCCCAGGCGGTTGGCGAATACTTGCTGTAACGCTTGATCCACTGGCCGATCAGGTTGGTGGCCAGGCGCCGCGAGGGATCGCCGCCGGCGGTGGACAGGGCCGGAAGCCAGGCGAAACTGTGCAGCGCTTCGTGCCAGGCGGTATTGGGCGGCTTGAGGTCGAACACCGAAGCCCCTTCGGGCACGTCCAGGCTTTGGCCGTGAAACCGGAAGCGCCCGCACAACAGGCTGTCGGCATCTTCCAGCCGGCGCGGCAGCGCGTCCCAGGGATGGAACACGATATGGTCGGCAAGCTGCCCCTTGAGAAAGCGGCGATAAATCCAGCCGCGCCGCCACCAGGTCTGGAAGGGAGCAACGCCACGGCGAATGCCGGCCCTTGTCAGTTCAAGAAGGAGCGGCAGGAGCTGCTGCGCCTGCACCCCTAACCCCTCAAGGCTTTGATATTGTCGGCATAGCGCGAAGGCCCGCCCTGGAACACGGCCGTGCCGGCGACCAGCACGGTGGCGCCGGCGGCAATCGCGCGCTTGGCGGTGTCCGGCGTGATGCCGCCATCGACCTGCAGCGCGATGTCCCGGCCGGTCGCATCGATGCGTTTGCGGGCGCCCGCGATCTTTTCCAGCTGGCTTTCGATGAAGCTCTGGCCGCCAAAACCGGGATTGACGCTCATGATCAGGATCAGGTCCACCAGATCCATCAGATTGTCGAGCGCGTCGATCGGCGTGCCCGGATTGAGGACCACGCCCGCCTTCTTGCCCAGCTTGCGGATATGCTGGAGCGTGCGATGGACGTGCGGCCCGCTTTCCGGATGCACGGTCAGCCCGTCGGCACCCGCTTCGGCGAAGGCGTCAATAAAGGGATCGACCGGCACAAGCATCAGATGCACATCGAACGGCTTCTTGCCATGGGGCTTCAGCGCCTTCACCACGGCGGGGCCGATGGTGATGTTGGGAACAAAATGGCCGTCCATCACATCGACATGGATCCAGTCCGCCCCCGCCGCTTCAATGGCCTCGATCTCCGCCCCGAGCTTGGAAAAGTCGGCGGAGAGGATGGAAGGGGCGATCAGGACGGGGCGAGCCATGTGGCTGTAAGTGCCGGATTCCGCCCGGCGCTGCAAGGCGTACCGAATCATGGTCTGGCGCCCGCCCCGGGCCGCGTGGGAATTCGATAGCGGGTCTGCGGCAAGTCCGGTTGAACTGGCGCGGGCCCACCCCTACACTGCGCCCCGCTTCGTTTTTTTGTTCGTTTTGGAAGGCTTTTATGGCGGAAAACCCGCAAGCACCGGCCCAGGCCACCCGCCCGCTTTCACCCCATCTCACCATCTATCGCTGGCCGGTCACGATGATGACCTCCATCACCCATCGCGCCACGGGCATGGCGCTGACGGTTGGGGCCCTGATACTGGCCTGGTGGCTGGTCGCCATTTCCAACGGGCTGGACGGCGGCTACCAGACCTTCATGGCCCTGGCCGCTTCGCCGCTGGGCATGCTGGTTCTGTTCGGCGCCACCTGGTCGCTGGCCTATCACTTCTTCAACGGCATCCGGCACCTGGCCTGGGACCTGGGTTATGGCTTCGACAAGAAGTTAGCGGAGCGTAACAGTGTGATCATCTTCGCCCTCTCCTTCCTGTCCGCCCTCATCATCTTTGCCATCGTCTGGACCGGTCACGGGGGGTATCTGCAATGAAATCCCTGCAAACCCCGCTGCACCGCGTAAAGGGCCTGGGTTCGTCGCATTCTGGCACCGGCCATTTCTGGCGCGAACGCATCACCGCGGCCGCCCTGGTGCCGCTGTCGCTTTGGTTCGGCTATGTCGCGATCGGCCTGTCGGGCACCACCACCTCCGCGCCGCTGCAATTCTTCGCCCAGCCGGTCAACGCCATCCTGATGGCGTCCTTTGTCGTCATTTCGCTCTATCACGCGGCGCTGGGCGTGCAGGTCGTGATCGACGATTACATCCACTCCCCCGGCATGAAGATTTTCCTGTTCCTGATGGTGCGCCTGTTCGTGATCGCCACCGGTTCGGCCTGCCTCATCGCGCTGCTGCGCATATCCGTTTTCTAGGAATTTTTCATGCCCGCCTATGAGATTGTCGATCACACTTTTGATGTCGTCGTTGTCGGCGCCGGCGGCGCGGGATTGCGCGCCACGCTGGAATGCGCGCTTCGCGGCCTGAAGACCGCCTGCATCACCAAAGTGTTTCCCACCCGCAGCCACACCGTGGCGGCCCAGGGCGGCGTCGCGGCCAGCCTGGGCAATATGGGCGAGGACGACTGGCGCTGGCACATGTACGACACCGTCAAGGGGTCGGACTGGCTGGGCGACCAGGACTCGATCGAATATCTCTGCCGCAACGCGCCCGAAGCCGTGTACGAGCTAGAGCATTTCGGCATGCCTTTCAGCCGTACCGAGGAAGGCAAGATTTACCAGCGCGCCTTTGGCGGCATGACCAGCAATTACGGACAGGGCATCGTGCAACGTACCTGCGCCGCCGCCGACCGCACCGGTCACGCCATGCTGCACACGCTGTACGGCCAGTGCATCCGGCATGAAGTCAATTTCTTCATCGAGTATTTCGCCCTCGACCTGATCATGGAAGACGGCGCCTGCCGCGGCGTGATGGCGTGGAATCTCGATGACGGCACCATCCACCGCTTCCGCGCCCACAAGGTCATTCTGGCGACCGGCGGCTATGGCCGCGCCTATGCCAGCTGCACCGGCGCCCATACCCAGACCGGCGACGGCAACGCCATGGTGCTGCGCGCGGGCCTGCCGCTGCAGGACATGGAGTTCGTCCAGTTCCACCCCACCGGCATTTTCGGCGCCGGCGTGCTGATCACCGAAGGCGTGCGCGGCGAAGGCGGCTATCTGACCAACTCCGAAGGCGAGCGTTTCATGGAACGCTATGCCCCCAACGCCAAGGACCTCGCCTCACGCGACGTGGTCAGCCGCGCCATGACCATCGAAATCCGCGAGGGCCGCGGCGTCGGCCCCGGCAAGGATCACATCCACCTGCATCTGTCGCATCTCGACCCAAAGATCATTCACGAGCGCCTGCCCGGCATTTCGGAAAGCGCCCGCATCTTCGCCGGTGTGGACGTCACCAAGGAACCGATCCCGGTGCTGCCGACCGTGCATTACAATATGGGCGGCATCCCGTGCGCCTATACCGGCGAGGCACTGACCCTCAAGGACGGCAATCCCGATACCGTGGTGCATGGATTGATGGCGGTCGGGGAAGCCGCCTGCGTCTCGGTGCACGGCGCCAATCGCCTGGGCTCCAATTCGCTGATCGATCTGGTGGTGTTCGGCAAGGCGGCGGGCATGCAGGCCGCCAAGTCCCTGCAGGGCATCGAAACGCATCAGGAGCTGGAAAGGAATGCCGGCCAGGACGCGCTGGACCGCTTCGACCGGCTGCGGCATGCCAAGGGCGGCACGCCCACCGCCGTGATGCGCGCCGCCATGCAGAAGGCGATGCAGGAAGACGCGGCGGTGTTCCGCACCGGCGAAAGTCTGGAAGCCGGCAACCGCCGCATCGCCGACATCTATGCCCGGCGCGGCGAGATCGGCATTACCGACCGTTCGCTGATCTGGAACACCGATCTGGTCGAGACGCTGGAGTTCGACAATCTGATCCAGCAGGCCGCCGTCACCGTGGCCGGCGCGGTCAATCGTCCGGAAAGCCGTGGCGCCCATGCCCGCGAGGATTTCCCCAATCGCGACGACGAAGGCTGGATGAAACACACATTGGCCTGGTTGGACGTCAACACCGGCAAGACCAGAATCGATTACCGCCCGGTGCACACCTACACCCTGACCAACGATGTCGAATACATCCCGCCCAAGGCGCGCACATACTAGGCGCCCGCTGACGCCCGCCTGAACCCTTTGGGACCAGCTGCGTTATACTGGCGATAGATTGCATTTATTCGAGGCCAACATGATTGCTCGTTGCCTGCTCGCCTTTGCGCTGATCTTCACCACCGCCGCGCCCGCTTTTTCGCAGACGCCCGCCCGCCGCATCAGCGGCGCGGTGCCCGCCCCCGACGACCGGGCGCGGCAATGGCTTGTGCTGGTGGATGACCAGAACTACTCCCAAAGCTGGAGCGAAGCCGGAGCCGCCTTCAAGGCGCGCCAAAAGAACGATGCCTGGGCTTCCGACGCCGCCACAAAGCGCGCGCCGCTGGGCGCGGTCGCCAGCCGCGGCCTGAAGTCGATAGACCTCAGCCGCAGCAATACCGCCGTGGTGCGCTATGACACGGTTTTTGCCCGCAAGGCGGCGGCGGTGGAAACCGTTACCCTGAGTTTCGAAAATGGCGGCTGGGCGGTGAGTAACTACAGCGTCGAGTAACCGCCGCCACCTGATGGAACTTTTATCGCCGGTTCCTGTCACAGTTCCCCCTGCGCAAGCCTGATGGAAGGCCGGTTTTTCGTTTGCGGCGTGGCTTTGGCCCGATCGCAACCAATGGGTAACCATTGGCCGCTAGGCTGCTCCTGAAACTCCATTCAGTGTGTCATGGCGGAATCCTGGACAATCAGCGTCGGCGGCCGGGTTTACGGCCCCTACACCCTGGAACAGATGCAGGGCTTTCATGCCGAGAACCGGCTGGCGGACCATTCCCTGATTGCACGCGCCGGCGAGGAACAGTTTCATCCTGCCATCGAAGATCCCGAACTGGCGCCCCTTTTTCAGAGCGCACAAGCCGAACAGGCGGCGCCTGCTGCCGAGCCTGCGGCCGCGCCCCACCGCTTCGGCCGCAGCGAACCGGAAGCGGACGACCATCCCTCGCACTTCGTCATCGTCGCCGACATGAAATGCAGTTCCATCAGCGGCCTGGAAGAAGAGATTTTCAGCCTCGGCCAGGCGCATCGCTTCATGCCCCAGGCCTGGGTCCTGTCCAGCGATGCCTCGATCAACACCATCCGCAACGCGCTGGTGCAGAAGCTGGGCAAGATCGACACGCTGTTCATCGTGGATGCCGCGCATGACAAGGCGGCCTGGTTCAATTTCGGCCCGGAAAGCGATACCCGCATCCGCCGGATGTGGACCCGCCCGGTCGAACATACCGGCATCAAAAAAAGAGCCGTAAAGCGCGCATAAGCGCAGGCCAAGCGACCAACTTAAGCTGTGATGGACCTTAAGCCGCTGGCATAACGCCGCGCGTTCGCCACATAGATTTCCGCCGAGGTCTTTAGTCCCGCCATTTTCTCCGGCGTCAGATCGCGCATGGCCCTGGCCGGCGATCCCAGGATCATCTTGCCGTCCTCGAATGTCTTGCCCTCGGTGACCAGCGATGCCGCACCGACCAGCGACTGCGCCCCTATCCGGGCGCGGTTCAGCAGTGTCGCCCCCATGCCGATCAAGGAATGGTCCCCGACAATGGCGCTATGGATGATGACCCGGTGACCGATAGTGACACCGCGACCGATTTGCACAGGCTGTCCCGGATCGGCGTGAATGATGCTATGATCTTGGACATTCGAGTCCTGGCCCACAGTAATCCACTCATTGTCGCCGCGCAGCACAGCGCCGAACCAGATGCTCGCGCCTTTCAGCAGCCGTACCTTTCCGATCAGAACCGCATCGGGCGCGACAAAACAACCGTCCGCAATCTCTGGCGTCACGCCATCCAGCGCATAAATCGGCATTCGCATCTCTTTCGTGAAATCGCGTTCAATTATTCACACACAGTGTCCCGAAAGTAGATACCCTTGAAACAGGCGGTACGATTCGCCGCTTGCGATTAAAGAGGTAACGGCACTGGTGCATCTGGCACTGCGTTCGCCACGAATTCCAAGGGCCGGGACACCGGACAGCCCCTCCCCCTCGCTCACACGCACCACACATCGGGAGTATTTATGGCCAAACGCTCTATGCGTTCGAAGTCGCGTGATTCTGCCTTTGCCCAAGAAAATGTGCATCCGCTTTTCCCCGGCCGTGCCGGCTGGACCCCGCACGATCCCGATGGCCAATTCCGAGACCGAAAATACGTAAAGAATATCCGGGCGATGAGCCCGGCCCAGCAGCAGCTGATGGATGCGATCGACACCAACAGCGTCCTTCTGGCTTTGGGTCCCGCCGGTACCGGCAAGACCTATCTGGCCATCGCCAAGGCCGTCGAAGCGCTGGAATCGGGCAAAGTGCAGCGCATCGTGCTGTCGCGTCCGGCGGTGGAAGCGGGCGAAAGCCTGGGCTTCCTGCCCGGGGACCTGCAGGAGAAACTGGCGCCATATCTGCGCCCGCTTTACGACGCCTTGACCGAGCGGCTGGGCACCAAGCGGCTGAAGGCGATGCTGGCCGACGGCATCATCGAAATCGCGCCGGTGGCTTACATGCGCGGCCGCACCCTGAGCGAATGTTTTGTGGTGATCGATGAGGCGCAGAACTGCACCTACACCCAAATCAAGATGCTGCTCACCCGGCTGGGCTGGCGCTCGACCATGGTGCTGACCGGCGATCCCGATCAGACCGATCTGCTTCCGGGCATTTCGGGTCTGGCCGATATCGCGGGCAAGCTGGACAGGCTGCCGGATGTTCCGGTGGTGCGCCTGGCGGAAGGCGACATTGTCCGCCATCCGTTGGTGGCTTCGATGCTCACGGTTTTGTGAAATTGAAAAAGAGCGTGGCAGCCCCGCGCTCTTTTTATAAATTATAAAGTCTCGCCCAGGTTCATCATCGCCAGGCCCAGGATGAAGGCCCAATAGGCCGCCAGGCCAACGGCGAAGCTATAGGCGGCGCCCGAGCATTCCTTTTTGCGGAAGGAGCGGGTGGAATTCTCGAACAGCACGCTGGGGCCGGCGAGCAGCATCACGCCGTAATAGGCCCACCTCGCCAGCCGCCCTTCGGGCTTGCTAGCCAGCAGGCGATAGCTGTTGGCCACTATGCCCGACAGGGTCAGCCCGCCAGCGAGCAGGAACAGTGCCAGAATAAGATTTCGCATGAATGCCCCTTGGCCTCAGCCTTTCTTGTTGTGGAGCAGAGAAAAGACGGCCGCCTTCACCTTGGCCTGGGGCTCAGCCTGGTGCAGATCGGCCGCCACGGCCCGCCACTGGGGGCTAAGCGGCGGAAGGTTCCCGGTAAGCAGGGCGGCGAAGATGAAGGCCGCTCCGGCCTTGAATAAAACTGACATGTCCTGAAATGACGCAAAAATGATGTTTCCAGGTCACGCATCGCAAGAATTGGGCAACCCTGCCCCGCGCCGGGTCCGGGCGATGTTAAGCTTGGCGTCCATGAGCAATATGGGCCAACGCGACGACATGCATCAGCATTCCGGCTGGTGGCTGCCCCTGGCATTTTTCATCGCCATCGTGCTGCTCTCGGCCCTGTTCCTGGGATGGTATCTGCGCCCTGGCCCCCGGCCGTCGGCGGCCCCGACCGGCCAGTCGGACATCGTGAACCTGGCGGTGCGCGGTAGCGCCTTCGCCATTCCCGCCAACTATATCGGAAATGCCGCCGCCCGCACCGGCGGTGATCAGGAGAGCGTGGCGCTCGCGGCGCTGTTTCCGTCCTTTCGCGGCTATTCCGACGGCGAGGCAAACCTGTTCCAGGGCAATGCTCCGGACTCCCCCGTCGTTCGCATGAGCCTTCGGGGCGACGCCAACAATCTGGCGCCACAGGCGCGCCTGCAGCGAATTTATGGGCCTTATCTGGTGGATCGCGACGGCGCGGCGGGCTTCTTCGGCCTGACACAATACGCCTTCCGCAAGAATTCCGGCTACGAACAGAGCGACCTGTTCGCGGGCGAGAGTGAGAATGGCCTGGTGCTGCTGTTGTGCGAGCGGGCCGGCGGCAACTTGCCCAGCCCCAACTGCCTGGCGATCGATCAGCCGCTGGCGGACAATTTGAGTTTTTCCTACCGCTTCAAACGCGCCTATCTGGCCCGCTGGCGCGAGATGTCCAGCGGCGTCAACACACTGATCCGGAAGTTCGAACGTCGCTGAGGGTTAGCGCGCGGCCGGCGGTTCGGGCAGATCCATTTCCAGGATCGCCATGTTAAACGCGTAGGAGATTTCGCCGTCTTCCTCGTCCTTGAACAACACGCCGACGAACTCGCCATTGACCTGGACTTCAACGCTGTCCTGCTGCTTGGGACGCTCGACGATGGTGATGGTGTCGAGACGGAACAGGTTGCGCAGGTATTTTTCCAGGCGCCAGATTTCGCTGCGGGTCAAAGCCGTTCCTCATCAATGGACGCCCCCAACTCGCACGGCTGGATGGCGATTTCAATCGCTTTCGTCTAGCCCGTATCCCCCGGCAATTCCTCGATGAAATGATCCATCTGATGGGAGGGGCGCTCGCCGCAATCGCAATTGACCAGCTTGGCGGGCACGCCCACGGCGGTGCAGTGCGGCGGCACCGCCTTCAGCACCACCGAACCGGCGCCGACGCGGCTATATTCGCCGATCTCGATATTGCCCAGTATCTTGGCGCCCAGCGACAGAAGAACGCCGCGGCGGATCTTGGGGTGACGGTCGCCGCTTTCCTTGCCGGTTCCGCCCAGGGTAACGCCCTGCATGATGGAGACATCGTCTTCCACCACCGCGGTCTCGCCGATCACGATACCCGTGGCATGATCCAGCATGATGCCGCGGCCGATCCTGGCGGCGGGATGGATATCCACCGCGAAAAGCTGGGAGATCCGGCTTTGCAGGAACAAGGCCATGGCCTGGCGGTTGTTGCTCCACAGCCAGTGGGAGACGCGATAGCTCTCCAGGGCATGAAAGCCTTTGTAGAACAGGAAAGCATCGACATAGGAATGACAGGCCGGATCGCGCTCGAACACCGCCGACAGGTCGGCGCGCACCGCCGCGCCCAGGTCGGATTCTGCGGCCATGGCATCGTCGAACATCTCGCGGATCGCCAGGGGGCTGAGGTCCTCCCCGCCCAGCTTGCGGGCCAGGTGGTAGGACAGTGCCTGTTCCAGCCGCTCATGCTGCAGGATGGTGGCATGGACAAAACCCGCCAGAGTCGGCTCGCGCGCGGCCATGGTTTCGGCCTGCTGGCGCAGGCTGCTCCAGATGGGGTCGACGGTGGAAACTTTCTCGCGCGGGCTGGCCATGTGTATCCTTGAGAGCGGAGCTTTTACCACGGAAGTTTGTAGAATTTCAAAACGCCCAAAATCGGGCTTTTTTCCCGGCAGATGGTAATATGGGTCAACACCCGTCCCTAGTCGAGGCCTGCATGACTGCCCTGAGACATACGGTTGTCCGCCTGATGGCGGCTTTGCTGTTGCTGCTGCCCCCCATGATGACCGGACCGGCGCTGGCAGCCCCCGCCGACGAACTGGCGGGGGAATGGACCATCCTGATCCCCGACGCCTTTCCCGGCATGGTTTTCAGCTGGAAGGTGAGCCTGGACGGTACCTACCAGGAGGATGCGCGCCGGGCCGTGAGCGGCCGGCGCACCCAGCCGACCATGACGGGACGCTGGAGCCTGGAGGACCGTCATCTGGTCATGACCCAGGACAGCCAGGGCTTCGTTTTCGAGGGCGATGTGGCCGGGAAGTACTTTTCCGGCTCTCTTTTCCTGAAGGGTGTTCCGGTTTCGCATTTCTGCGCGCTGAAAGGCAGCGAGATACCGGGCACTTGCGACCGGCTGTCGGCCTGATATCAAGGCTGCATGTCTAAAGGCGATACGTTCAACCATCCCGCGCCGCATGCCCTGGACCTGCTGCTGACGCGCCGTTCCGGTTCGGCCAAGGCGATGACGGGTCCGGGCCCTTCCAAAAAGCAGATCGAGGAGATTTTGCAGGCCGGGGCACGCACGCCCGATCATGGCAAGCTGTTTCCCTGGCGCTTCATCATTTTTGAAGGCAAGGGCCGCGAGCGTTTCGGCGACATACTGGCCGACGTCATGCAGGCCGAAGGCGAACGCGCCAAGCAGGTGGAAGAAGAACGCGGCCGGCTGCTGCGCGCACCCCTGGTGATCGGCGTGATATCGGCGGCGCGCGAACAGCACAAGATTCCGCTCTGGGAACAGGAACTGTCGGCCGGCGCGGTGTGCCAGAACATCCTGATCGCGGCCACGGCGCTGGGTTTTGTCGGCAACTGGCTGACCGAATGGTACGCCTATCATCCCGAGGTCAAGGCCAGGATGGGACTGAAGCCGGGCGAGCGGGTGGCGGGATTCATCTATATTGGCACCGCGAAGGACGCGCTGGAAGAGCGCCCGCGTCCTGACCTGGACAAGATCGTCACCCGCTTCTAGCGGATACCAATCAGCTTGTGGGTTTGCAGGCTCAACCGCCATTGCGGGTGGGCCAGGCAATAGGCCGTGGCGGCCTCGGTATTGGCCGCGCGGTTTTCATTGTCCATCGGCTGCAGGAAGAAATTCTGGAAATCCTGCCCGGCGAAACGCTCCGGCGGGGCGCCGGCCTGCGGATAGACCAGTTTCAGTTCGTTCCCGCGTAGCAGCTTCTGCTGCGCATTCGCCTTGGGACTGACGCAGATCCAGTCGAGACCGGGCGGGGGCAACAGCGTGCCATTGGTTTCAATGCCAATCTCAAATCCCTGCTCCTTCAGCGCGGCAATGGCGGCACTGTCAAGTTGCAGCAACGGTTCGCCGCCGGTGCAGACCACATAGGGCTTGCCGCGCGCCTCCTTCGGCCAGGCCGCCGCCACGGCGCGGGCTAGCGCGGGCGCGTCGGTGAACTTGCCGCCGCCTGGACCATCCGTTCCTACAAAATCCGTGTCGCAGAACTTGCAGACCGCGTCATGGCGATCCTTTTCCACGCCGCTCCACAGATTGCAGCCTGCAAATCGCAGGAAGACCGCGGCGCGGCCCGTCTGCGCGCCCTCGCCTTGCAGCGTGTAATAAATCTCCTTGACGCTATAGGTCATGGGACATGTATCTGAGATATCCGGCGGCGCGCAGTTCGCAGGCCGGACAGGCCCCGCAGCCATAGCCCCAGTCATGACGCTGTGTGCGGTCGCCTTCGTAACAGGTGACGCTGTCTTCCACGATCAGATTCACCAACGCTGTGCCGCCCAGATCTTCCGCAAGCTTCCAGGTGGCCGCCTTGTCCAACTCCATCAGCGGGGTATGCACACGCACCTCCCGCGCCAGGCCCAGGGAAAGCGCCCGGGCCGTCGCCGCGATGGTTTCGGCACGGCAATCGGGATAGCCCGAATAATCGGTTTCACACATGCCGCCCACCAGATCGGCGATGCCGCGGCGATAGCCCAGCGCGGCAGCGGCGGTGAGGAACATCACATTGCGCCCCGGGACAAAGCTGGTGGGAAGGCCGCCCGCGCCCATCTCGATCTTCAAGTCATCGGTCAGCGCACTGCCGCCGATCACCTTCAGCACATCCAGCGGCAACAGATGATCCTCGCCCAGGCGCGGCGCCAGCGCGGGAAAACACTCGCGGATTCTCGAAAGGATGCGCGGCCGCGCCGCCAACTCGCTGGCATGACGCTGGCCATAGTCAAAGCCAACCGTCTCCACCCGGTCAAAGCGCGTCAGCGCCCAGGCCAGGCAGACGGTGGAATCCTGTCCACCCGAAAACAGCACCAATGCGGAAGGATGCGCTGACATGGCGGGGGATGTACCCCCTGGCCCGCGTCCGGCACAAACAAAAAAACTAGGCGACCTTGGTGGCGCCGGTCTGGGCGCAGACGCGCGTCGGCGGCAGGGCGATGGTCACTATGGTGCCCTCGCCCACCGCGCTCTGGACCGACAAGGAGCCGCCATGCAGTTCCGCCAGCGCCTTGGCGATCGACAGGCCCAGGCCGGTGCCTTCAAAACGGCGCGCCAGACTGTTGTCGACCTGACGGAACGGCTCCAGCGCCGCCGCGATAGTTTCATCGGCCATGCCGATGCCGGTATCGGCCACCGTCAGAAGCGCGCCGCCATCCGCGGACCGCGCAGCGACGAAGCGAACCTGTCCGATCTCGGGCGTAAACTTCAGGGCATTGGCCAGCAGAATGCCCAGCGCCTGCGCCAGACGGCGCGGATCCACCAGCAGCAACGGCATGTCCGCCGGCACATCGATCTCGATCTTGCGCTGGTCCTGGGTAACGCCCTGCGCCAGCTTGACCGCCTGTTCGGCCACATCCGTCACATTCTCGGCCCGCGCATCGATGGTCAGCAGACCGCCTTCCAGCCGCGAGACGTCAAGCACGTCGTTGATAACGGCCAGCAGCCGCGCGCCGCTCTTGTGAATATCACCGGCATAGTCGCGATAGGCATCGTGCCCTACCGGACCCAACACCTCGTCGCGGATGATTTCGGAAAAGCCCAGCACCGAGTTCAGCGGGGTTTTTAATTCGTGGCTCATGGCCGCCAGGAAGGCCGCCTTCATCTTGTTGACGATTTCCGCCTGGCGCAGCGCGGCACGCAACGCGCGATCCTGCTCGAACTTTTCGGTGACGTCCTCGACCGTGCCTTCATAGCAGAGCAGCTGACCGGACCAGTCGCGAACGGCGCGGGCATTTTCCGAAATCCAGATGCGGCTGCCGGAGCGATGATGAATTTCCGAAACGAAATCCGTCACCATGTCATTGGCCTGCATCAGGGCGCGAAACTCCTCGCGGCGACCGGGTTGAACATAGAGCTGGGCGCCGATGTCGGTCAGACCGGCGATCAGGCCTTCCGGATTGGGATAGCCATAGATGTCGGCCAGCGCCTGGTTGACCGCCAGATAATGGCCGTCGGGCGTGGTGCGGAAGATACCGTCCACCGCGTGATCGAAGAAGGCGCGGTAGCTGGCCTCGCCAGCCGTGACGCGCAGGCGCGTATTTTGCGCCACCCGCGCCAGCGCCAACAGTCCAATGGACAGTACCGCCAGAATGACCAGCCCGGCAACGAACTGGCCGCCCAGATTGGTTACCAG